>JAFGMG010000001.1 GCA_016927655.1 Candidatus Dojkabacteria bacterium
AGAGGTGCATGAGTGGTTTAAATGGCAGTCCTGGAAAGACTGTGAGCCCTTGGGCTCCGCAGGTTCGAATCCTGTCCTCTCCGTATTAATAAAAATGAACATCGTCCAAAACTACATCTCAGCTTAATAATTGGAAATGGCAGAGATAATTAGTGAATACCATGAAGTCACTGCCGACAGCCCTTTAAACTATTTGGGGATATTCGATATTCCAATGAGTGGATCCCAGGCGCAGCTAATTCATAGTATTACAAGGAATTTCACCGTTGGAACTGGTGAAGATGGCCTTTTTAACTTCAATACTGAAGGAGCAAATGATTTTCTGGAACAAGCAATATTTAAAGATGGCGAAAAAATTCCTTTTGGAGAAGCTGTCGAAATTCTTTCTTCCTCTGCTGTTTTTAATAAGGGAAATACATGCCCCTTATCAGAAGGGACAATAGCCGTGATGAAGAGCTGTAAAAGTGGAGATTTCATCCAGACCGTATTAGATGGAAAAGCAACTTGTATTGAGCTGCCTCTTTGGCTAAGCTTAGCTGCAAATACATATTACCAGGGTGAAATTGCAAATGAGTTAGTTCCATATATTCGTGCAGAAGAACGCAAGGGAGGGCCATTATTTGGGATCGCTCATTTAGGATTTGCCTGGAGACCCGTTGATTCCGAAAAAATAAATATTACGGTTTACCCAGGATTTACTGCTTCAATGAATACTAGTTTTTCAGACCGTTTCGAAAGTGCGAAAGCGTTTATTACGGAAAGAGATGCAGAACTTGAAGATGAGGAAGAAATAACTAGGCTGGCTTTAATTTTAACTAATGAAATTATGCTTGCATCAGCTGCATTGAGTAAAAATATTCGAAGGAAGCAAGAGCAGGAAGGCTACCCGGCTTGACTTAGACAAACAGCTACCTGTAGTATTGCAATTAAATCTATGAAAAAAATCCAAATCCTATATATCCACGGCGGGGATACCTTTAAGACCCACAAAGACTATATCAACTTCTTGAAAACCCGGGAAATTTCTATCAAGGAGAGAATCAGATGGTCTGGGGAGTATCTTACAAAAGCACTAGGCGATGATTTCCAAATCATCAGACCTCGAATGCCTTTACAAGACAATGCAAAATATGAAGAATGGAAAATACAATTTGAAAGATATCTTCCTTTCTTAAGCGGAAAAATTATTCTAATCGGTGCATCTTTAGGTGGAATTTTTTTAGCCCAATATTTATCAGAAAATAAATTGCCCCAAAAAGTGTTATCGGCTTACCTGATCTGTCCGCCATACGATGATTCGCTCACCGGCGAAGATTTAGATGGCGGTTTCAAACTTAAAGAAAATCTATCTCTTCTTGAAAAAAATACGCAAAATCTCTACTTGCTGTTTTCAAAGGACGATGATGTTGTCCCAATTGCTCACGCAGCAAAATACAAAAAGAAATTAAATAATGCAAAATTTGTAATCTTTGAAAGCAAAAACGGACATTTTGTAATAGAAGAATTTCCAGAAATTGTTAAAATGATAAAAAAGGATATCGATATTTAAATAATTATATCCATTATAGTAATTTATTATGCGAAAGAACCTCATTCTTTTATTTATCATAGCATCTACCTCTCTGTTATTTTCTCAAAAAGCTCATGCAGATTTGATCGTTCCGGGGACAAAATCTGTAGATTGGTGCTACGAGATTTCAAATATTGATGACTATCCAAATTATGTTTTTGTCTACAATGAAGAAAGAGTATCTGACTTTGGTGTGATAAATCAAGGAGACTGCTTTATTTTCTACAAAATTGGTCTGGCTGGCATTTACGCCATCCCGAAGGCGGACTTTGATGAAAGTGAACTTGATGAAGATTTTTTTGCAGAAAATAATCCAAAACTAATCAGATCAAATATCCAGCTTGATCCTTACGGCTCAGTCCAATGGGATGATCCACTGGATAAAGTGGTTATCACTCTCGAAATCTTGTCTTTAGATCCAACCAGCCTCGATATCCAAAAATCTAATGTGACTTATTCATATTTAGACGGCACATCAGAGGAAAAACCTTTTCAATCTCAAGATGCGATACCAGAGCCATCAAGATCCAATTTTCTACCTGGCTGGTTTATGGACTCCTGGTTTATAATACTGCCGGTAACAGCGATCATTGGCATCGGTGCAGTTCTTCTGATTCGGAAGTACAAAAAATGAATTTGATATTTTTAAATATTCTGGCTTTAATAGTCACTGTTCTTATCGAATTTGTAATTCTGTGGATTTTCATCAGAAAGGACTTCTTTAAAATATTTCTATTTACTCTTTTGATAAATTCTTTTACTTTACCTGCCGCGACTTATTTTTATAATTATATTTATCAAAATTTCTTTATTATTGAAATTGCGGTTTTCTTAGCTGAAAGCGTTTTCATAATGCTGCTGTTGGAAATAAAATTCCCGAAGGCGTCACTGATTTCACTTGTTGCAAATTCCGCAACAGCTATGTTAAGCTTTATTCTAATAGATTAAATTATTTCGTTACGTTAGGATTAAACTAATGAAAAAAATCTCATTATTTCTATCAATTCTTTTCTCTATCGCCCTTATGCAAGTCATTGCAGCAACGTATACCCTCCAAGATGTACAGGAGCATGATACTCCTGATGACTGCTGGATGATTTTTGAAAGCTCCGTTTACAACTTTTCTACCAGCCATCTCGATGATCATGCAAAAAAATTCCTTGATATAGATAGCTGGTGTGGAACTGATATGACCTTGGATTTCAAGACGAAGGCAGGTATAGGAGAGGATCACAAAGAGAGAGTTTATACTGATCTGGCAAATTATTATGTCGGTGACTACTCTGATACAACAGTCAGCACACCAGGGAACGAACAAGACTCAGACTCTACAACAACAATTGAAAGACAAAATCCATACAATTTCTGGGCACCTGCACTTATCGCATTCGTCTCATATATGACTTATTGGGGTTTTAGCAAATGGAGCGCCACAAAAAAAATCAAAATTTTCGATAAAAGAATTTTTAATTTTACATTTAATACTTTTATGCTGCTTGGACTTATACCATCAGTATTATTTGGATTCATAATGATAGCTGCATATTCGTACTCCAGCATCAAAGATATTGATTTCGACTTTTTGTACTGGCATGTGGAGCTTTCGGTAGCATTTGGAGTTCTGCTGGTGACGCATTTTTTTACTAGGTTTAAACTTTATCTAGTACCATTGAAGTTGCTTAGGCGAGGATCCATATTATAAATTAATTGTAGGCCAAATTCCTCCCTTTCAAGGTCATTCCCGATTTTGATAAATTCGGTTTCATATTTTAATGCCTCAAGAACTATCATAAGAGTTGAGAGGTTTACAGATCTGCCACTCTCAAGTTTCCAAATCGTTTTTTTGCTCAATCCAATCAATTTAGATAGATCCCTTACAGAGAAATGTGTAATTCGTCTTAAGTATTTTAACTGTTCTCCCAGTTCTGATTGCCGGATCATGGCATCAAGACGGAGCCTTTTTTCGCTCATAGTTAACTATAGATATTGTATAGGTGTCTTACTATCGGTAATCTTTTTTATTATATCAAAAAATGGTCTTGGGAATAGCTATCTAGAAAGAATTCCCAATAATAAAATTGATGCCGGGGGAAAAGGTTACCGATAGTAAGACACCATGCAGAATATTCTGCCCTCACAATAACAAACCCGCTATGTTATAAAATAAAAAAACCCTCTTTCTGCTGGATCGCATCTATCAGAGGCTCAAATTTGTTCTCTATAACCCATTGAAGAGAAGTGCTCGTACTCACACCAATCTTACCTGCAATATAGCTCGCATAGTTTGGATCGCCCGGAGCGTACTTACTAAAGACATATGACAATGAACAATCCCCATCAGCGCATTCGCCATATGCAGTATGCGTTGCAGCAGCAATTGCTTTCATGTAAGCTTTTAGACCATTCCTACCATCCTGATATGTTGAGAATATCATGTATGTCCCGCCCCTGGAATCAATTCTCTCTCCACATGGTTTTGGACCACCATGCTTAGTAATATAACTAATGCGGGCACTTGAGTATCTGATATTACCAGGATTGTTGTTCTGACACGACCAGCCAAGATATCCCTCCTCTTTTCCAGGCTCAACTCTGCAAGCCCAATGGCCATCATTAATATTGCATGGTACGCAGTTTTGCGTACTGACAGGACAAGTCCCATTTGTCAGTGGAGGTGGTGAAGCCGGAGGACTCTGTGTTTGACCTGAAGCTGGCTGCGAAACTGCCGCTGCTTCGTTTTGCGTCTTGATCAAATCATCGCCAAGCATCTCGACTTTTTCTTCCAAACTATCACTTACAAGTGTGTCATTTTCCAAACCATCCTCCTCGTACTGCGGCAAGCTCACGCGAACTGTTTCGGAATTTTCATTTTGTGCGCTTGAATTATTGCCATAAAAATCCAGTTTTGAGATTGTTAAAATCAAAAAATACCCAGAAATTATCACTCCTACAAGAACTAGGAAAATAATGCCAAGAAACTGTTTGCTGATCAAACTTTTCATATTACAAATTTAACCTGTTTATACACACAAGTCAAAAGCAATATGCTATAATAGCATCGCTGCGAAAAATTAGTGTAAGCGAGTTTCCACTTCCTTATCCGTAGTTTTATACTTTTTAGTTTTTTTAATGTGGGAAATAAATTATTTGTAGGTAACATCTCATGGGGTGCTACACAAGAAGACCTGGAGAACTTGTTCGGTCAGGCTGGGACACTTGTCGAGGTTAAATTAGTCATGGACAGAGAGAATCCAAGCAGACACAGAGGATTCGCTTTTGTTACTATGTCAACAGAAGAGGAAGCACAGGAGGCTATCAAAAAATTCAATGGATATGAACTTGATGGAAGAGAATTGAATGTTAGCATTGCAAAACCTCAGAAACCAAGAGAAGATAGATTCTAAGGTTTAAACTAAATACAAGTTTAGAAAGAGCGGAAATAAATCCGCTCTTTTTTTATTCGGATAAATATTCTTCATATATTCCACTCAGCAAATTATAATTCTGCCTAATCTGCTAATGTACTTGGTATGGATCGAAGTCCCTTCTTCTAACTTCATTTAATCTGGCAAGATTATATTGATTAAGACCTTCTGCGTACCAAGGGAAATCATAAAATCTCTGCAGGAAATATAATGCTGCTGCAGGACCGCTTGCAAAAGTACCTTCTTTTGAAGTTGCACACATATTTATATTTTCCATCCAGGTTATAATTTTTTCAATGACCCTGATCTCAATTGGTTCTGCAACTATGCCTGTCCAGCCTTCGAATCTACTTATCGCCATATGTAAATGTCTGTCAATCTCAAAGGCCCCTTCTTTTTCAGTCATACAACAGAGAATTACATTTCTAATATTAAATCACGCTTCTCGATTTTATCCTCTAGCTTGTCTACGAATTCATCAAGCTTCATCACCACGTTTTTCTGCTCGTCCCTATATCGAATTGATACTTTTTCTTCTTGTTCTTCTCTTTTACCGATTATTACCATGTACGGAATCTGCATTTTCTGCGCATCACGGATTTTTGACTGCATCATGTCATCGCGTTTGTCATTTAATACCCGAATACCTTCAGCTTTCAATTTTTCCTCAATCTTATCAGCATAGGTATGATTATCTTCACCAATAGGGATAATTACAACCTGCTCAGGTGAGAGCCACGCCGGAAATTTACCTGCAGTATGTTCGATCATCACAGAAGTAAATCTTTCAATCGATCCCATAATCGCTGCATGCAGCATCACAACTCTTTCTTTTTCTGCATTTTCATTAATGCATGTCAGATCAAAGCTCTCGGGCATATTCATATCGAGTTGAATCGTAGCTACCTGCCACTGCCTGCCAAGAGAATCCTTCGCCATGAAGTCTATTTTTGGCCCGTACATTGCGGCTTCTCCTTCCACTATTTCAAATTCAACCTTCCTCTCTTTCGCAAGTTCTTCCAAAATATTTTCAGCCTTTTTCCAAGTTTTGGAGTCTCCAAGATATGCTCCAAAATTTTTAGGATCATGAAAAGATAGCCGGACTTTTAATTCGAACCCAAATTTAGAATAAAACTCATCAACAATATCCCAGATTGCAAAAAACTCGCTCTTTACTTGATCAAACCGACAAAACACATGAGCATCATCCTGGGTTATACATCTAACCCTTGAAAGACCTGACAATTCTCCACTTTGTTCATCGCGGTAGACCATAGTAGTTTCTGCATACCTTTGCGGTAAATCACGATAACTTCTTTGAACATGAGCATATATTTGTGTATGATGCGGACAATTCATCGGTTTCATCGCAAATTCATGTCCTTCGCGTGTTTTGATTTTAAAAAGTTCATTTGCAAATTTCTTCCAATGACCGCTTTTTATATACAAATCCTTTTTTGTGATGTGAGGAATCGCGACTTTCTGATAACCCTTTGCCTTTCTTAATTCCCATACAAATTTATCTAATTCTTCTCTGATAATTGTCCCTTTTGGAGTCCATAGCGGCAGACCGCCGCCTACAAGTTCCGAAAAAGTAAATAAATCAAGTTCTTTCCCAATTTTTTTATGATCCCGTTTCTTGACCTCCTCTAGAAAAATTATATGCTCATCCAATTCTTTCTGAGTCTTAAATGACGTACCGTATATTCGAGTGAGCATTTTATTTTTCTCGTCGCCTCTCCAATAGGCACCAGCAACTGAAAGAAGTTTTATCTTCCCAATCTGCCCGGTACTTCCAATGTGTGGTCCTTTGCAGAGATCGACAAAAACTTCTTTTCCATCATTATCTATATTTGCATAAATTGTTACCATCTTGTCACCTTTGGCCTCTATCTCATCCAGCCATTCCTGCTTGTAAGGATTGTCCTTGAATAATTCTCTTGCTTCGCTGATAGAAATTTCTCTTCGTTCAATTTTTTGATTCTCTTTAATGATTTTTCTCATCTCCTCCTCAATCTTAGGGAAATCTTCCTCACTCACTGCGAAATTCTCTGGCGAATCGAAATCAAAATAGAACCCTTCTTCGATTGCCGGCCCCATTGCCATTATAATTTTGTCTTTACCGTAGATATTCTGCATTGCCTGCATAAGGACATGCTCTGCACTATGCCGCATTTTAAACAATTCCGACTCCTCGTAATTTTTATCCATAATTTTCATTTAATAACTAAATATAGATTAACAAAAAAAGACCCTTTTGAATAATAATTTTCGTTACTATTCAAAAGGGTCCGGTTAAATTCAGACGGTTCCACCTTGTTATTTCACTTTTAGTGAATCTATTCTGTTGTGGTACTCACTTAGATTTGTAGCTCCAAGCTGCTAACTGAAAGGGTCTCACTGTTCCTTTCTCCCTGATGTGTTTATTTTACTTTATTTTTTCTTCTTCGAAAAGCTCGTGCTTTCCGGTTTTCTTATCAAATTTCTTCACTCCAACTTTGTCGGTTGTGTTTACTCTATTCTTCTGTGAAACATAAAACGTTCCGGTATTTTTGTTTCGAAGTTTGATAAGTTGTCTGTTTCCCTTCTTTGCCATTGATTACCGCATAAAAATATAACGCTGAATGATAACATTTATTGCCCCATTTTCACAACTCTTGGTGTATTATTATCTAATATATGAGAATAAAAGTTAAAGTAAAAACCAGGAAAAAGGAGTCTAAACTGATACTGCTAGAGGATAATTCATATATCGCGTCTCTGAAATCAAGTCCTACGAAGAATATGGCGAACAAAGAATTGATCGATTTAGTAGCTGAGAATTTTAACGTCCCAAAATCACTGGTCAAAATCAAAGTCGGCCACTACACCCCATTAAAAGTATTGGAAATTTCGGATCAGAAGGGGCTGGGGTTGTAAAGATAAAAATGGCACTTTAACCAAAATCCTGAATAGCTCTCCTAATTTCCACAGACAGCGAATCTGGTTTATCTGTCTCTCCAGAAATATAATTAGCTAGTGAATTTGGGTTCAATTCTCCTCTATCATTTAAACCTCCATAGGCATTTAGTGTTTCCCACATAAGCCACGAGAATTGCTTTTCTCGTTCAAAGTTAAAAGGAATATATGGATCATCCAACTTGTACTGAATTTCACTCCCAGAGATATCCTGCTTTGCCTGCCTAGTACGGAAGATCCTTCGGACCTTGTCTCTAAAGCTCACCCACGCTGTTGCTACAGTGTCAATATCCTCCTTTTCCTCAGGATCAGATATATCTGATTGCCGAACCCTTTCGTATGCACAATAGGCCACCAATAAGGGCCTAATCAATCCGAAAGCATTTTTCAGAGCCTCTACCCCCATATAATCACAAGCATTTAACTGCAATAGTCCTTTGTTTGAATCTTTTCCTAATCCCTCCATATTCTCCTGATCAGCTCTTTGTATTCCTATATATTTAGTGGTCCCCGACCCCATAAGATATAACTTCTTACTTGGTTCGAATTTATAACGTCCTGTAGCCTCCTCGATAATCTGAGGTAAACCAGCAGCAGTAAGTCCATGGCCTACCAAACCAGATGCATATAAAGCTTGTCCCAGTAGGTTCTGATCTTGCGTCGGGCTTCCGGCACTGCCAAATTCTTCAACATAGGGTAAACCGTTTTTGCTATCTGTCAAAGTCATATGCATTCCTATTCCAGCAACTGCTAAGACTTCCGGATCGGAAGGCAAAAAGCCAAGATCAGTCAGCAAACCGACTTCCCAAGAAGTAAAAACTCCTGTTTCATCTGGTCTTAATGCAAATTCAGTCGATTGCGGAACATATTTACCATCCCTTGTGGTTGCACTAGTAATCCCATCGTCATGTGCATTGATCCCAAATCTCTTCAATGTCTTTGCTCGTTGACTATAGGCGACCTTATTCTGCAATAAGGCCTCTCTCTGTTCTTTGAAAGCTTCTTTTGCAAAACCTGATCTTCCGGAAACTTCTTTTAGTTCTTTATATTCAGTAATTTCTTGCGCTGTCATTTTTACAGAATCATAAGGCACCTCAAGCTCAATCCCCATCGTTGGTTTTATGCTATTGAATCGTGGGTATTCTCCAGACTCAGAAAGCTTTTCCATTACCTTGTCAGAAATAGTGGCTCTCTTTTCTCTCCATCCCTCAAAACTGAAATTATTTTTGATTTCTTCAGCAAGGAGCAGGGAAAGTAGACCCACGCCGCTAAACGCTCTTAGATAATCTTCCCTCTTATCCTTTTCTGTATTCCTTATTCCATATAAGTGCAACATCATCTCAATTGTAGCTAATTCATAGGTAAATGAATCCCCATACAATTTCGGTAATTGAACGATATCAGCCTCTAAATCATCAATTCTTGATGCATTTTCAATCCTGTCAATAATACCCGGGAGTTTACTTTCTAGCTCAACGACTGGGTCAGATACCTCCCACCAATCTATACCACTTGGTTTTTCACTAGGGAATAACTCATCCCAAAGTCCATACAACCTACCAATGGTTCCTTCTTCTGCTCTTACTTCTGGAAGCATCTGTATTTTATTTATCTTAAATATAAATAATTATTCGACGAAATATTTTCTCAGTTTTTCTGCATATGGCTTGCGTTCCTCCGGGAAAGCTACATAACTTTCTGCCATTCCTTCATGGAAATTATCACCTTCGAACCTTGGAATTATATGCATATGATAGTGGAATGCATGCTGATCACTTGCTGGTTCATTGTTTTGTCTTATCATTATTCCTCCACAGTTCCGAATCTCTTTCATTGCTATTGCGACTTTTTTGGCAACTTGCATGATACGATTTGCCTCTTTTTCCGATAGATCATAAAGATTTTCGTAGTGTTTGAGAGGAAATACGATCACATGCCCTTCATTTCCTTTGATGAACTTTGAGTTCACAACTGCCATCACAAGATCGTCGCGGTAGAAAATATCGTCCTGCTTCATCATGGTATCTTCATTTTCAATACCATCCACCGCAAGACAAATTGGACATTTATAGTTTTTCGGAGCGTGGTTGTGCATTATATCGATCTGAAGTCTGGAGCGGATAACGGGAATCGAACCCGTGTCTTCAGTTTGGAAAACTGACATAATAGCCGCTATACTATATCCGCATCTATTAGAGACATTCGCATTATACCAAAGATTGTTAATATAGTAGAATATTCTCATGAAAAAGTTAGTCTGGACAATTGCATTATTAGTTACTCTTATCAATATTTCTCTTTCTGCGTACTTTTACATAAACCTCAAGACAGCAGCTTTAGAGACTGGGCAGCTTGAGCAGAGCCTCACAACCGACTCATTAGTCAATCTTGACTATCTGAGCCTTTCAAGCGTCCAAAAACAAGGCACTATGTTCATGGTTTCTATCCCTGATACAGTATTATCTGATAAATCTGTTCAATTTTTAAAATCGAATAAAATTTCCGGCGTGATTTTGATGCCGGACAATATTGAGAATGAAGCGCAAGTCAAACAATTGACATTAGATCTTAAAACTAAAGTTGACGATCGATTACTCATTGCGATCGATCAGGAAGGCGGCACAGTAGTTAGAATTCCCTGGGATAAATATGCGAGAACTTCAGCAAGAACCCTGGGGAATGTAAATAAAACTCAAGATACCTACGAAATAGCCAAATACCGCGCTCAGCTTCTCAAAGACCTCGGAATAAATCTGATCTTAGGTCCAGTTGCCGATGTAGCGGATTCAAACTCTTTTATGTATTCCAGAAGCTATTCAAATTCACCTCAAATAGTCGCCAGTCATGTTGAAGCAGAGATCAAAGCATATCATGAACTCGCACTACTCACAGCAGTCAAGCATTTTCCAGGACATGGAGATACCACCACAGACTCATACCAGGAATTCCCATATATCAGCAAATCTATCGAAGAACTCCAGGTCAACGAATTTATCCCTTTCCAAAAAGCAATTGAAATGCAAACAGACTTTGTAATGACGGGACACATTGTAAATAGTCAAATTGATTCGGCTCCTGCATCAATTTGCGAAAAATACGCTGCTATATTAGAGGAAGATCTTGGATTTGAGGGAATAATTATTACAGATGATCTAAAAATGACTGGCGATATCGATGGAGGAATCAACTGGGGCATAAATCTCTTAATTGAAAACCAAAGTGCAATACAGAATAGATTATCACTGATCGAACCAGAAGAAAAGTATGTCAAAAAAGTACTTGAACTCCGGTATGAAAAACTTTAGACTTTAAAACTTCTAAGAAATTTAAATTTTTTATATATAAATAACTATGCAAAAATTTGATAAAAAAATACTAGATAATGTTTTTCATGCTTATGACGTCAGAGGAAAGGTTCCTGAAGAACTTGACGAAGAATTTTTCGAAGCACTTGGGAAAGCTTTTGTTAAATACCTTAACGCTAAAAAAATTGCAGTTGGCAGGGATATTAGAGAGACAGGTGTAGCCTTTCAGAAAGCATTTATCAAAGGTGCGACAAGCCTGGGCTGTGATGTAGTAGATGTTGGCGAGATTGCAACAGAAATGATTTACTTTGCAACAGGTAGTGACCTCAGTTTTGACGGTGGAGCAACAATCACGGCTTCACACAATCCTCCTGGATGGAATGGTTGCAAAATGGTAAGCAAAGGGGCTTCAGCGCTTAGCTCTGATAAAGGACTTCCAGAAATTGAAAACTTGGTAATGGAAAATGAATTCGAAGAATCAGAAAAGCCTGGGACCGTAACTGAAGAAAACTTTTATCCTGCTTTCAAAGAAAAAGTTTTAAGCTTTTTCGAAGGAACTGAAATCAAACCTATGAAAATTGTTGTTGATGCGGGTAACGGAATTGGAGGGAAACTTTTTGATTATATTTTTGGTGATCTGAACCTTGATGTGACGCGAATGTATTTCGAGCCAAACGGTAATTTCCCAAATCATATACCAAATCCAATTGAACTGGAAAATGTTCATGAAATCATGGCCAAAACCCAAGAGCTGCAAGCTGACATAGGGATTGCAATAGATGGAGATGCCGATCGATCCTTCTTTGTAGACAACAAAGGAAGAAACCCAGATGGCGTTTACATTGGATCCATTTTTGCAGAATATTTTCTAAAACGTAATCCAGGGGATACAGTGATTTTGGACCCTAGAGTAATTGGTCCAGTAGACGACGCTGTTGAGAAATACGGTGGCACTGGTGTACGGTGCAAAGCCGGTCATTCATTTTTCAAACAGAAAATGAAGGAGGTCGATGCAATTTTTGGTTCTGAGAACAGTTCTCACTTCTTTTTCAGAGATTTCTATCATGCAGATAGTGGAATGATAACTATTGCAATTATGCTTAAACTTCTTTCTGAAGGATTAGATTTTGATGAAAAATTGGACGAGCTATATAAAAAATATCCAAAATCTGGAGAGGTAAATTACGAGGTCAACGATGTACATTCAACTATTAAAAAAGTAGAACAGTATTGCAGGGACAAATATGAAAATCTAGCATTTGACTATATAGATGGAGTTTCGGCTGAGGCGAAAGACTGGAGATTCAATCTACGCCCATCGAATACACAGCCACTCATCAGGTTCAACCTCGAAGGTAAATCCAAGGATAAAGTTATTGAAAAATTTAGAGAGATTGAAAAAGTTATTGGGGGAAAAAGAGACAATATGCCTGTCCTGAAAGAATTGCAGTAAAAATGACCAACTTAAAGGCTCGAGACTTTTTTCACTTTTTCTTTAGTCTTTATCGTATCAGCGAGTTTTGTGCCAATCCCCGTTGCTCCCATTTTTATAACTTCTTTTATATCAAAATCTTTTTCCAATGCGTTTCCAATTACATATGTGTCAGCTTTATGATCAGATGCTGTTTTCAAACTTGCTTTGAGTATTTCCTTTATACCTTCAATTGGTGTCTCGCCTGATTTGTAAAAACCAATAGTATTTTCAACAATTTGATCCAAGTTATAAATCAATCCATCTGTACTTGCTTCAATAATATCCCCGACAACCATAGCGCTAGCAGCATTATCTATTACTGCTAAAATTTTGAGTGTTGAGGAACGGCGAAGTTTCGCAAGTGCAATTTTTTTCTTGATTTCCATGTATTCCTTTTCATTTCTGATTCCTGTAACAGCAATCCATAAATTCTTCATATGCTTTTTATTTCTCACTTTTCTAACAGCCTCCAGTTCAATTTCCAGAGAAGAAGCATTAGTATTCAGCTGATAAACAACATTTTCGTGCGAATGAGACAACACATCTTCCAGGTATCGGATTAATTTTTCAGAGACTCCAGCGTTTTTATCTGATAAACTCTGCCCCGCAAAAAAATCCTTTCCGCTTCGATTAATTAAAAGATCAAGATTTTTGTGATATCTGACATAATCAGGTAAATTCCAGTCAGTCCCGGCAACTTCAATGATTGTCTTTATTTCTTTTTCGGTATCGATTTTTGTAATATCAATTTCAGGCAGTTCGGATTCATTGACCTCATCAGCATCATCGATAGTAGATGCCTGATCAACCTCAGCTTCCTCACCTAACTCTTCAACCATTTGCGGCTCTTCATTGATTTCCAATTGTTCTGGCGCTGCTTCTTCAATCTCGCTTTCGATTTTCTTTTTCAGGTCGTCAAGGTGACTACCAGATTCCGAGAGTGCAGTAACTATTTCAATCTCTCGGACCTCTATTAATAATATCTTTCCAAGCTCAAGCTGAAAAACTGCCTCAAAAGGATAATCAATTATTTTTTTTAGCAGTTTTGTGTATTCGATTACATGCTGGATATTTTTATCAGACAGTTTTTGTCTGGATTTCCATACATTAGAAATTTTTAGCTTATTCTCCTGATAATTTCTCTTTGTGAGCTTATAAACAGCCATCCAGCTTTGCTCTACAACACTTTTCTCTAGTATTTCCTCATTTTCAATATTGCAGACATATCTGTCACCAACCAGCTCTCCTCGCAAAAATGGCTCAACTGTGCCTAAAATTGCATTTATTTCAATTTGATTTGACTGCAGAAGAGGATTTTTTGTTGTAACCACAGCAGATATTTCCGCAATTGGCGATTTCATAATCAACAAGCCCATACTCAGAGGACCTTCATACTGTATTCTTTCCCAGTAAATTAGTGATTTTTCCGAAAATATACTTGCCCAATTGGATTTGATATCATTCAAAAAATCCTCGAATCCAAAAGAGAAACTGCTCTCTATTCCTTTGATCTCCATAGAAGCCTCAAGGTGTGAATTGACAGGTGAAGGAAAAATTCTCAAGGGAGCCTGCCCAAGCCCGGCAAGTTTTCTGTAATACATTTTTAATTCACTTCTAATGCTGTTTGGAATTGGAGCATCTACAATCTGCCTTTGTATTCTTTTCGCAATTCTTGCAGCTGAATCCTGAGATGTTTCCATTCTTGCCAATTGCTCAAGAATTCTATCAACAAGATCGTTTTCAATTAGAAACGTATCAAAAGCCTGGGTAGTTAGAACAAAAACCTGGGGGATACTTATCATTCCGTCCATCAATCGTTTATACTCCAGTACTCTCATTCCAATAATATCAGCTAAATCTGATGTCACACTTTCCAAGCTGTAAATGTTTTTTGTATCTTTCATCTGGCAGTTTTAATTCCTTTTCATTTTATTATAGGACAATTCTTTTTCGCGGTCGAGAGTAAAGTTTTGAAATGACTAGACTCATCAAAAAGACTGTAAAAGCAATAAGTCCAAAAACTGACAATTCATTTCCCATATCAATCAATATACTGCACCTTTCCAAATTATCAACACGCATGTCTTTACTAAATTTTTCATTTCCAATCGAATACACAAGATCAAATCCTTCTAGATATTCCTTCTTTGCAAATTCATATTCGGCGCTTTTACCTGGCAATACACCTTCTGTCAAACCTCTGTCTGAATCAATTTTCAATATCTGATCTGAATTATTTTCAATATTTACAATTAGATTTTTTTCTTCACAATTTAGGCTTCCCGGATTTATGCTTATATTTGCTTCTTCATCTATACCTAATAGAAATTCGGCAATATTTGCGATTTGATATTTCGGCATATCCAAATCCAGAATTTTTAGACTATCTGAACTGTCTATGTTTATTATCTTTATACGATCAGTATTTATAGTACGATATACCGCCATATCTTTTACTATAAAGTTATTTGGATCTATCCCAACAATTTGATCTCCATCTGCAATTTCAACCCAGCAGACAGGACTCAGTTCATCAGAAGCGGAGTCCATCAAATTCAGTCCAAGAACAACCCTTGCCTTGAGGTTATTTTTATTCAATATATCACTAAAAACCGCACAGAGATTTCTATTATCTCCAATCAAAGGACTACTTTTCAAACTCTGAACATTCTGATGTTCTTGAAACTCGTAATTTTGCTTTAGAAATTCAAGGATGTCTAATACTTTCTCGTCAAAGCTTTCCTTTTTAGACTTAAAGCTTACATTTATACCAAATGATTCAGGCTCTTTCTCAAAGGCCCTGCTTTTTTCAATATTTCTAATATCAAGGATTAGTTTCCCCTTAAATACTATCTCGGCAGTATCATCCAGCAGAAAAAAGCTATTCCCGGATTCATCAAAATAAATCCTATTTAACCCAGTATAGCTTTCTAATTTAATCTGCTGCCGGTCATCAATGATAAAAAACGGAAAATACTTTTCATTTTGATCAGCTTTAACCTGGAATTTTGCGAAAAATGACAAATAAGTAAAATCCCCCCAAAGAACGTATAAATTTTCATTCTCATTAAACTCTGCTGATTTATAAACTGGTTCAGCCCAATTCTGCGGGTATTTGATTAGTCTTTGGAATTGCTCAATCTGGATTTCAGTATCAAGTCTGGGGATTTCTATACTTTTGTATGAATCATTTTGCTTGATTAAACTAGGGGCAGATAATTTGAAACTGAATTCTACCTCATCTCCGGGTGCTATCGGTGCCTGAGCAAAATCAACCACAATTTTCTGCCCATCAACAATAGGAATTCCCTTTCCCGTAGAATTAACAATAGAGAAACCTTCCAGCCCTGGACTAAATTCGAAATTCTGCAGAAACTCACTCTTGTAATTGTTTTGGAGAGTAAATCTGTAATCAATATAACTGGAAGAATCTGATAGCTGGACAATTTGCACTATCGATAATCCGACATCCTCACCCTTTTCTTCAGCTGCAATTTCTACTACGAAGTATGTCCCAATTAGAATAGAAAAAATAATTCCTAATGAGACTTTAAGAATAGTTCGCATTTTGCAGCCTTCTTAATATTTCATCTTTACCTAGAATCTTGAGTGCCTCAAAAAGTGGAGGAGAAAAAGGGCTGCCGACTATAGCAATTCTTAGCACCATAAATGGGTCACCTGTTTTTAATCCATGTTTTTCTGCTATTTTTTTCATTCCCTCAACCCATTCTTCTTGCGCCCATTCTTTCGAATTTTCATCTAAACTTTTATGAAATTCAAGAACGTCTTCACCGATCCTACTTAACTTCTCTGCAAATTTTTCAACTTGCTTTATTTTCCAATTAATGTCTTTCCGCGCTTTATAGAAAAATTGGATTCCCTCCACCACCTCCAGAAGAGTTTTTGCACGATCCTTCACGAGTTCTAGTTTTGCTGGAAGAGCATTATCTCTACCTACAAAGTCTTTCAGCTCGTTTTCAATTTCTGCATATTTCTCCAGCCAATTCTCTAAAACTATTTCCAGTTCCTCCGGATTCATCGTAGAAATGTATTTTTGATTAAACCAGAGCAGCTTATTCCTATCGAAAACAGCATTCGTCTTCTGGCGGTCTTCTAGTTTATACATGTTAATAAATTCTTCGTGCGAAAATATCTCACGCTCTTTTTCACCATGGATTCTCTCAATCGGCGCTGCCCATCCAAGAAGCATAAGAAAATTTTTGATAGCATCAACCAGATATCCCTCAACTAGAAACTGCCTTGTATTGACATTCCCTTTCCTCTTTGAAAGCTTTCCTCCATCCGGATCAAGCACAAGTGAGCCATGAGCAAATATCGGTACATCATAGTCTAGATATTTATAAAGAAGCATCTGCTTTGGAGTACTGGGCAGCCATTCATATGCCCGCGTAATATGAGAAATATTCATTACATGATCGTCAATTACAACCGCAAGGTGATAGGTCGGGAATCCATCAGACTTTATAAGCACCTGATCATCAATATCATCTGTGTTCCATTCGACATGCCCCAGAATAGCATCATCTACTGCCACAATTTCATTTTCCGGGACTTTCAACCTGATTACATATTTTTCACCTTTTAAAATTCTCGCCTCAACCTCACTTTTAGAAAGATTTCTATGCGGCGATCTGAAGGCTTTATTTTTGTATTCAGGTTTTTTTTTCAATTCTTCAAGCTCATTGGAGCTTAAAAAGCAATAGTATGCATTCCCCTTTTTTACAAGCTCCTCTGCTGCAGTTTTGTAAATTCCGCTTTTCATTCTTTCTGATTGGATGTACGGAGCGTATTTACCTCCCTCTCTTGGACCCTCGTCCGGAGTAAGTCCAAACTCATCAAGCATAGCATATAGCTCTTCAACTGCACCCTCCACATAACGCTTCCGGTCAGTGTCCTCAATTCGCAATATGAAATCCCCATCATTAGCTTTTGCAAGTGCGTGCGCAAAAAAGACATTATGCATACTCCCGATATGAACAAACCCTGTTGGGCTAGGTGCGAAACGTGTCCGGACATTTTTCATGATTTTGTATTAAGAACTATTACTAGACACTAATTTGTATACTCTATACAATGTCTCAGTGATGAAAAACTATTTCCTACCAACAAAAGAAAACAACTACACTCCGAAGCTTCTCACGCACAAGTTTATCACAATTTATACTTTTCTTTTACTAGTTTTCAATATTGCTACATCAAATGCAAAAATTTTCGCAGCATTTGCAGATGTCGATGCCGCAAGTATCCTTGAATACCATAATCAAGAAAGACTTCAAAACGGACTGAATACTTTAACGCTAAATTCCAAACTTACCGCTTCAGCTAAAGCGAAAGCCAAGGCTATGATGGCTGCCGATTGCTGGGATCATTATTGCCCTGCAGGTAAATCCCCTTGGGATTTTATCGAAGATGCTGGATATCAGTATGTATACGCTGGAGAGAATCTGGCGGAAGGCTTTAGCGACAATAAGAAAGTCTTTGATGCCTGGATGAACAGCAAGACACATAGGGAAAATATTTTACGGCCCGACTTTGAAGAAATCGGCATTGCAATTGAATACGGGGAATTTCAAGGTATCAGCAACAATGCCTTGATAGTGGTACATTTTGGAAGCACCTCCCTGGATACAAATCAATCAAACCCATCAGATGTTCCTGTCTCAGATTCACAGGGATTTTCAACCATAATTACGTCTCCTAAAGATGGTGCTATTCTGAATACAAATACCCCGGTAATTGAAGGCCAAAGTGAAGACGGAATAGTCAGGGTCTATAATGATAATGAATATATCTCCAATACAACTGCAGATGAAGGAATTTTTACCTACAGATTTAAACAGGATAACGCCCTGATTGATGGGAAACATAGTATCAAAGCGGAACACTCAGAAAATCTCACACATGATCAAATAGAAATTCAAATCGACACTATTTCTCCTGAGATCAGTTCTTTGAATTACGATTCTGTATTGAAAAGAGACAAACAAAATTTCGTTGTTGTTAGTCTCTCCGGAAGCCAGGATATAACCCAAATTACTACGAACTTTGAAGAAGTCGAGATATCAAAGCTCAGCGAAACAGAATGGACACTGACTATTGAATATGAAGAGTTTAGATCTGAGAATGAAATTGAGCTAACCGTTTTTGACGAGGCAGGAAATTCAACAACAAAAACTGCAAATCTAACCTCAATCAAAGGCATTGCAAACAATCAAGTCCTTGAATTTTCCGATCCCAGTTCCAGACTGATTTTTGGGATAGACAAAGTCGGACTTAGAAGAAGTATTAATTTAGTGTTTATTCTTTTCATATTAGCTCTAATAACAGTTGATTATTTCGCACTTACCAAAATTAGTCTTGATAACAATATCCCCAAAAAACGTATGGGGCATCATTTCTCTATATTTGCCATGCTACTACTTATCACCTTAGCCGGCGGGACAACGGGAGAACTGCTAAATGGAATAAATTCATGATAAAAATCGGGCAAAATACAAAACAATTACTTTTTGCGACAATTATCACTCTTGCAATTACATTAATTGTTAACGCAAAAAACTCTGGTAATGGGAATGCTATCTATCCGGCAATTCTTCTTAGTAGTGTTATCCTTGTCATACAAGTATTTGTGATTTACAAAAGAGCCAGCCAAAAGCTCAAACAACTGCAAATCCCTGCTGTTAACAGGTACAAAGATTCTCTCGAAATTTTTTATCATTTCGTTTTGCCAATTGTCTTTTTTATAGATCTATGCCTGTTTATCTATTTTAATACTGTTTACTTGCTGACTCCAGTGCTTCTTATTTTCTGCTTTATTGTATTTCTGGTACTTTTTATTAATATCCGTGCATATTTTGAAGATAAATTTAAAATCGAACTTTCAACACATTTTATATATTTCTTTATTATTAATTTTACTTTATTTAGTTTTTGTATTGCTATCCTATCCATCAGCTATTCATATTCCCTGCCGATTATTTTAGTTTGTATTTTGGTTGCGGTGTTTTCTTCTGCCACTTTATATTTTAGTCATCTTGAATCGGCAAGGCTTGACTTTAGATTACTTCTTTTAATTGCACTTTTCGGCTTTGTTTGCGGTATCATTTCAGCTATATTATTCCATGAATTCAGCTCTATTCTTCGAACTTCTTTCATTGTTGCGTCTTTGTTTTATTTTCTAAACTCACTTATTACCCATAAAAAGGAAGGTACTCTTGAAGCAGCTGTTGTATTTGAATATTTGACAGTGCTGGCACTAGGCTTTACCGTCTTATTTGGAATAAATCAGTGACTATCTCTTTCTCTCTTCGTTTGGGTATTTAATACTAATTTTTACCAAAATCGCCCATGAAGCGACTCTTCATTACCGGTAGAAATGTTCGTCTCACCAAGCCCATCAAGAATTTCATCAAGACAGAGCTGAGTAAACACCAGCGTGTAGCAAAGAAGTACACATATCTGAAAGTAGAAATTCTTAAGGAAGGATCGAGTCTGGATGACATCAGAATCAAAATCTCTATGTCAATTGAAAGCAAATATATAAAAGTTGAACAGCGCGGGAAAAATTTCTATTCTTTATTTAATAACCTGCAAAAAAGTTTATTTGAAGAGATTTTGAAACTAAAAGAAATTCAAATCAGAAAAGATCGGGTACAAGCAATACAGAGCTAACCTACCTTTTTGGCAATTAGTACTATTCTGTGGCTGTCTGAGCCTATGCGTCCATTTTCTTTCGCGCATGAGATCAACTTCAGCTCCTGTGCTTCTGAAGCATGGTATATGCTAATATCACTTCCATCAGCAACCGAAATTGATACTACTTTGTATGTATATTGAGTGCCGTCATTGAAGTTTAAATACAAATAATCGTTTGTTTTTACTTTATCAAGATTCCAGCAGGATTTTGGGCTGACCTGCCCGAAATACCTTCTGTGACAGAGGAATATTGCTTCACCTTCAGCTGGATGATTACTAGGATAATACCAAGCCCCTTTGTCTATGCCTGTATCTGCATTATTACTTATTACTACAGGGGAGTTGTATTTAATGCTAGGAATTTGTATCGATTTCATTGCGGGTAAACTTGAGAATTCCGGAATTGGGAAATTATAATTGTAGATCGGCACTTCTACTTCAGCTTCACTTTCCGGTTTCTGTTCCTCGAGCAGGTCTTCAGGAGCTGGCTGCTGTACTGCAGGAACTGCAAAATTGTAATCGTATTTTTGATCGACAATGTCAACTTCTCTATCGGGACTCAGAGCATTTACTTCCCCGAAACGGAGTGTTTCAAATGACTGGACCAAAGAATACACCACTCCTATCAAAGCAGCGATAGATATAAAAATTACCAGTAAAATTGTAAACACTATCCCTCTATTCTCGCCAAGCATTTGCAAAACTATAAGATGTATTTCAAACGTGCTCCTAAATACATGGAAACGTTATAATTATAGCTGTTTTACACATATTTTGTCCATACTATAGGTTGTATTATCAGCTATTTATGTTATATAATCGGGTATGAAAATCAAACGAATTCTTCTAACATATACGGGGCTGGTCATTGCAGGAGCATTGATACTAATTAGCGTATTCATCGCCAGAGGTGCAGATGTGAGAGCTGACGCATGTGGTGGTTGTCCTGCAGGCTGGCTTTGCTGGCACTCAACAAATGGAGCAAGTCCTGGGTCTGACTTCTGCTTAGCACCAGATGGATTCGGAGGGAATGCAACATACCCGACTTGCAACCTTGGATCTCCAGGACTTCCAGAATGTGATGGAATTCCACTAAATGACGGGCAAACAACATTTTGCACTCAAAGAGCAGGCGATAATCCTTATATTTGTGCACCAGGAAGCGCAAGCACTTGTACTTTTAATGGCGGACAGCCATGCGGATGCGATTACAACGCCTGCAGACAAAAATGTTTAACTGAAAACGCGGGGCAACCTGCCGGAACATATTTTACACGTGACAGATGTACTAATTGCGGACAAATATTCGCATGTTCATGCACTATAGATAATCCACCACCACCACCTCCTCCTCCGCCACCACCCCCAGAGGATGAGTGTCCGTATAGCAGCACACAAGCTAGAGTGCACGCAAATATTGCAGAACCATGGGTAAAAGAATTAACGCTTGGATCTTGTCCAGAAACAGTCATTGTCGGCTCCTTCCATGACCATAGCGGACAATTTGCTACAGATACAAAGATTCGAGTTGTCGGCGCGAATTTGAATATCGGACTTCCGAATGAAGGGACTTTCAATGCCGTTACGGATACTTACACAGTATATGTGAAAACAAAAATCCCTGGAACAAATGACTACTACACAGAACCCGCTTGTAACGGTGTCGCAACAGTTATCTGCCCTAGAGATAATGATGCCAACCCAGCCTTTAGAATCACAAAAGTCGCCACAAACGATGATGGACCTTATGAAATAGGCGAAGTTGTGCGATTTAGAGTACAGATCGAAAATATTGGCGACGAAACGCTAAGATCAATAGCCTACAGAGACGTATACGATAATAGATATTTGAGATTGCTTTCAGTAAGGGGTTTTTCTCCAATCTATCCATCAGGTATCAATATGATTGGAAGTTTCACCACTACCCAAAACGGCAATATTACAACCATTGCAAATTCAGATATTACTGCTCAACTTGGAGATTTGCAGCCAGGACAGATGATATACTTTAACTACGAGTTTAGAGCTTTAAACCCAAGTAACAGGGTCTGTAATGATGTCTTTGCAAGACCGGAAGGCTTATCTGAAAAACAAGCCCGGGATTGCGTCGGGATCACAATTTCTACCGACCTCTAAACGGAAAGGTGGCTATTGTTGAATACCGGGGACCGTTTTTCTCAAGAACACTTTTAATTATATGTGCTTCACTAATTTCAAATTCTAAAGGAGGTGTTTCAAAGTTCTCAAGTATTTCGCCCACTTCTTTGACATAGCTTTTACTGATGTCCTTCTCCACTCTTGCAATTGTAATATGAGAGGTAAAAGTCTTCCTGTCAGCCCGAGTTATGACATCCCGAAAAGCCAATTTTTTTATTTCTTCGTTTACCTTAGCTTTGATTTCTAAAACTTCAGAGGTATCGTCAATTTTCAGATATAAAATTTTCGGTTTTGACTGTTTCGAGAATCCAAACTGAACACCGCTGACCTTGAGCTTAAACGGAGAATACTGCCTGAAAACTGCGGGGAGGACTTCCTCTAAACGTTCAAAGCTTTGACTAGATACATTGTTGCCCAAAAATTTGACCGTTAAATGTAGCTGCTCCAGGTCAGAAAATCTTAGTTTGTATTCCTGAACCTTCAGTTCACGTTTGACATCTCTTGCTAAGTTCCTGATTTCTTGACTGACTTTAAATCCAAGAAACAACCTTAGACCACTTTTTCGTTTTTTCTTAAATTTGCGTTCCATAGGTGTATAATAACAACATCTAGTATAAAATAACAACCATGTGTTAAACTACCCCATGATTAAAAGACTTTTCAAAAATATATTTGACTCAAATGATAAGGCGCTAAAAAGCGCCGAACCGACATTAAAAGTTTTTAAAGAAAAAACAAGCGAGCTTGAAAACAAAGACCTGGAGCAGCTAAGAGAGATCGTCGGGAAGTATCAGAAAGATCTAATTGAACTCAATAGAACAATTCCAGAAGAAAGCAAGCAATCCCTGAAAGTACTTCCAAAAAAAGAGAAACTTACCAAAGAAGAATTGGCAATACAAGATTATCTTTTGAAAATCTCTCCTGAATTTTTTGCAATTATTAATCAAATATACAAAAGGAAAATTGGTATTACTTTTCATGACGTACAAATACTCGCAGGGACTATATTATCTCAAGGACATAAACTGACAGAACTAAAAACAGGAGAAGGGAAAACTATGGTATTCCAGCTTCCGGCATTTTTGTATGCCTTAGCCAAAAGAGGCTCTCACGTTGTCACAGTTAACGACTATCTTGCAAGGGTTGGCGGCGAATACGCCGGTCAGATTGCAAAACATATTGGGCTAAGTGTGGGTATTATCACACCTCAGGCAAGTTACAGATTCATCGATGATGCTGAGGTCAAAAAGCTCAAAGGAGAAGACGAATACAATGAGATGAAAAATTATTATAAAGAGAATGAGGGTATCACCATTTCAAACATGCGCGGGTTTAACTTGCTCGAGTGTGATAAAAGAGATGCATATAACTGCGATGTGGTATATGGAACAAACAATGAATTTGGCTTCGATTATTTACGCGACAATATGGCCAGGAGCCTTGAAGACATTAAACAAAAAGAATTATATTTTGTGATTATCGATGAGGCCGATTCTATTTTAATTGATGAAGCAAGAACACCTCTGATTATTTCTTCGCCATCGACAACATCAGATGATCTTTATGAAAAATTTGCGCGGGCAGTTAAGAGATTAAAGAAAGAAGAAGATTATGAAGTTGATGAGAAGGCTCATTCTGCCACTCTTACTGAAAATGGGATTGCAAAAATGGAGAAAATTCTTGGAGTAAAAAACATTTGGGAAGATTATCAATTTGCACATCATCTTGATAACTCCCTAAAAGCTATGGCGCTTTATAAAAAGGACATTGATTATCTGCTCAAAGATGGACAGGTTTTAATAGTTGATCAATTTACAGGAAGAGTTTTAGCCGGCAGAAGATATTCTGAAGGTCTTCACCAGGCGATTGAAGCAAAAGAGGGTGTGGAAATTAAAAAGGAATCTAAGACTTTAGCGACCATTACTTTTCAGAATTTCTTCAGATTGTATAAATTCATCTGCGGTGGTTCCGGGACAATCATGACCGAGGCTGAAGAATTCTTCAAGATATACGAACTTGATTCTGTCGAAGTGCCGACAGACAAGCCTGTTATCAGGAAAGATCAGAATGATAGAGTGTACAAAAACAGAACCGCGAAGTTTCAAGCAGTTGCAGAAGAAATTAAAAGAGTTCATGCAAAAGGCCAGCCAGTTTTGGTTGGCACAACCTCTATTGAAGATTCTGAATATCTAAGCGAGCTTGTCGAGAAAATTGGAATAGAACATGAGGTTCTAAATGCAAAACATCATGAACGTGAAGCTCATATAGTTTCTAGAGCCGGCTTCAAAGGTGCAGTAACTATCGCAACTAACATGGCAGGACGTGGAACGGACATTCCACTAAAAGACCGTGTACAAGACCTTGGAGGACTTTATGTAATCGGTACTCAAAGACACGAATCAAGAAGAATCGATAATCAGCTTCGGGGAAGATCAGGACGTCAGGGAGACCCAGGAGAAAGCAGATTTTTCATTTCACTTGACGATGATATTATGCGTATCCAGGGAGGTCAGATTGTCCAGAGATTGATGGAAATGACCAAAATTCCAGATAATATGCCAATTGAAGCAGGACTAATCGGGAGATCAATCGAAAGTGCCCAGAAGAAGATGGAAAATATGCATTTCGATTCCAGAAAGAGAGTCGTTGAATACGATAATGTGATAAATCAGCAAAGAGAAATTTTTTATGCGAAAAGAAGATCGTATCTAAATAAGACCGAGAATGCAAAAGGGATTTTTCTTTCGAACAATCAAATAACACAAAAAGAAGAATCTGATCCAGCAGTTCTTAACGCTCAAGAAGACGCAAAGAAAATGATTAATAAGAGTTATCTAGGAGAACTCGACAATATCTTCAACATCCACTTTTTAGATGACAGGCAGGATAAAATTGACATTGAAAAACTATCAAAGGACTTTCTTGATTTTGCTCCCGATAGTTCGATTGCGTCTGCGATTATTGACTTGCGTTTAAAGAATAAACTTGATGATAAAGAAGTCCAGAGTTTTCTTGTTGAAAATCTTCAGGGGAAAGATATGTCCAGCTCAAAAGAATTCTTATGGAATATTCTTAAAAAGCTTTTAGTCAGCAAGGAGAAAGAACTTGGCCTTGAATACTTCGAAGTTCTAAAGCAGCTATATCTTGAAACTATGGACCACACTTGGACAGATCATCTAGAAACTATGCAAGATCTACGTGAAGGTATTGGTCTTCGAGGATACGCTCAAAGAGATCCTCTCATCGAATATAAAAATGAAGCCTATAAACAATTTGAACTCTTCGTTTATCAAACGGATTCACAAGTAACTAGAAGATTGCTTAAAGTAAATAAAGTTGTCAAAAGCCAAGCAAGCATCTCACTTGATAATTCTAAACAGATCTCCGATATTTCTGAAGGAAGCAGAGAGATGATCAATTCCATAAGGAACGTTCTTAAAAATAATGCCGCAATTTCGCAATCATCTTCCTCACCTGCTAAAAAAATAAATATTGGCAGGAATGATCCATGCTATTGTGGCAGCGGAAAAAAGTATAAGAAATGTCACGGTAAAAATATTTGAGTATCACTTTACGTAACACCGTCAATAATCAGTTCGTACTTTGGCATTTTAGACAGGTAAACATTCTTACAGATTGTATATATAAGTATTTCAAGTGACACTATGTTCTAATTTTTTGTTCTTTAACAAATCCCGACGAATAGACGAAACCGCAACACCAGAGGGCTTAAATTCTTGCATTGATCTACGTCTATGTCTTAGAATTTAGTTTTTCGTATCACTTATACAACACGAAGTATATACAGAATTCCGTATATCTGTATATATGTGAATATTGCGTACTTTTTATTGTTTGTATATAATTTTTATTCGAGTATACAATACTACCCGCCACCCTTTACTGACATGATAGAATGGGGCGATATAATGCTAAGATATTAATATGTACATATTGATTATTAGAATTCTGCTAAACAACAGGGGTTTATCTATAATAAATGCGAAGGATATAATTTACAATGGCTAAATTTTTTGCTAATGTATAAATAAATACATATTAGATAACCGTTAGACAGCTTGACAATTGGGCGTATTCATATATAGACCGTATTCTATTTATTAAAATAATATAAATGTACTTTGATCCACTTTATCTACTAATACTTGCACCTGTTTTGTTATTCTCCTTTTTTGTCAGTATTTTGTTTAAGTTTTGGTCAAATCGGTATATTCAGACACCAAATAGTAGAAATATTACAGGGCTTGATGCAGTACAAATTATGACGAATCAGTATCAAAATCCTATTTCAATAAATCAAACACCGGGTGACTTCAGTGATAATTTTAACCCTCGAAATGATATTTTGACTCTTTCTAGAGTCGTTGCAAATAGACCAAGTATCGCTTCGGTCGCAATTGCAGCACACGAGTATGGACACGTTAGGCAGAAATTCGAGAAAAATCCATTGATGTTGCTTAGAAGCCTCGTCGTCCCTGTAGTGAATATTGGAACAAATCTTGGGTATATTTTGATAATAATCGGGCTGCTCCTGGCACTTACCAATCTAGCCTGGATGGGATTTATTCTTTTCTCACTTTCAACGCTTTTTGCACTTCTCACCCTGCCGATAGAAATTGATGCAAGCACAAAAGCTCTAGGCATGATAAAAAATTTAAATCTACTATCAGATCAGGAAATTCCTGCAGCAAAAAGAATATTGTTTGGAGCCTCTCTAACTTATTTCGCTGCATTGTTCAGCTCTTTAGCAAATCTTTTGTATTTTGCTATCCGAATCCAGGGCTCGTCTAGAGATTAGAAAGAAGCGACTACTCTTTATTATCCTATAGTTTTCATGCTATAATGACCATGCACCAGTTGGGATGATTACCTCGTTTAAAGCTCTGCTTATAAATGGGGAGGAAAGTCCGAACATCGCTCATTGATAATATCAATGTAAATAGCACCTTGGATACCTTGGATTGAAGAATCTTAGGAGATACAAGGCAGGGAGTGATCTCTGGAACGGGCCACAGAAATATACCGCCTCGAGCATAGCCTCAAGGTAAGGGTGAAAAGGTGAGTTTTGTTTCTCTCTTAAGAAGAAACGAAGCTAACGGGTAAGAGCCCACCGCCATTTGAAGTAATTCAAACGGGCTAGGCAACCTCTGCTAGATGCAACCAAGTAAGTTTTGGGCAATAGATAAATTATCATCAGCTTGAATTACTTGATAATTCAAGCCAACAGAATTCGGCTTATCAACTGGTGCTTATTAAATATCAATTTCAATAGTTTCACTGAAGGTTCCTTCATCATCGCTTACAAGAGCGGTGGCTTTGTAGCTGCCATTTGCAAGTGTGATTTCTATTTCACTTGGGTTTAAAGAGGAAACAGCCTGCTCAACATAATTTCTTGCCGAACCGTCATCTGATTGAATAGTCCATACAACATCAAATGTCTGTCCAGGATCTCCCCATTCCTTCCCTTCAATTATTGGTAAAGCCCTTAACCTAAGTTCTGATGAAGTTAAATTCGAAGAAAGAACTTCATATTCAATTTGAATATCGACTTTTCTCTCTGCTTCTGTAATCACGCCAGTATCCTTTGACACAGAATCGTAATAGATAACACCAATAATTGATGATGCCATTAAAAACACCGCAACAAACTGAAGAAGCGGCTTATTTAAAAATCCTTGTTTCGAAGCTGAATTCTGATTTAGATTTAAACTCTTCAACACCGTTTTAAATACGAAATAAGTCCCAATAAATAGATATAATGCAACTACAAGAAACACCCAAAGCGGAAGGGTTAAACTAAATTGTGATAATAAAGTTTCCATTTATAGGCGCGGTACTTGATTAGATGAAGCAGACTGCTGCAGCTGCTGTGATTGCTGTGCTGGCTGAGATGGCTGAGATGGCTGTGGAGATTGTGCTGCTGGCACTTGAGCCTGTTTCTGTGTCTGCTCCGCCTTTGCCAGTTTGGCTGCTTGGGCCTGCTCTGCTTCTTTAGCCTGCTGCTCCTTTTGCATCATTTCAATCGGGTTTGTAGTAATCAAATTGTGTTCGTTTTCACTAGCAATTACCTGCGTTGCAACGTGGTTGGATCCAGCAAAAAACAATCCTTCTCCAATACCGGCTGAAAGCAGGTAATTTTTCTCTCCTGAAGTTAGATAAAAGACTTTTTGGATACGATCAACAGCCGCCGGGGATTGTTTTAGAAGTACCTGCAAAGCTGAGTTTGTCACAACTGCTTTCCCATAATCATTATCCAAAAAGTCCTCCACGTCCTGAGTAATAGTGGTAACGCCGAGCGCGTACTTTCTGGCGCGTTTTGATATCGAGTGCAGGAATTTTGCTGCATCTGGGTATCTCATCAACCACCAAGCCTCATCAATCACCAGAAGTCTCTTTCTTCTTTCCCTTTTAATTCTCGTCCAAATATAATCAAGCATCATATACATGGCAATAGGCCTTAGATCCTCTGATAAATCCCTTATGCTGAAGACCGTAAACGTGTTTTTTATTTCAATATTGCTTGGCTGGTCAAAAATACCTGCTGCACTACCTTTTACATATCTTTCTAATCTGCCTGCCATCTTATGAGCATCCGGCTCAGCCATTGCCTGTAGGATTTTATACAAATCGGATAAAAGCGGGGCAGGTCTTCTTTGAGTCGCCGGATCCGGAGTAATCCCTTTTTCTTTATATGTCAGAATTATTGCTCTATCAAGAATTGCGCTTTCTTCAGGAGTAAGGTTGCCTCCAAGCATAATTTTGAATAACCCATTTAGAGATAGAATTTTGAAACGCAACTCATCTTCATCTTTCTGATAAATTCCCGACAGTTCGAATGGATTGAGTTTTTGAGCGCCATCTTGGGAAAATGAAATATAATCTCCTCCAATTGCTGTGCAAAGCTTCTCATACTCACGTTCAGGATCAATGATTATTATTTCAGTCCCAAACATAAGGCTTCTCATTGCTTCCAGCTTCACAAAATAACTTTTTCCAGCTCCGGAGGTTGCAAAGACGACCATGTTTGCATTGGCAAGTTTAAACCTGTCAAATATTATCAAACTATTATTGTGCTTATTTAACCCGTACAAAATACCATCCTCCATGGTCAATTCAGAACTCACAAATGGGAATGTAGTCGCAAGCGATGTTGTATCCATATTCCTTGTGACGTATATTTCGTCATTCCCGATTGGCATCGATGTTCTAAATCCCTGCTCCTGCTGTAATGTGGCGGTTTTTATCACGACCCCAACCGAAGCAAGTGTCGATTCAATATTCCGTGAAATTTTTTCAAGCGATTTCAGATCGTCAGCTCTGATAGTAACGTATAGAGCGAAATGGAAATACTTTTCTGTTCCGCTCGCAAGCTGTTCCTGTAATTCATTTGCATCAGACAAGGCTACCTTTACACTTGGATCGGGGATCTTTCCCTCATCTAGGGCAATATTGATAGTTGCCTCAAATTCCCCGATCTTTCTTTTCAGCCGCTCCATCACTTTCCCGGTATCTACTGGATAATAAAAAGTCGAAATATCTACCGGATGATCAAAATTGATCAACGGAGAAAGCCAATTTGAGCCTACAAACCTTGGATAACCTGTGACGAAATAAGTCCTAAAATACTTTGAGCCGACAAGCATTTGATTGAAATCTATCTCGATTGCGGAGGGAGCGATGATGTCCTGGACATCTATCAATCCTGACGAGAATTCCTTGACTGCCTGATCTTCCTGTTGTCTATTTAGACCTTTTGATCCTGTTTGCGAGCCTTTCTGAGTATTCTTTTTTTTGCTTGAACCAAATATTCCCATTTTTTATTGAACTGATGGCTGAACTATTCCTGATGTATAATCCCTGATATTCAATCCTATTCTTTGATATCCAATTTTATCCGGATCATACACTTCATAGAATAACATAAGAAGCTCATTATTTGTCAGCTGTCTTGCTGTTATTCCCATTTTCTTAAAAAGTCTGACTATGTTGTCTCTCTTTGGATAAAGCTCCACCTTTGCCCTTTCAACAATTTTATCTACGTTTGTGACCTCTGGTTTCGCACCAAGGAGTTTTTTTATCAATCCCGGATCAGAAACCAGTAATGATTTATAGGGGATAGTTACAAAAAACCTTTTATCTAAAATTTCATTTTTAGTTGTTAGATTTTTTATAAACTGTATATAGATTTCCATTTGTCTTATCAAAGCTTTCGAAACTTGTTTATTCTTATAATCAGTCAGCTTTTTAATATACTCGCTCACATCAGTTCTCACCGTTCTTATACTTATCTGGAAAGGATAATCAACACCATTGAGCAGATTCGCGAATGCAATAATCCTTGCATCTTGCTCTTCTTCAGAAAGAAGATCAAAATTCAGAGCACTGGTTTCTAGAATCAATGCTGCAACCCCATTTTTGAGGATTACAAAATCATCAACGATCTCTTCAATATTTAAATGTTCTTGCGTTGACGGTGTTTTTGCCATTTATGTCAAAATTTTTACAAATTATTTATTCTTCTTCATATTTTGAATTTCCTGATACAATTTTTTCATTTCTTCTTTTAGCTGAGTTTCTCTTGCCTCCACATCACTTGTTTTCATATAAGGATTCAACTCTTGCTGCATTTCAAGAATATCTTTGATTTTTTGTTCGATTCGCTGCTCTTCTGAACTGAAACCCAAAGGTCTGGGACGCTGGTTTTGCGTATTTGTATAGACAAAACTTCTATCCTGCCCGGTTTTTACATTTCTCTGGCCTCTTCCAATTGGATTTACTTCACCTGCTATTGATTGCTGTTCCTCTTCAACACGCCTAGGCCCCTCTTTTACCTCCGGGATAGTGTAATTTTGAGCAAATGTCTTACCAAATTCAGCATTAAAATATTGATCCAGTCTTTGCAGTTCTTTCGTCTCGTCTGCATCGATTTGCGTACTCTGCTGGTTAACCGCTTCAATTATTGGCAAAGCTCCAAATTCTTTTTGTGTTTTTTTTGATCTACCTTCATTTTGCTTTGTTTTCTTAACCTGAGTAGATCTGAGAACCTTTGGTGTTTTCGGGCTCTTTTTCCAGACATATCTTTGAGATGAAAACATCGCACTAATATAGTTCGAAAACCACCTCGAGAATGGCTGGCCATTGATGGTAATAAACGTCAAAGAGAATCCGATGATCAAGGCAACCGCCATCAATGGCCAGCCGACTATCCAGGGTAATCCAATAAAATATATCACCACTGCAATTAAAATTCCCCCAGCAAGGCTGAAAAACTGCCTGATAGTCAAACTCCCAAAAAGTTTGAATTCAACGTCCATTATATTTTGCGGGATGGCGTGTTTATCCATGTCAATTTTCTACTTATCAATATATCAGTTCGCCTGCAAAGCGTCCAGATATAAAAATACCCGGGAACATAAAAAAAGCGCCTCCCGGCGCTCTTTTTATTAATATTTATGATATTCCCTACTCAATCGCAACAACTTCAAATTCTTCAGTCCCGTTTGGCATATCGACGCTAACCGAATCACCAATATCTTTGCCAAGCAATGCCTGACCGATTGGAGAACCGACAGAGATTTTGAATTCAGATGGGTCAGCTTCACTTTCGCCAACAAGGATGTATTCTCTTTTTGCTCCATCAGATTTTCTCTTAACTACCACTTTCTCGCCAAGACCCGCCGTAGAATCTTTCGAATCCCCTTTCATCACAACCGCATCTGCTATCATTCCTTCGAGTTCCTCTATTCTATTTTCATTAAACTCCTTATCTTCCATTGCCGCCTTGTATGCAGCATTTTCGGATAGATCACCCTGCTCACTTGCAGCATTTAATTTTTCGGCAATTTCCTCCCTTGTTACCGTTTTTCTTTTTTCCAGCTCAGCTTTCAATTCCTGCAAGCCTTGCTGAGTCATTACTTTGTCGTCTTTCATTTTCTAATACTAAAATCTATAATTTTGTTCTCAATTAATTCTCCTGAGATAATTAATTTACCCCCGGAATTTATCATGTCATCTGATTGGCTAAATTCATAGCCAGCCGAACCTACTTCGATATCATAATTGACAACTAATCCAGGTGTATTTATAAGAGCAGACCTCACATTATACTCATTATCTCCAAGTGTTTCAACTGATGGCTCAAAAGTGAAGCTCAGAGTAAGTTCCTGCAAATCGGATGTATCAAGCGAGAGGCACAATCTACCCTCTATAAAAGTTTTTGCAAGTTCCTGACTAGCTTGGATATTACTAATTCCAGATGGAGTGCATAAAACCAACCGCTCCATGTCCTGACTGTTTGAGAAATCAAACGTCATTTCCCTTTCAATTTCTGACGGGAGGACAAGATCATCTTTAATTACAAGATTTACTGCTGGATAGCTGCTCGAACTGATAACATTTGGATCAACGACTGGGAATATCTCAAATCGTGGTATATCTTCGGTGTCTAATTCCAGATCTCCGACATCGTATGCGATTTGAGTGCTGCTGCTTTCAATTTGCAGCTCTTTATTTGCTAAAATATCGTCGCCGGAAATAATCAATTTATACAGAAGGGCTGGATTACCAGTCATATCAATTATCTGCAATGCGAAAATATTAGCAAGCACCTCGTTTTTCCTAGTAATCGTATTATTTTCTCCTATCAGCAACTCGACAGAGCTTGAAAAGGTGTCTTCTCTAATTAATACCTGATTAATTTCAACTTCTCCGTTTTGGGCTAATATATCTTTCAAGAAACCAGTATTCGCAAAAAAGATTGCCTGCGATTCCACTGAGAACTTTTTATCTACATATTCGTTTAGATCATCTTCAATAATTGATTTATCTGGTATAAGGAATAGATCAGCAAAAGTCACATTGTCACTGGATTTGAAATCAGTAGAAGCCACCTGTATCATTTCTAATTCATCTTCCTCTACATTTATCTTTTCTGCTAAATCTTCTTCACTTAAAGGACTAAGTTCAATATCGCTCAACTCGCCCCCTCTGATTTGTATTATCCCAATTGCCGCTGGATAACCTCCTGATGGTGTATATCTACTGTCATCTTGTAAGACCATTGTATAAGTCTTCGTACTGTTCGATAGAAAATACTCTGAAAAATTCTGTGTAAATTTTGAAAATTTAATCGCCGTTCCTTCAAGAGAGTATACTTTCTCATACATTTTACTAAGGTCGTAACCCAGAATTTTTCCGACAGGTTTATTTCTTACTGCTTGAGAGGTAATTTCAATTTTTGTATCCAGCTGATTTGCCCTTGCAGAATCCGCAAGTACTTTTGCAAGCATCTCTTCATCAATACTTCCAGGTCCCAGATCAAGCAAAGACTCTCCCGTTGGTCTATAAACAAGCGAATAATCAGCACCCTCAACAAGTTCGTAGAAATCACTATTTAAACTGAATGCATCGCTAATTGCCTGAATATGCAGCGATAACGCACTTAAAGAATCCTGTGTCGTTTGATAATTTTCCCTTGCCCCTAATACTACATATACCTGTTCAAACCTTGCGTGATTTTCACTAAATTCAGTGACATTCTCGGAGATATGACCTACGTCTCCTGTAATCATTTGATAATCCTGTGTATCAATATGACGCTCAAGAGCTACATTATAGTATTCAATTAAAACAAGATTTTTAAACATCACAAAAACTGGTGCTAAAAATCCAATATATATCACGGAGAATACTGCCAGAACTAGAGCGTACATAACTAATTCGGACAGTGTGATTTTCTTTAAAAACCGCAATTTATGCGTAAGAGAGTCATAGCGGCTTTGAAAAGCCCTGGATACTTTTTCTCCTGCTGTGAGTTTTCTTTTTGCTTTTGATTGATCTTTAAGTTTTTCATTTGCAATTAAAATACTGCCTCTTCTTGAAAGTTCCTGTGCCTTTCTTTCTGCGATAAGTCTTGCAAGCGCGCCCTTTGGTTCATTATCATCTTCGCTTGATACATTTACATCGTCAGTGATCTCATCTTCTCTCATCATGACCCTATTTGCTTCTTGCACCAGGACCTGTTTGGCATAATCGAAAGATTGAACAAGAGCTCTGTGAAAAGAAACTCTTGGCAGCCAGCCGATAGTGGTCAAACTTTTCGCCGGCTTGTGATATCTGATCGCTGGATATTCACCAGTTGAGTTGTCGAATTTAATTTCCTGATCAAGTCCTACAAGCTCTTGAAGTTTGTACGCTATACTCAAATCAGTTATTTCTTCATCGTTTGAGACTGAATAGATCTTTCCAGATGTCTCTTTTGTGAACATTGCCTTTATAATTCCATAGGCTGCATCAAGCACATGCACATACATATTTGACTCAAGGCCATCTGATTTCAGCTTCAAATCTTTGCCCATCACTGCTTCCATTACAAGCTGATCAAATGAGTGATCTAGATCAAAATCCATTCCGGGACCTACTACCCTTCCGAGCCGAACGATGCGTGCGTCCAGGTCTAATTTTTCCATCGCTTCAAATACAAGTGCTTCAGCGTATCTTTGCATCTCTGTTTGAGAATAAACTGCGTGTTTTTCTTTTGTATTTTTACCAAAATCTATTTCTTCTCTTGAGTTTAGAATTATCTGATTTGCTTTTATTGAAGAACTCAGAAGCATTTTTGCCTTGTATTTGCCAGTTAGATTGATTATCAAATCAAGATAATTTGAATATTGCAAAAACTCCTGACTTGAAAGCTTTGAGCTTGGATGATCATAGTTGTGTCCCAGATAAAAAACATAATCAAGTCTTCTAAGGTCGTCATCCAGAAATTCAACTGAAGAATAATCTAGGATCGTGAGTAATTTCTGATTTTTGATTACCTCATATTTCTCTCTGGTTTTCTCACTGTCCCTGTCAATAATAACCACATACCCGCCCTGCTCGATAAGACTTTTTGCAATTTCTACAGCTAGAAAATCGTCTCCGCCTATTATCAAAGAGGTTGGATATTTCACACTTGATTTTAATTTATTTTTATTACTCATTTACTTCAATAATTTCAATTGGAATTTGAAAAAGGCTTACTTCAACATTAATATCATATCCGCTGAGTAATTCTCTCTGGACATCATCATCCGGCAGTAGACTAAACTCAATCGTTTCAAAATTTTCTTTTAGAATTTTTATATTATAATCCTCAAATAGATTTATTTCATAATTACTAACAGGCGAACTGCCGGCATCTAAATTATTGATTATGACATTGCTCACATCTGGAGAAGTCGTGATATTCAACTTTGGGGAACCAGGATTTATTGCCCTGGATGTTGTAATGAGATAACCTTCCGAAAAATCCTTTGTTGGTCCAAGCTCATATGCGATGACAGTATTTATACCTTTTTCGAACTTGATTACCCTGTTTAACTGATAATAAATCGGATCGTTTGCCTGATCTTCAGGGACACGCTTGACAGTTACTAAATGCTCTCCTGGATCGATTTCGACAATATCTAGCGGGGAACCGTCAACAGTAACGTTCCCGGCAAGTTCGCCATCGATTTCTACTTCTATTTCACCTGAGAGAGAATACACCTGAAGCCCTGCATAATCAATACTTTGCTTTAGACCGAAAAACTCCATTAAAGAGAAATCAAGGTTTCTCCATGGAGACCATACTCCAATGATAACGAGCAGAGTAATAACAACAATTGCGATACTGACTTTTTTCAACACCTTTGGCAGCTAAATATAGACTTCATTATAGGTAAGAAGTGGAAATACGTCCAGAGATTTGTGCCGTTTACCTCTTTGAGAATTGTCTTTGTTTCCTTGCTTTCCTAAGACCAGTCTTTTTTCTTTCTGTCATTCGATCATCTCTAGTGAGTAGTCCAGCTTTTTTGACAATTGTCTTGAATTCAGGATTCTCTTTTGCAAGCGCTCTTGCTATTGCGTGTTTGATTGCGTCAATCTGGGAGCTCACTCCACCACCTTGAGTTTTAGCCGTGAAATAATGCGAATCTATTGTTTCAGTCAGCTTCAACGGCTCAAGAATTCTGGCTCTGTCGTTTGGATCGGGATATACTTCTTCGATTTTTTTATCATTCACCAAATTATCTCCCTTTTGCGGATATAGTCTTAGAGTTGATGTTGATGTTTTTCGTCTTCCTTTTGTATATATGTACTTCATGAGTTTTCTATTTCAATTTTAATAGGTTTTTGTGCTTCATGCGGGTGACTTTCTCCTTCGAAAACATAAAGCCTTTTTAACATTGCTGAGCCGATTTTATTATTTGGCAGCATACCCCTTACCGCAAGCCTGATAACCTCTTCAGGTTTCTCATCCATCATAGTTTTCAGGCTTTTTTGTTTTAGTCCGCCCATATGACCTGAGTGTCTGTAATACATTTTCCTATCAAGCTTTTTTGGGTGTACTGACAATTTTTTCGCATTTATCACGACAACTTGATCCCCATTATCCAGATGGCCGGAAAGTTGCACTTTATTTTTGCCGATAAGCCTTGTCGCTATTTCAGTAGCTAATCTCCCCAGCCTTATATTTGCTGCATCTATCAGATACCAGTCACGTTTTATTTCTTTTTCAGTCATTGTTCTTGTCTTCATTTTTTATTCTTTTTAGCTTTTTTATCCTTTTTATCTTTTGGCTTATCTTCGAGGCTCAGTTTTAAAAGGGACATTTTAGAATTATCTCCCTTCCTGTTCTCGACTTTATAGATTTTTGTAAATCCGCCAGTTTTGCTGTTATCCAGCAAAGGTTTGAGATCCTTTATCAAGTAATCATTCAAATCCTTTGTTTTTAGACGTTTTTCCAAAAAGCGCTCTAATTCCATACCTTCTTTATTTACCAGTCCAAAGAGCAGTTTATCACTAAATTGCTTTACTACTTTTGCTTTTGCAGTTGTAGTTTCAAGACGTTTATAGCGGACAAGCGACTTTGCCTGAATTATTATCAGAGCATCACGTTCGCTTTTCGGTCTCGATAGGTTGTTTACTTTATTGCCGTGTCTCATTTTTTAAGTGAAAATCCAAAATCAGTTAATATTTCATTTAATTCTTCAAATGACTTGCTTCCCATTCCCCGATAATTCTCAACCTCTTCATAATCTTTTGAATCTAATTCATTTAGTGTAGCAATTCCGGCATTCATCAAAGAATTTGTCAATCTTGTGGACATACTGACCTCGCTGATTTTTATTTTCTCTCCATCTTCCTCTTTTGTACTCTCTTTGCTCATTGAGGCAACCTCATCGGAATCTCCTCCAAAAATATTCACCAATTTATTTGCGATCATGTCATAAATTTCCGCTGCTTCCAGGAGAACTTCGGCTGGAGTTTTTACTTTGTTCGTAGTGATATTTAGATTTATCAAATCATAGTCAGTTCTTTGTCCAACTCGAGCTTGTGCAATCTGATACTCAACCCTCACAACAGGATTAAAGTTCGCATCAATTGGTAAATTCCCGATTTCTTTTCTAATGCTCTCATCAGGATATGCATATCCGATACCCCTTTTTATCCTTATTTCCGCATCAATTTTGCTTGCAGCTCCTGATAAAGTTGTAATAACAAGATCCTTATTTACAATCTCCACATCAGCATTTGGCTCGATGTCTTTAGCTGTAATTTCGACTACGTCACCTTTTTTGCCTTTCTTACTTAGCTTCAATACTACGTCATCTTGAGTATGTGAAACTATGGCGAGCTCTTTGATATTTAGTAAAATAGCCAAAACGTCATCCTGGACTCCTTCTAAAGAACTATACTCATGATCTACTCCGTTTAGCTTTACTCCAACAACTGCTGCGCCCTCGATTGAAGAAAGAAGTATTCTTCTTAAAGAATTTGCGACTGTATGTCCGAATCCTTTTGGCAATGGACCGATTTCATATTCACCATGTTCCCCGTCTTCTTTTATTTTCTTTAGTTTAAATTTGTCAATTTCCAGCATTTGAATTGAAGTAATAATTAAATCTCAATATTAAATAGTTATTATCTTGAATATAATTCAACTATACTTTGTTCTTTGATACTCTTGTCCATTTGATCTCTCGTTGGCTCTGCCAAGACTTTCCCGCTTGTTTTGGCCTTCGAAAGCCATTCTGGCGCTTTATGTTTCTCAGCTTTTAACTCTGCATCGATTTGATCTGATATCGGAGATTTTGTAAACTTTGACTTCAAGCTGACCTCATCCCCGACATTTAGAATCATCGAAGGAATATCCGCTCTCACGCCATTAACTTGTACATGACCATGATTTACAAATTGTCTGGCCTGGTTTCTCGTTTTTGCAAATCCAAGCCTATAGACAACATTATCAAGCCTCAATTCAAGTAATTGTAGAAATCTCGTTCCAGTATTTCCAGTCGCTTTCTTTGCTTCAGCAAAAAATCTTCTAAATTGTTTCTCAGTCATCAGATACATTCTTTTGACCTTTTGTTTTTCTCTAAACTGAATAGCAAAGTTAGAAGGTCTTTTCCTGCTAACTGGGTGCTGTCCTGGCAACCCTGTTCTCTTTTTCCAGGCATCACTTCCGAATATTGTTGCTTGTTCTCTTCTTTCAAGTTTTCTTTTTGGTCCTGTATATCTCATACTAAGTGATTATTTCAAATTAAACTATTTCTTTGGACTCTTCCTTGATACTGTCCCTCCATGTTTTACCGGTGTGTAATCAGAAAGTGAGGTAATTTTCAATCCTCCCGATCTAATGCCTTTTACAGCAGCCTGCCTGCCCATTCCCATACCAGACACAACGACAATCGCTTCTTTTGCTCCGTGTTTAGCTGCTTTAGCAACTGCATCTTCAGCAGCTTTCGTGGCTGCAAACGCAGTACTTTTTTTCGAACCGGTAAATCCGATTAAACCACCGCTGCTGCTCGCAAGAACGTTCCCATCATAATCAGTTATCGTAACGATGGTGTTGTTGTATCCGCTTTTTATTTTAACTTTAACCTTCTGTACATTCTTTTTCTTCGTTTTTTTTGTCGCAACAGGCGCTTTTGCCACCTTCGCTGCTTTGCCCGCCTTTTCAACTTTTACATCTTTAGTTTTTTCAGTATTTTTTGCCATGTTGTTATTAGTATATTAAATCAAGTTTTTTCAATCTTTCTTTTTAGGCCGCCGACTGCAATATTCCTACCTTTTCTAGTAACGGCATTAGTTCTAGTCCGCTGACCTCTAACTGGCAGACTCAATCTGTGTCGCAAACCCCTATAGGATTTGATATCTTTAAGCCTTTTTATATTTTTGAAAACCTCCTGTTTGAGCTCTCCTTCAACTGTAAAGCTCTCCTCAACGACTTGTGCAATTTTCATCAATTTTTGCTCGTCGAGGTCTTTTACCCTGACTAACGGATCAATATTTACCATTTTGAGAATTTTTGCTGATGCCGCGTCGCCTACTCCATAAATATAGGTAAGTGCAACTCCGATTCCCTTTTCGTTTGGTATTTCTACTCCTAATATTCTAGCCATTTTTCAAAATATTAATTAAATGTAAAGAGTCTAACCTTGTCTTTGTTTATGCCGTGGATTCTTTTTACAATAAACGTACATTATCGTCTTCCCTTTGGAGTTCTTCCTTTTGACAATGTAACAATGTACACATCTTTTTTTAACTGACGATTTTACGTTCATTTGCTATTAGTATCTGTAAGTAATTCTTCCTTTATCAAGATCGTATGGGCTCATCTCTACATCTACCTCATCTCCCTGGATAAGCTTGATGTAGTGCATCCTCATCTTTCCCGAGATGTATCCTAAAATTGTATGTTCTTTGCCTTTAAGATCAATCATTACTTTGAATTTTGTGTTGGGCAATACTTCGACAATTTTCCCTCTTACCTTGATTTTCTTCTTCGGATCCTTCATAAATACCTAAAGACAATAAAATAAGCTCTCTTATTTTTTACCAAAGAGAACTATATGAATTATATCAAAATTTGGCTTTAAAACAAGCCCTTTTCGCTTCTTTTTGTCAAAATCTCCACTCCTGAGGCATTTAAAGCAACTGTATGTTCAAACATTGCAAATCTTCCACCATCTGTTAATCTTGTTGACCAGCCATCCGAGTCTAATGTGATATCCGGTTCATATTCTGCAACCATAGGCTCTATAGTGAAAACCATTCCTTCTTTTAGCTCTTCCCCCTGGCCTGGTGTCCCGAAACAAGGAATTTTTGGTTCTTCATGCATTTCTTGCCCGATTCCATGCCCGACATAATTTCTCAAAACACTAAATCCAAGCGGCTTGATAATTCCCTCCATTGCTGCCCCCAAATCTCCAATTGTCTTTCCGGCCTTTACTGTTGATATTGCTTTTTCCATGGCTTTTTTGGTATTTTCAATCAGCTCTCTCCCTTTTGTATCAACATTCCAGATTCCTTTTGTCACAGCATGATCTACAAACCAGCCGTCTTGATCAATAACCATATCGATTGTTACAATATCTCCATCCTTAAATTTGTTATCTTTAGGTATATTGTGTACTGCCTGATCGTTGACACCAATACAAGTCGCTGCCGGATAACCCATGTAACCCATACATGAAGGATTTACTTCAAATTCCCGGCAGAGTTCTATTGCTCTTTTTTCAAGGTCCAGCGGAGTATTTCCTACCTCAACCAGTTCGTATAAATTAGCAACAATTTCAGCTAGAATTGAACCCAGCTCCTTCATTTTCTCAACCTGCTGGGGTGTTTTGAGTATTATTCCCGTTTTCGCACTCATCTTATGTATTTTTCGTAGCTGCTGGTTACAATATATGATCCGATCTGTCTATATGTGTCAACGATTACCCCGACAATAATCAATATACTAGTCCCTCCGATTCCTGATAGAACCAAAAGATTCTGCTCCTGGAATCCGATTTGGAAAAGAGTCGGCACTAATGCTACACTTGCTAAAAATATCGCTCCTACAAATGTAAGTTTTATAAGCACGTGGGAAATGAATTTTGCTGTAGAGTCTCCAGGCCTTATACCGGGAATAAATCCGCCGCTCTTTCTAAGATTGTCTGCCACTTCGTCTGGTTTCATCACAACAAAAGTATAAAAGTACGAAAATCCAACGATTAAGACAAAGTATGTAATCAAGTAGCCTACAGAATTAAAGTCAGTTAAAAATGAATCGTTTACTGTTCGTGCAATGTCAAAAAATATTCCAGAATCTAACTGCTGCACTGCAAATTGAGCGATTATTTGAGGGAATGTCAATAATGATGAAGCGAAGATTACCGGGATAACTCCTGCCTGGTTAAGTTTCAATGGCAGGAAACTGCTTTGCATGCTTCCTGTAGTCCTTACACGTCTTGCGTATTGGATTTTTAGTTTCCTTGTTGCTTCAGTCACATATACAATTCCGGCAATCATGACTGTAAACCCAAGGATCAAAACAGCAATTGCATAAAAACTCTGCATTCTAAATAGATCGCTGAATTTATCAAGCTCAGAGAAATCCAGGGAAAGTGATTCGAAATCCTGTCTAACTAAGGAAGGCAGCGAACCTAAAATACCAATTGTAATAATGATTGACGAACCATTTCCAATACCCCTGTCACTTATGTTTTCTCCAAGCCACATAAGCAACATACTGCCTGCTGTAAGGGCGAGAACCATTAAAGCTTTATCAATTGCAGTTACTCCAACAACGAAATCTGCCAAAGCCGGCTGAGATTCCATTTGAGAAAGCAATAGGACAATAATCACGATAGACTGAATCAATGCAAGCGGCAATGTCAAATATCTTGTGTATTGATTGATAATTTTTTTGCCTCTTTCCCCCTCTTTGGAAATTTCTTCGAGCTGAGGAATAATTGAGCTTAGAAGCTGCATAATAATCGAAGCGTTAATGTACGGGCCGATACCAATCGCAACAATTGAGAAGCTATCAATTCTTCCCCCGGTAATAAGTGTATAAAACGTTGAAAATGGATTATCCCCTGTGGTTTCTTGTATTACATCATTTGTAAATCCCGGAATCGGGACTATATTTAGCAGCCTTATAATCAGTATAATACCCAGGGTAAAAATAATTCTGTTACGCAATTCTTTGTTTGAAAATACGCTTTTGATTTTCGCTAACATAGGATTATAAGAATATTTTTAGATACCTTTACGCCTCGATTTTGCCGCCGGCTTTTTCAATCGCTGCTCTTGCTGTTTTGGACGTGTCGATCCCTTTGATAGTCAGCTTCTTTTTTAATTCTCCGTTAGCGACAATTTTTATATCAAGATTTTGTGATTTACTAGATATCAAACCGCTTTTCTCAAGAGTTTCAGGACTAACTACATCACCTTCAAATTTTTGGAGATCATCAAGTCCTAAAAGGATTTTCTTTGCTTTTACAAATTCACCTCTTGAAAAACCCTTAAGTTTTGGGATTCTTCTTGAAAGAGGCATTGATCCCCCTTCAAAATCAGGCCTTGGCTTTTTGTAACCTGCCCTTGATTTTTGACCTTTCTGACCTCTGCCAACAGTATGACCGCCTTTTCCACTCCCATAACCTCTACCAACTCTTTTTCTGCTTTTCGTTTTTATTTTGTTGAGCTTTTCTAACATATCGTTTAATTTGTTTAAATTCTAGTCGTCTTGATTGAAGCAAGTGCTTCAAGTGTTACATAGGCGTTGTTGATACTATTTCTACTGCCTAGAACTTTCGTTAATATATCTTTGATACCGGCCATTTCAATAACTGCCCTGACTGAACTCCCGGCAATAATTCCTGTTCCAGGTGCTGCAGGTTTCAAAAACACTTTAGCTGCACCCTTTTTGTACTGAATATCATGAGCAATAGTATCTCCTTTTTTCTCAATATGAACCAAGTGTTTTTTTGCGTATGATACAGCTTTTTCTTCTGCAGCTTTTACGTCAGCCCCCTTCCCAACACCAATCCCGACATTACCTTTTTTGTCTCCAACCACTACAACAGTACTCAGTCTCATTCTTTTTCCTCCTTTGTAAACTCTCGTTACCCGCCTGATTGAAACAATCCTGCTATCATAACCATCATCATTTCCGGCTTTTCTTTTGTCTCTCGACCTTCTGCCGCTTCTTGGCTGAGTTCTTTTGACTTTAATTCTTTCAAGTGTTTTTTTAGGAGAAGCAGCGTTAGTGCTTACAACTTTTTTTGCCTGCGCTGGTGTATTTGCTTTTGTTTTCTTTTCTTCGGCGTCTGCCATTTAAATTTGAATTAAAATTTAAGTCCATTCTGCCTTGCAGCTTCTGCAAGCGCTTTGATTCTACCATGATATTTGTAAAAATTCCGATCAAACACGACTTCTTCTATCCCTTTTTTGACAGCTAGTTTTGCAATGGTTTCGCCTACTTTAACCGCCCGCTCTGTTTTATTTAGTTTTTTATCAATGACTGAATCTGTAGTCCCTACGATAGTATTTCCAGTAGCATCATCAATGACTTGAGCAGAAATATACCTATTGCTTCTAAAAACTAACAGTCTGTTTTTTCTCTGCTTCTTGAGACCTGCTCTTACTCTGTTTTGTCTTTTTTGTCTTCTTTTTTCCATAATTTTATAATTTTAATTATTCGGATGCAGCAGCTGCTTTTCCAGCTTTTCTTTTTACCTGCTCGCCTTTGTATCTGATACCTTTGCCCTTATATGGCTCCGGCTTTCTGATTTCTCTAATTGCCGCTGCGACTTGACCTACTAGATGTTTATCAATTCCAGTGATTTTGACCTCTGTCTTGTCTGCGACCTCAATTTTGATTCCTTCTGGTGTTTTATAAAGAACCGGATGAGTAAGTCCTAGAGATAATTCTATATCATTGCCTTTCATCTCAGCTCTATAGCCGACCCCAACCAATTCCAGATCTTTCTGGAATCCTTTTGTAACACCTTCAATCATGTTTGCAATTAGACTTCTATATAATCCATGCAGCCCCTTGTTCATTTTTGAGTCATTCTTCCTCTCAAGAATAACAGTATCATTCTCAACTTTTACATCAATGCCCTTTCTCACATCTTCACTCAATTCACCTTTTGGGCCTTTTACACTGACACTCAAGTGATTGAACCTGCCACCTGGACTAACCTCTACGCTAACCCCGTTTTCAATTGTTATTGGATTTTTACCAATTCTTGACATAATATTTTCTTAATTATTACCAAATTTTGCATAAAAGTTCTCCTCCTACTTGCTCTTCTTTTGCTTTTTTCCCTGTTAAAAGACCTTTTGGAGTTGTTAAGATACTTATTCCAAGCCCATATTTGATCCTGCCGATATCTCTATAACCTGAATATATTCTGACTCCAGGTTTTGATATTCGAATTAGTTCTTTGATCGCTGATTCGCCGTTTATATATTTCAATTTCAAATTAAGTTGTTTTTGGACTTCTTTCTCTTTTGGCTCTTCAACCTTATAGTCTAGAATATATCCCTCTTCCTTCAAAATCGCTGCTATAGCCTCCAGCATTTTTGTGGAAGGAACATTCAATGTTTTCTGTTTTCTTGCTATAGCATTCCTTATTCTTGTTAGGAAGTCTGCTATTGGATCATTGACCATGATTTATCTCTTAAATTAATTAAATTTACCAACTTGATTTTGTAACACCGGGCAGCAATCCTTCGTTTGCTTTTTCCCTGACACAAATTCTACACATCCCGAAGTGCCTTATATACCCTCTTGTCCGGCCACATTGAGAACATCTGCTAAATACTCTTGTCGGCTTTTTTAGGGTGCCTTTTTTGCTTTTTTCTTTTAGCTTTTTTGCTTTGTGTTCTTGTGCTGCTGTACTCATTATTTCTTTACAATTTATTTAAATTATTTCGCTTTTTTCACAAAAGGCATTCCCAGATATTTCAATAAAAGCAAACTATTTTCATCATTTGAGTTTGCGATATTGATATTGACCTGCATACTAAATGCCTTTGTAACTTTGTTTGTGTCAACCTCGGGAAAAACTGTATGCTCCCTCAATCCTAAAGAATAGTTTCCCCTTCCATCGAAAGCTTTGTTAGAAATACCTCGAAAATCTTTCAATCTTGGCAACACGATACTTACTAACCTGTCATAAAACTCCCACATTCTATCCCCTCGAAGGGTAACTTTTAGTCCGATATCCTGTCCCTTTCGGATTTTAAAGTTTGAGATAGCTTTCTTGGATTTTGTAATAACCGGTGCCTGGCCCGCGATCATAGAAATATCTTCAATCGCTTGATCGAACGCCGCCTTGTCTTCCTTGGCACTGCCAAGTCCAACATTTATTACAATTTTATCCAATTTTGGCAGTGCCATAATATTGGCATCTCCCAAATCTTGTTTAAGCTTTTTAATTATCTCCTCTTTGTATAATTTTTTGAGTCTTGGTATGTAATTTTTCATTTTTTATTAACTGTTTTTTTGCTGTTATTTTTTTTTACTGTCTCTTTTTTTGTTTTGATTTTCTGCTTTGCTTCAATTCTTTTTCTAGTTGTCTTCCCGCTATCTGGTGAAACCAGCATCACGTTCGAGACGTGAATTGGAGCTTCAATTTCGATTCGGCCGCCAGGGTTATTTTTATCCCCAGTGTTTTTTTTGTGTTTTATAACTTTATTTACACCTTTGATCACAACTCTACCCTTTTTAGGCAGCACTTTTAAAACCTCGCCTTGTTTACCTCGGTCTTTTCCAGTTATGACTTGTATCAAATCTCCTTTTTTTATCTTCATAATACTTCTGGTGCTAAACTAACAATTTTATTGAAACCTTTGTCTTTTAGTTCTCTTGCAATTGGACCAAAAATCCTGGTTGCTTTCGGCTCTTTTGTGTCTTTATTGATAATCACGGCAGCATTATCATCAAATCTAATATAACTTCCTTCTTTTCTTCTTACTTCTTTTTTAGTTCTAATGACTACTGCATATACAATTTCTCCCTGCTTGTAGCTTGTGTTTGGCTGTACCTTTTTCGCACTGGCACTTACAAGTTCTCCCACAGTTCCAAATCTCTGATGTTTCCCGCCTTTTTTCCTGCCGAGGACTTGGATCACCATGATCTCTTTTACTCCGCTATTATCTGCAATTTTTAGTCTTGATAAAGATTGAATCATTACTTAGCTACTTCTATTAATTTAAATTTCTTATTCTTTGAGACCGGGGTCGTTTCCTCAATAATTACCTGATTACCAACTTCAACTTCGATTCCATTCCTGTCTGCTAGATACTTTTTATTGCTCTTTAAAATCTTTTGGTACAAAGGATGTGCAGCTTTTCGCTCAACATCTACTTTTATTGTTTTTTCATCAACAATTTTGACTACTACCCCTTTTAGTGTCTTTTTTGTTTTTCTTGCCTCTTGTTCCAATTGCTTTAATTAATAATTATTTTTTAGATTTTCCCAATTCGCCTAGTATTGTCAAAGCCTTTGCTAAATCAGCCTTTTTCCTCCTATACTCAGAGACTACTCCCAGATTTTGAGATTTTATCTCAATTCGTAGATCTCTCAACTCCTGTCTAAGCTTTGCAATTTCTTCCTGTAATTTTTTTGCGTCTAATTTTCTATAATCCATTTATTTAGTCTTTCGTAATTATTCTTGTTTTTACCGGCAGCTTATCAGCAGCTCTTTTTAGTGCTGCTCTTGCGACCTCTTCACTTACTCCACCCAACTCAAAAATCATTCTGCCAGGTTTGAGAACAAAGACATAACCCTGGACGTCGCCTTTACCTTTTCCCATTCCAACTTCTGCCGGTTTGGCAGTATAAGCCTTGTCAGGAAACAATCTCAACCACAACTTTCCTTTTCTTTTTGTTTCCCTGACAACTGCTTTTCTAGCCGATTCTATTTGATTTCCATTTAACCAAATTCTATCAGTTGCCTGCAGACCAAATTCTCCTACCGTTAACTGGTTTCCTCTAGCCGCCTCGCCTTTCATTCTACCTCTAAGTTGTTTTCTGTGTTTTGTTTGTTTTGGCTGCAACATAGTTATTTATCCCCTTTAAAGACCCAAACTTTTATTCCCTGCTTTCCAGCGTTTGGCACTTGAGCTGTAAGATAATAATAATCAATATCTGCTCTTAGCGTCTGAAGCGGAACTGTTCCCCACTGGAATTTTTCAGTTCTAGCAATTTCAACACCTTTAATTCTTCCCGAAACCCAGATTCTGACCCCATTTACTTCTCCTGAATTCCTTGCATTTTCGATCTCTCTGCTTGCGACATATTTTGGAACTACCCTTCTCTCTAGCTGCTCTGCAACGTTTTGCGCTATTATTCTAGCTGATGTCTCTGGTCTTTTAATTTCAAGGATCTGCAGATCAACGTTTGTTTTCAATAGGTCGTTCAGCTTTTTCTTTAGCTCTTCAATCCCTGCGCCACCCCTGCCTATCACAACTCCAGGCCTTGCAACTGTTACTTCAATCCTGATTCTGTTCATTGATCTTTTTATTTTTATATCATGTACCCCTGCATTCTTCAGATTCTTCTTTATAAACTTTCTTGCTTCAAGGTCACTCTCCAGCAAATTGCTATAAGTCGCCTTGTCTGCGTACCAGACCGACTTCCATCCTTTGTTTACTCCCAGTCTAAATCCTACCGGGTTTACTTTTTGACCCATAATTATTTAATTTATAAATTAACCTTTTGCTTGTACTTTTCTTTGTGTACCTGTTGTTTTAATTTGCGCTTTTTTGGCAATGTCCATTCTTTTCATCTTTTCGAGCGCTTCTTTCTTTTTCTTTTCGATTGTATCACCTTGTTTTTCAATTTCTTCTTTTTGTTCCTCTGTTGACACTGCTTTTACTGCCTTTGCCTTTGTTTTTTTAGCCGCTGTCTTTTGCTGCTCACCAGATACCGCAATAATTATATGCGAATTTCTTTTTAAGATTTTATGATATCGTCCTTTACTTACCGCTCTGCCTCTTTTAAAAATTGGGGCATCATCGACACGCGCTTCAACAATTTTCAACTCTTTCTTGTCCATCCCCTCATTGTTTACTGCATTTGCTATTGCAGACTCAAGCGTCTTCCTGACTGGCAAAGCTGCAGCTTTGTTTACAAACTCCAATACCTCACTTGCATAAACAGCATTTTCACCGCGAATCATGTCAGCTACAAGCCTTACCTTTTGAGCTGACATTCTTACATACTTGCTTTTTGCATAAACATATTTCTTTGTCATTTTTATTCTTCTACTGTTCTACCGGCAGTACCAGTAGCTTTAGCGATTTTACCTTTCTTGCTATGACCAGTAAATTTACGTGTTGGGGCAAATTCTCCCAATTTATGCCCAACCATCGATTCTGTTACAAACACATCTAAAAAGTTCCGTCCATTGTGTACAGCAAATGTCATTCCAACCATATCAGGTGTAATTACAGAAGCTCTGGCCCATGTTTTTATTGGCTTTTTGTCACCTTCTGCTTTTGCCTTTATAATTTTTCTGGCAATTCTCTCGTCGATATATGGTCCTTTTTTTAGTGATCTGCTCATATTATTTTATTAAATTAAACAATAGTATGTCTGGTCTTTTTTACGTTTGGTCTTCTTCTTGTAGTCCTTCTTTTTATAATGTATTTATCAGTTGATGTGTTCTTCCTGGTTTTTGTACCCTGCTTTTTGCCCCAAGGGGTCTTTGCTGGTCCTCCGGTTCCGTGTCTTCCACCTTTACCCTGACCTCCAGAGTGTGGATGACTGTCCGATTGTGCCGTACCTCTAACAGTCGGCCTGATCCCCATATGTCTTTTTCTTCCTGCTTTACCAAGTCGTACGTTTTGCTTATCCTCATTGCCTACAAGTCCGATAGTAGCCATATTTTCTTCTCTGACAAGCCTGATTTCTCCACTTGGCATTTTGAGTTGAATATATTTCTTGTCACCTCCTTGAATTTGTACGCTCATTCCTGCACTTCTTGCAATTTTACCACCTTCACCTCTTCTAAGTTCAATATTATGAACATATGTTCCAAAAGGAATGTTCTTTAAAGGCATTGCATTTCCAGGCTTGATCGGCGCTTCTTTCTCCCTTGAGATAAGTTCCTGTCCGACTTTTACCCCTTTTGGCGCCAAAATGTATCTTCTCTCGCCATCTGCGTATTTTAAAAGAGCAATATTGCATGATCTATTTGGATCATATTCAATAGCCTCAACATTTGCCGGCACTTCCATTTTATCTCTTTTAAAGTCAATCTCTCTATAATATGTCCTGCCTTTTCCACTTTTGTGTCTGACAGTAATAGCTCCACTGCCATTTTTGCCTCTTGAGCCTTTTTTCATTTTTTTCAACCTTTTTGTCTTTTTTGTAGTACTGTCCAGCCCTCTATTATCAAGCAAAGCTGTATGTCTTCTGGTTTGTGTTGTTGGTTTAAATATCTTTATCATTTTCGACTATTTATTTGATTTCAAAACTATCTATTTTGTCTTTCTTATTGAGCTGTACTATTGCCCTTTTCGAATTTTTTCTTCTGCCACTTGATTTTGAGCCAAAACGCTTGATTTTACCAAGTCTGTTTTGAATCCGGACAGACTCAACCTCAACTTCATATTTCTCAGCAATTCTGGTTGCAACTTGTTTTTTCGTTGTTTCACCAGACACCTCAAATGTGTACTGATTCAATTCACTTGCCAAATTTATTGTTTTTTCTGTTAATATTGGCTTTACAATTATTTGTCTCATTTTTTGTCTCCCCATTTTTCTGAAATATCTTTAAGGGCATCTTCCAAAATCACCAGGCATTTGTTATCAAGGATATTAAAGACATTTAGCTCGCCTGTTCGTATTGCTCTTGCGCCTTCAATATTTTTGACCGCCTTATGCAATCCTTTCTCTTCAACCTGAACAAATGCGACTTTTCCTTTAATTCCAAGATTTTTCAGTACTCCATCGATCTGCTTCGTTTTGTCTGTATCAAAGTTTTCAATTACAATGACTTCTTTTGCTTCATTTTTCATTGTAAATGCATTTTTAATTGCTTTTTTATTTGCAGATTTATTCAGCTTCTTTTTATAATTTCTTGCATTCGTTGGGCCGAATGTCACTCCTCCGCCTTTCCAGATTGGACTCCTGGATGATCCATGCCTCGCTCTTCCAGTCCCTTTTTGTTTCCATGGCTTTTTACCTCCACCGCTGACTTCCGATCTATCTTTCGTCTGTGCGTTTGCCTGCCTCTGATTTTGCAAATAAGTATCAACCGCTTGCGAAATAAGATTTTGATTGACTTTGGTGCCAAATACCGAGTCATCAAGTTTTACTTTTTTCTCTGTCTTTTTTCCTTTTTTATCGTAAAGATTCAGATTCATTATCGCGCTTTTCTTATTAATACATATGAATTTTTGCTTCCCGGCACTGCACCTTTAACATAAAGCAGACCGTTTTCTGTATCTAATTTTACAACTCTCAGGTTTCCAGTTGTCTGTCTTTCTCCTCCCATTCGTCCGCCCATTTTCTTGCCTTTATAAACTCTACCCGGTGTAGTCCCGGAACCGATAGAACCTGGTGCTCTTTGCCTATCTGATTGACCATGGGTCTTTGGCCCGCCTTTAAATCCCCATCTTTTAACTACCCCAGCAAAGCCTTTTCCTTTTGTCGTTCCTGTTATGTCAATTTTTTGATCTGGCTTGATATCAAGTTCAACTTCTGCTCCAGTTTCGAGTCCCTCTGGCATCTCCTCTATTCTAAATTCGACTGCCTTTCGAGGTACAATTTTCAATCCTTTAAATTTGGTCGTTTCTGCTTTATTTGCTTTCTTTTCTCCAATCCCCAAAATGACGGCATTATAACCGTCTTTTTCTTGTGTTTTCGTTCCCGCGACAATTGACTTGGAAATATCGATCAGGGTTACAGGAAATACTTTTCCCTCCTCATCATAAATCTGAGTCATTTCTTTTTTTATTCCGATTGTAAAGTCCATATCTTTAATTATTCAAAAAAAACTTCTTACCTTCAAAGCGTAAGAAGCTTTATTTAAGGTAACTTGCCCCTAAGCTTATTAGCTTTGAGACAGTATTGACCGACTTTGATCCAATATTATTTAATTTCTACGTTGACTCCAGCAGCAAGCTGCAAATGAGTCAGTGAATCAATTGTTTTTGCGTTTGGTTCAATTATCTCAACTAATCTTCCATGAATTCTCATCTCATAATGCTCCTTGCTTTTACCATCAACATGCGGGGATTTCAATACCGCCCACTTCCTGATTCTATTTGGCAATGGAACAGGACCGCTTGTCTTGGCACCAGTCCTGAGTGCTGTATCAAGCACTTGAGAAGCTGCCTTGTCAACGACCTTTGCATCATACCCCTTTATTTTTATTCGAATCTTTTGCATTTGAACCAATAAACTAAATTCATAACTTTAGAGGTGCTCTTCCTGGCACCTCTTTTTGTTTTCTTTATTTCACAACTTTTGTTACAACTCCTTCTCCTACTGTCCTTCCACCCTCTCTAATTGCAAATCTCATTTTCTCTTCGATTGCAACTGGAGTTACAAGTTTAATGACGAGTTCTGCATTATCACCTGGCATAACCATTTCAGTTCCCTCTTTCAAAGTTACTGCTCCAGTCACATCAGTCGTTCTAATGTAAAACTGTGGTCTGTATCCAGTGAAGAAAGCTGTGTGTCTACCGCCTTCATCTTTGTTTAGAATGTAGACCTCTGCTTCAAATTCTGTATGTGGCTGAATACTTCCTTTTGCAGCAAGTACCTGACCTCTTTCAATATCTTCTCTTTTTAGACCTCTAAGTAGAAGTCCGACATTATCTCCAGCCTGACCTTCTTTTAGACTTTTATTAAACATCTCAACTCCAGTTATTGTTACCGGCTTTACACCTTCCATCATTCCTACCTGATCGACGGTTTCCCCAACCTTCACCGTACCTCGATCGATTCTTCCCGTTGCGACAGTTCCTCTACCTTCGATTGAGAAAACATCTTCAACAGACATTAAAAATGGCTGATCAACCGGTCTTTCTGGAACTGGAATATCTTTATCAACAGCTGCCATAAGAGCTTTTATTGACTCAACATCTTCACCTTTTTCGGCTTTCAATGCATTTCCTCTTACAACAGTAACTTTGTCTCCTTCGAAGCCATGTTTTGTTAGAAGTTCTCGGACTTCCTCCTCAACAAGGTCAATCAAATCATCATCCATATCTTCAAAGATATTTATATAAACAACAAAGTGCTTTACTCCTACCTGTTTGGCAAGAAGAACGTGCTCTGTTGTTTGAGGCATAGGTCCATCAGAAGCTGATACAACTAGGATAGCCCCATCCATTTGAGCTGCTCCAGTGATCATGTTTTTGATGTAATCTTTGTGACCTGGACAATCAACAATTGCATAGTGCCTTGCATCGGTCTCTGCCTCTACATGAGCTACTGCAATAGTAATTGATTTTGCTTTCGACTCTGGAGATTTATCAAGTTTCCCCTTCCATTTATCCTTTTCATCTCCGCCAAAAACATTTAACACACCTCTAAGTAATGTGGTTTTACCATGATCCACATGACCAAGTGTACCAATATTCACATGAGGTTTATTTCTATCGAAATCTGCCATTTTAATAAAGTATAAAAAATACAAAAAGTTATACTCGTACAGTCAATACAAGCGTCTGATTATACGAGAAAGTTTTCTGTTTTGCAACAGTGAAAAAAACTATTCCGATATTTACTTAGGCTCCTAGTATTCCTTCAACCAGATTCCCCGGAACCTTCGCATAATGCCCAAATTCCATTACACTATTCGCCTTGCCCTTAGTCATTGAACGAAGATCATTCGTCCAGCCGAACATATTTTCCAGTGGGACTTCTGCCCAGATCTCCTGGACTTTGCCCTTTGGATTCATTTTTTTAATCTGTCCTCTTTTTGAGCTCAATGCACCGGTTACATCTCCGGCAAATTCATCCGGAGTACTTACAACAACTTTCATTATTGGCTCAAGAAGGATAGGCTTCGCTTTTTTCATCGCCTCTCTAAATCCTTTAGAACCTACAATTTTGAAAGTATCTGTATTTGAGTCAACTTCATGATAAGAGCCATCGATTAATGTGACTTTGAAATCAACTACGGGATAACCCCCAAGCACACCGGTAGACATGGCTTCCTGAATACCTTTATCAACTGATGGGACATATTCCCTAGGAATTGCTCCACCTTTAATTTTATTCTCAAATTCATAGCCCTTTCCTCTTTCATTTGGTGCCATAATGATAAGAATATCTGCAAATTGTCCTGCTCCTCCACTCTGCTTTTTGAGAACTTCCTGATGCTGAATTTCAGCCTCAATTGTTTCTTTGTATGCTACTTGCGGCTTACCAGTATTTACTTCAATTCCATATTCTCTCTTCATAATGTCAACTTTGATTTCCAGATGCAATTCCCCCATTCCAGAAACAATAGTCTGACCAGTTTCTGTATCTGTCTCGGCTTTAAATGTTGGATCCTCCTGCATGAGTTTTCGCAAAACTTCGCCCATTTTTTCTTGGTCACTCTTTGTTTTCGGTTCAATTGCAAGGCTTACGACTGGATCAGGAAAATCGATACTTTCCAGAACAATCGGATTATTATCGTCACAAAGAGTATTCCCTGTAAATGAATCCTTGAGTCCAACTAGTGCAGCAATATCCCCTGCCCTTATCTCATCAACTTCTTCTCTATGATTTGCATGCATGAGCAGAATTCTTCCTACTCTCTCTTTTTTGGATCTTGTTGAATTGAATACATAAGAGCCATTTTTCAAAGTTCCTGAATATACCCTTATAAATGCAAGAGACCCCACATGCGAATCCATTGAAATTTTAAACACAAGACCGCAAAAGTGATCTTCTGGCTTAAGTTCTCTTCGCTGTTCATTGCCAGTATCTGGATGAAGACCCCGGACCATTCCTTTGAGTTCTTTCATCTCTTCGTCTTCCTCGTCCACGTATGCATAGATTTTTTCAAGCGGTGATGGCAGATATCTGCAAACTGCATCAATGATAAGTTTAGTATCTGCCATTCTTGAATCGCCTCCAAGTACTGGGAATATTTTCCCGGCTACAGTATTTATTCTGATCGCGCTGTGCATTTCTTCAATTGAGAGAACTCCGTCTTCTAGATATTTTTCAAGAAGTTCGTCATTTGCATCGGCAATTTTTTCTAAAAGCTGGTTGTGCAATTCCTCTGCTTTAGCAAGCATGTCTTCAGGAATTTCAGTTTCTTCAAATTCAAGTTTTTCTTCGTCTTTGTATACATATGCTTTCATCTTGACCAGATCAATCACGCCGCGTAAATTTTCTTCCGTTCCTATCGGCAGTTGGATTGCAACTGCATTTTCTGAAAGTTCCTCCTGAATAGATTTTAAACTTGCTTCGAAATCTCCGCCAAGAAGGTTGAGCTTATTGATGAAGCAGAGTCTTGGGACATTGTATTTTGTTGCCTGACCCCAGACTTTGCTTGATTGAGGTTCGACTCCCATTTTTCCGTCAAATACAACAACTGCGCCGTCTAGAACTCTTAGAGATCTCTCGACTTCTGCTGTGAAATCAACATGGCCGGGAGTGTCAATGATATTAATCCTGAATTTTCTATCTCCAATTGACCAAAAGCAGGTTGTTGCTGCTGACTGGATTGTGATTCCTCTTTCCTGTTCCTGCTCCATAAAGTCCATCTCTGCTGCTCCTTCATGCACCTCTCCAATCTTGTGTTTTTTTCCTGTGAAAAACAATATACGCTCAGTTGTGGTGGTTTTCCCAGCATCAACATGCGCAATAATTCCAATATTTCGGTAGTCGTTAAGGTCTTTAACGCTCGAATAGTCTAACTTGGTGGTCATCCCTTTTTAATAATAATTATCAATAGAATTTGGAAACGACTGTAATATTATAACAGATCGAGCTGAATTGCAACGACAATAGCCCTGAATTTTTCTCTTGACAGCGGATCAACTTCTAGCTACTATATTCCCTATTGCATTTTTTAACTAGCTTTTAGGGAAGAGATACTATGAATGACAAAGGCTTTGCCGAGATCCTGACAATTCTTACCGCTGCTTCAATAACCATTGCCGTAATTGTTCCTGTGGTGCTTCTATAAAAAACCTCGAAATCTATTGGATAATTTCAATATTATCTTTTTTATTTTCATTGCTGTCAATTTGAGTTTCATATCCTTGAAATCCCCTCTATGTTCTTGCTAGATTTTCTAGTTGATTTAATATATTACCTTCCCGGAAATGTCCAAAACAAGCAAATACGATTTTCTTATCGTCGGTGCTGGCCCGGCTGGAATGTTTGCTGTTTATGAGATTCTAAAGAAAAAACCCAAAGCAAAAATATTGATCCTTGAAAGAGGGAACCTCATAGAAAACAGGGGGCCGAATGAAACTATGATCGGCTTTGGTGGCGGAGGGACTTTCTCTGACGGAAAACTACATTACACACCGATTCTCAGCCATGAAAAGGCTTTGGATCTGATTGACGTAAAAGAATATGAGAAATTGATTCAATATGTTGACGATGTATTTACAAATTACGGAATAACAGAACCTTATTACCCCAAAAACGAGAAACAAGTTGATGAGCTAATTAATAGATGCCAGAAGAACGGAATTAAATTGTATTCCCGAAGAGTCAGGCATACCGGAACAGACAAACTAAGAAACCTAGTAGAAAAAATTCAAAAGGACTTTGAAAAAAAGGAAGTTGAGATTATAGGCAAGACAGTTGTTGAAGATATAATTATCGATAAAACTTGCAAGGGAGTAATCTGCAAAAACGGGAAAAAGTATTTTGCAGATAAGGTGCTTCTAGCTCCGGGCAGAGTTGGAGCAAGGTGGCTTCAAAACATTGCTATAGAGAAAGGAATTGAATATAAATATGACAAGGTCGAGGTTGGGGTTAGGATAGAGTTCCCATTTGCAATTATGCAGAAGTTCAGCGATCAAATGTATGAGGCTATTTTTGAAATTGACACATTAACTTATGACGATACAATTAGAACATTCTGTCCTTGTCCACATGGGAAAGTGGCTATCGAAAAATACCAGGGTTTTGTCTGCGCAAATGGACATTCCGAATCCATACACAATTCTGAAAATTCAAATTTTGCATTTTTGACAGAAATCAAACTAACCGAACCAGTAGAAAACACCACCCTTTATGCAAAATCTATTGCCGAACTTACCACTACGCTTGGCGGAGGGAAAGTGATAATTCAAAGACTGGCCGATCTTCAAAAAGGAAGAAGAAGTACCTGGAATAGAATTCACAAAAGCTATGTAACTCCAAGCCTTACGGATGTAACGCCCGGCGATATTTCTATGGCTCTTCCACATAGAATAGTGGTCAACATTCTTGAAGGTTTGGAAAAATTAGAAAAGGTTATGCCCGGGATAAATTCCGGGTCAACACTGCTTTATGCACCAGAAGTTAAATACCGAGGGTCAAAGATTATAACTAACAATAATCTCGAAACAAAGATAAAAAATCTTTTTGTAGCTGGTGATGGCGCTGGAGTGTCGGGCAATATAATCGGGGCAGCAGTCACCGGAGTGATGGCAGCTCGCGGTATGATGCGATAATTTTTACAGAATCTGTAAATGCTCAACAAATACAAATTCATTCTTTTCGACTTTGACGACACTCTCGTAAACACGCGCGAGCATATTTGGGCACATCACAAATATGTCGCAAAAGAATTTTACGAAATTGAACTCACAGATGAAAAACTAAAGGAACACTACGGAGAGCCAATGGAGGAACTCGTTTTGAATCTTTATGAGCGTAAAGATACCGCCGAGAATATGCTGACTAATTACACTAAAAGCAGAGACCAATTCCCAAAGACAGTTTATCCAGATACAATTCCTACATTAAATAATCTTTTCGCCCTAGACAAACAACTAGGGATCATCACTGCTACTATGAAAGAATATCTTGTCTCTGATTTGAAAAAATACCAATTCCCTTATGAAAAATTCTTATTGCTTCAAGGTGCCGACGAGACAGAATTCCACAAGCCAGACGGAAGAGTTTTTGACTTCGCATTTGAAGAAGCAAATAAGCTAGGGATTTCAAAAGCAGAAATCATCTATATTGGAGATGGACTAAAAGATCTAATGGCTTCTCAGGATGCCGGGATTGATTTCATTGGAGTTGCAAAAGGGATGACAACGAAAGAGACTTTTGAAAAAGAGGGTGTGATAGCAATCACCGATCTGAGTGAACTTCTTTAACAAAATAGCGGAATTCACAGTCAGGCTCGTTGTATGCGGGGTCTAGTCTTATTCGGGAAAATCTATCAACGACTACTTCCTCACCACAATGAGGTCTCTCAATTACCCAAAAATCCTCCTCCTCCGGGATTCCTTCCCAGAAAATCCCTGCATGCTCATAGCTGCATTCAGTTGTAACCACATAAATCACAATTCCATTCTGCATGCGCATTGCAACATTTTCCAAATCAATTTCTTCAAATTCATTCAATTCAAGGTATAGACGGACAGTCTCAGGACGATCATTTACGATTGCATCTACTAAGCCCATGCAATTTGATCTTGTAGTCTGGAATAATTCAATATCCATTTATCAAATTATACAGGAAATTCGTCTTGATGAGCCTACTCGGACAAAAGTCGTACCAGATTATGAAAGCGATAAAATACTTGAATAAACTTATTTATCTAGATTATCGACAAACTTTTTAAGTCTTGTGGAAAGGAGCTCATTTTCACCGTCACCGAAATACAATTCCAGAATAATTCTCAAATCCATCAATTCTTTGTCAAAATGTTTATATCTAATATCTGTTTTAGGAATGTCAGTAGCCTTTAAATAATTGTCTTTTTCTAAGCACTCTCGTAGATGGTCCAGCAAAGCTAATTTACAAAAGTATTTGTTACTCCATTTCCCGTTAAGTAGAGTTTTGAATTGTTTCTGTTTCATCTATAAAGTATAAAAAGTAATACTGGGCGAATTATAACAAAATTGGCAGGATAGTGGATATTGTTATTGGGTAGGTATTATGACCCTAGTGGGACAAAAGTCAAACCAGATTTTAATTGGTTTGAAGTGTTTTAAAAAGTTCACAGTTCAGGGTGAACTATGAACTTTTCTGTGGTACAATAGATCCATGAAAACATCGGAAAAAATACTAAAATTTATTGAAGAAGAAGGGGAAGCGACACCAAAACAAATCACGACCTACTCCGGTACGACAAATAGGGCTGTATTTAAACAGCTTGCAAAAATGACAGAGGCAGGGAAATTGATCAAAATAGGTAAACCTCCCAAAGTATTCTATAAGATTAGTATTGAAAAGGATAAAACAGAGAAAGCTATAAAACTCGACCAAGCTATAGAAAAAGAGATCGAACAGAATTTTCTTTATGTTACACCTTTGGGAGAATATTTTTCTGGTAAAAAGGGTTTTATCAAATGGTGCGAGGAAAGGAAACTTAATATAGCACAACAAGCAAAGCAATATTCAAACATGCTTGCAAGAATTTATCGAAGAAAAGATGCTAAGGTGATCATTGCAACAGATAAATTTAAAGACACATTTAGTGAAAATTTTCTTAAAGAGGTTTTTTATATTGATTTTTATTCTATCCCGCAGTTTGGGAAGACTAAACTTGGACAGCTTTTGCTGTATGCAAAACAAAGCCAAGATAAAAAGAGAATTAAAGAGATTTCAAATATTGTTAGAGATCCTATTGATTATGTGATAAAGAAATACAAAATTGATGCGATAGGTTATATTCCCCCAACGGTTAGAAGAGAAGTTCAATTTATGAAAGAGCTTGAGAAGAATCTCAATCTACCTCTACCCCAAATCAAACTAACAAAAATTAAAACTGAGATTATAGTACCTCAAAAGACTTTGAATAAGATTAGAGATAGAATTACCAATGCTAAGAATACTATTATGGTTGAAGATAAGAGATCGTTTAACAATGTCTTGCTTATTGATGACGCTGCTGGTTCTGGTGCCTCACTTAACGAAACAGCAAAAAAATTACTGAATAGTGGTATAGCGAATAAGGTTTATGGGTTGACTATAACAGGCAGCTACAAGGGTTTTGATGTGATTTCTGAAATCTGACCCTACTCGGACAAAAGTCAAACCAGCTTCTAAGATGGCTCAATTCAGTATCTCAAACTCCAACAACTCTGGGAAATGCTCCTCTATCTGCTCATTGGTTATAGCCTCTAAGTCAAGATCTGTATTTCTTGAGATTATTTCTTCTAGTCTCTTGGCATTTTTTCGATGTTCTTTAAAGTCTTCCTCTGGAGAACGACTCTTTAAATCCTCGAGTCTTTCAGAAATAGATAAAATGCCATTTAATCCAATTCTTATATCACTATAAACGACAATAATAGATCCGATATTTGACTCTTCTATAATATTAGGAATGAACTGCCATTCAGTATTTTTTACAATTTCAATTATAGATTTGTCGCATCCTATTTCTTGAACGATTCCAATTAAAGCACTATGCTCGTCATCTCCATGTTTTTTAATAGTTTATTTTTGAAAACTTATTAAATCCTCTATCTGAGCTGGACTCATGCCGAACTTCGATTGTTTCTGTGGATCGAAGGTTATGGGTTTGGCAATATCATGTAGCAAGGAAGCTGTGATAATTGCAGATTTATTGAGGTCACGACTAATCCAATGGTCAAGAATTATTTGAGACAAAGCTCCAACTCTTAGCATGTGAGTGACAAGTGCCGAAGGAGTCTGATATCTTTTATAAACTTCATTTATTGTCATATTTCGATCTTAGAGGATTATCGACACGAAAGCAATATTCGGAGAATAGCTGATAGTAAGGCAAGATGGCCCTACTCGGACAAAAGTTAAACCAGATAATCAAAACGTTAGATAATGTAATAATATTGGGCAGTCTATACACGACAAAAATGGTATAATGTGTTATGGAAAAAAGACTAGAACAACTTATAAAAAAAAATAGAGAAATATTTTGGGATGTGCCTTCTGGAAGCCTAAACCAACTCTCACAAGAAGCCATTTTTGAACGCATATTAGAATTTGGAAATATAGAGTCTTTTGAAGAATTAACTGAAGCAACCAAAGGAAATACCGCACAAATTTTTAACAGGCTAATCAATAAAAAACGTGTAAACCTATCTCCAAGAATAATAAATTTTATGAATACTTATCTTGAATACAATTCATAGAGAGGTTTTAAATAAGAAACAGCTAGAGTTATGGCCACTTCTCCCGCAGTTTAAAGATTTCTATTTGGCTGGAGGAACATCATTAGCATTACAAATTGGACACAGAAAATCTATTGACTTTGATCTTTTTCATAATGCTCCAATCAATACAGAAGAAATACTAAAATTGCTTGATAAAAATAGAATTAGTAATGTTATTGTGGATACTCAAGATGAGTTCACATTGATTTACAATCAAATGAAGCTAACATTCTTAAATTATCCTTTTAACGTCAAGACCAACGTTAAGCTTGAAAATATCGAATCAATAGATCCTTTGACTATCGCTGCAATGAAAGCCTATGCTCTTGGAAGAAGGGCCAAATGGAAGGATTATGTAGACTTGTACTTTGTTTCCAGGAAATACTCTTTGGATCATATTATCGACAGAGCTAAGAATATTTTTGATAATCTTTTTTCAGAAAAATTATTTCGTACACAACTTTGCTATTTTGATGACGTGGATTATACAGAGAAAGTAGAATACACTGAAGGACATGAGGTTACAGATAAAAAGATCAAAGAGCACTTGAAGAAAGTTTCCACGGATTTATGACCCTACCGGGAATCGAACCCGGATTTACAGATTGAGAATCTGCTGTCCTAACCGTTAGACGATAGGGCCGAAGCGTTTGATTTGTCCTTACGATTATATCAAAAGGAGACTACTTCTCAAACACATAAAGCGGCACCTCTTCAAGCCATTTGTCTTTCCAGCCGTTATTCACCGCCAGGAAATCCATTTTCTCAAAGCCTCCTGCAAGTGCATCTTCAATTTCATAAAGATTCAAGAAGTTCCCAATGCCTGGACAATTATCCACGTCATAACCGCATTTGATCGGAGCATAAATCTTATTATAAAGAAGAATTAGATCAACCCCCATTATTTCCCCATCAATTTCCACACTAAGCATCCTGATATCGTAAGAATCGTGAATTTTACCAAGCTCGACAACGTTCCTGAAAGCCTCAATCTGACGAGGATCCTCCCAGTCAGCAAGCTGCCCCTTTTCTTTCAGTCTGGCTTTACTCAGCCTGATCAAATGATCTAAATCTTCAAATCTATCACGAACCACAACAGGATTCCTGGATTCAATAACTCTTCTATCACGCTTCATGTTATAACGTCTCTTCTTTTTCAAATTGTTCAGGACCGAATCCAGGGTATTGTATTTTTTCAAATCAAGAATATATTTCGAATCATCTTTTTTGAACCTTTCTGGATTTGCGCTTTTTTTGACAGTTTCGCTTGAAATAGAGCCTAAATGCAGCGGAGCAGGTGCCAGATCCAAAAGTAGATCAACAAGCGTGTCATCCTTAACCAGAATTTTTGTTTCTTCCTGCCACCAGCTGCCAAACCAGATAAACCTGTTGTTATCAGCTTCAAACCATAAGGGGAATAATCCGACATTTGCATCCTGCTTAGAAATCGCAACGAAATACGGAACACGGCCGAATCCCTTCCAAAAAGCATATCGAAATTCCCATGTATCGAAAATTGTTTTGAAGCTTGAGAATTCCTTCCACAACACTTTGCAAGAGTCAATATCACTTACTATTTTTACTTCATATCCTTTCGCTTTGAGTTCAGTTAAAGTTTTTTGGTTTAATTTTTCTATTCCTAAACTAGGAGGCTCATCACTTGAAGTAGTTTCATTTGAAGCACCAGAAATGGCACTTATCATTTATTCGTCTGTTCCTTTCCTTAAATTTATATAAAATAAAAATTAGTTTTTGATCTTTTCCAATTCTTCTTTTCTCACTCTTATTTTTACAGGCTTATTTGCAGGGCGGAATTGCTTTTCTTCAACTGCAACCTGGAACTCTTTCTTGATCCTTGTCTTTTCAGCTTTGGTCAGACTTCTTTCAAGTTTCAATGCTTTTTTTATCACTCCTTTGTCAAATCCTTTTTCCAGGATCTTGATATCCGGCGAAATATTCGCGCCGCGGCCTCTTATTTTACCTTTCAAATCGACCTTGATCACTCCATCCCTATCCTGTACAAGTCTGATCAGCTCATTTTTGAGCTTCTTTTGTTTGGTAACAACACATGTCCTGATGGGCTTATGATCCTTCATAGTGCAGCTTTTATCTCCTCAAGAGCTTTTGGTCCTACCCCTTCGATCTTTTCGCCGGCATCGATTTTCCCTTTGAGATCCTCTATCTCGGAAATTCCAGCCTTTATTAGTGCGTTTAAAGTTCGAGTAGATAATTTCAATCCCGCTAATGGACTATCATCTTCCGGTTTTGCATTTGCCTTCGTCTTTGTCTCCGTCTTTGCCTCACCTGCTTTTATAGTTTCTCCCTGAATATCAATTTTCCATCCAGTGAGCTTTGCTGCAAGTCTGGCATTTTGCCCATCCCTGCCAATCGCAAGAGAAAGCTGCTCATCAGGAACCGTAACTTTTGCGTATTTTATACTTTCGCCAGCCTTTCTTTCTGGATTCGACTTCAAGGCGTCCTCAAGCGAAATTTCCTTTTTCTCATCTTTAACTTTTTTTACAATTGTTTTATCTGTCACTTCAACTTTTACTGTCTGAGCAGGACTCAAAGCATTTGAAATAAACTGAGCCGGTTCGTCGTCCCAAAGAATAATATCTACCTTTTCCTCAATCGGCCCCATTTTCAGCTCATTCATAATTGCATTGATTCGCACACCTTTTTGGCCGACGCACGAACCGATAGGATCTATTCCATCTACAATAGAACGAACTGCAACCTTTGATCTGCTGCCTGCTTCTCTTGCAATCGATTTAATTTCAATAGAGCCCGAAACAATTTCAGGCACTTCAAGTGCAAACAATGCCCGAAGAAAGTCAGGATGTGCCCTTGATACAAAAAGCATTTTCCCTCTTGGAGTTTCCTCGATAGATTTGATAAGTACTTTGTGTCTGCTTCCGCTTTTATAAAATTCGCTGGGCACCCTGTCTTCTTTGCTCATAACTGCCGTTGCACGGTTGATATCCCAAAGCACATCTTCTCCATCCATTCTCTGGACAACTGCGCTTTCGATTTCTCCGATTCTGTCCTCGAATTCCTTGATTTGTGCTTCCTTTTCTGCCTCACGGATTTTTTGCAGGATAACCTGCTTTGCAGCTTGGGCTGCTACTCTTCCGAAGTCTCCTTCTGGTGTGACATCAACCTGGATGTGATCTCCGATCCTGAGCTTTGGTTCAATTTTCTGAGCGTCTGAAAGTGATATCTGCGTTGAATCATCACTTACTTCTTTTACAACTTTTTTATCCGCAATTACAGCAATGCTTCCAGTACCAGAGTCAATTTCAACTTCAATATTGAGTCCTTCTTCCTCACTGTCTTTTCTAAATCCTGCCCGGATTGCTTCCTGGATGGCTGTAATGACAATATCTGCGTCAATCCCGCGTTCTGCTGCGATCTGATGTACTGCAACCATAAAATCTGTTTGTACCGCCATTTTAAAAAAATTAACAACTTAATAATACGAATAATTCAGTAAAAAAAAGAGCGGCCCTTGTCCACCCTTTTACTACTCACCACGTATGAAGTATAGCAGATTATCATTCTTTTTTAAATAGTTTAGTTAAGATATAATCAAAACAACCATGAATGAGACTGGAAAAATAAAGATTGCAATTACACATGATTATTTATTGGAATATGGCGGAGCAGAAATGGTGCTATGGGAAATACTAAAAATTTTCCCCCAAGCAGAGCTTTATTCTCCAATTATCAGACCTACAAAGAAACAGCGAGCTTTTTGGCTTGAAGTTTCCAAACATAAAATACACTCGAGTTTTCTTTCATCGCTGCCTTTGCCAAAGCTCGCTTTCAAGTTTCTCCTGCCATTGCAGATAGGATTTTTCAAGAGATTGAAATTTGATGATTATGACCTGGTTATCAGCTCATCAGCTGGCTTTAGTAAATTTTTGAACTTAACGGAGAAGACAAAACACATCGCCTATATCCATACTCCTCCTAGATTTGTCTGGGGTTACGAGACTTCTTTTTTTCACAAAATGCCCGGGGTTTTAAGGTTTATTCTTAAGCCGATTTTGAATAAGTGGAAAAGACAGGACATCGAATACGCAAAAAAAGCCGATCTTATTCTGACTAATTCGAAAAACATTCAGGGAAAAATCCGTCAAGCATACAAAAAAGATTCTACAGTTATTTATCCGCCGGCAGATGTTGCTAACTTGCTTTCTAGTGAGCCATCAGGCAAAGAAGACTTTTATCTCACTATCGGCAGGATTTACCCTTATAAAAGAATTGATCTTATTGTAGAAGCGTTTGGGAAAACAAAAGAGAAACTGATTGTCATCGGAGATGGGCCTGGAAGAAGACGGCTGGAAAGGATTTCCAGGGAGAATATAAGTTTTCGGGGATTTGTGGACGAGGACGTGAAGGTTGAACTGCTGCAAAAAGCAAAAGGCTTTGTTTTTGCAGCAGAGGAAGACTTCGGAATAGTGATGGTGGAGGCACTTGCTGCAGGGACTCCCGTAATTGCCTTTGCGAAAGGCGGAGCAATCGAGATTGTCCAGGAAGGGAAAAATGGAATTTTATTTGAAGAACAGACTAAAGAATCCATCATCCAGGGTCTTAAAGAATTCGCGAGTAAGAAATTCGATTCGGAATTTATCAAAAAAAGTGCCTGGAAATTTTCAAGTGAGAATTTCAGGAAAGAAATGGAAAAATCAGTTCTTCGGACTGTCACTTCCTAAGCTTTCTAAATCTTCCAGCTCCAGTATAAAAGCGCGCAATTTGGCCCATTCAAACAACATCGTAGGGAAAATTACAACCGGGAAAAGAACTATCGTCCAGACATGAATATCAATAGCAATAGTTAGAAATGTTATTAGATAAATAACATAATAAATCAAAAAGCCAATCGAGAGACTACTGATCTTTCTTAGATCCTTTGTAAAATAAAGCACTATGGCAAACCAAAGAAAAGGCGTCGACAAGATCAAAGAGAGGGTGAGAATCGGCCTTATTAGCAGACTGTAATCATAACCTTTCATATAAACCGCAAATACCGGGGATAAATAAGCTACAAAAAAAACCAGGAATGAACCGTATTTGAAATTTTTGGGGCTCAAAAACGCATTTTCCCTGATGAGCATTTGTAATTTCTTTGGTTTGCCCTTAAACGAGTCTTCCAATTCGTCAAATATCTCCGTCTGGCTTTTGCCTTGGATAAACATTTTTAGAATATTTTTCTTTATATCGCTTAAAGAAGATTTAGTAGGCATATTTCTCTTCCGGGGTTAATTCCTGGCTGACTGGATCTTTAGGTTTGTTTTTCTCCCTTTCTCTTTTACGGCGCCAGTTTAGCTTGTAAAGAACTCCAAGCAGGGTAAAGAATAGAATGATCAGGACAATCCCTGCTGTCAAAAATACAAAATCGGTGCTGAATCCTCCGAAATAAAAAGCTACCACACAAAAAACCAGAAAAATCGAAAGTTCTATCCTGAGGGTTTCTTTTGAATTAAATCCAAGATTCATAATCCTGTGATGAAGATGCGTTGTATCACTGATTGAAAGCAGGTCAAGGGCGCTATTGAGCCTATTAGCCCTAAGCCTCCCGGCTAGAACCCACAGCATGTCTATAATCGGCACACTAAGTATCAATATTGCACTAGGTAGTTTCGTCCCGCTGATAACACCCATAGTTGCCAGAAAAAAGCCATAATTAATATGTCCGCTCGTCCCTGCAAATATTTTTGCCTTTGGGAAATTGTACGGAATGAAACCGTAAACCGCACCAGCAAACAAGAAAAACATCAAGGTATACTGCGGATTGCCGAATTTGATAGAAAGCGCTGCAAATGTCACCGCTGCAATCACTGTAATACTCTCCCCAAGAGCATCTATTCCGCATACCCATGCAAGAGCATTCATTACGATCATAATCCATAAAAGAGTGAATAAATCAGCCGGAAGTATCATATTGTAGCTGAATAGACCGAAATCGAGAGTAGTATTAAAAGAGCTTAGATCTATAAACTGACCGGCGATTTGAATATCAGCAATCGTAATTCCCGAAACTATCACTACGAGAGCCACGAAAAGCTGGATAAGTATTTGATATTTGCCTGAAATATCGTATTTATCGTCCAAAATACCCATAAGAGTCAGCACCCCCATCCCGAAAAGTATCGGGAATATTTCAGCCGGGACATTGTCATAGACAAGGAGTGCTGAAAAGAAAGAAATCATTATTGCAAGACCCCCAAGTTTGGGAATAATTCCTTCATGAATTCTGCGGTCTCTTGTCTTGTCATGAAGAGATCGTTTTTCCTTTGGTAGATCGACAATATCCAAGATTTTGGCAATTTTGCCGATTATTGGAGTTATGAGAAAAGCGATCAGAAAAGCAAACCCTGCCTTTGGGATGTAGGGTAAATACAAGTTTGTAATATCGTTTATTGTTCCTTCCATCAAATTCTTTCTTGAACTAGATTGAAACTATGCTCAGCAACTGTGCGAACGCTATTAAATATAGTATGTTGAAAATCCCAACCGAGCCTGCAATTATCTGTGCAAGCCTTCTATCGAATTGGAATATAGAATAAACAATGTTTAATAAAAGAAGGTTTAGACCTGTGTAAACAATCGGCACAAGAACAACCCAGCCCTTTTCCAGAAACAGCCAGCTTGATTTGGTCGGATCATAAAACAAAGGAATTTCAAAAGGGAGATCTTTGTAATTTATAAGAATCGCAACTTCAATGATCAAAGAAAAAGCAATTGAGGAAAAAAGCATAAAGACGAATGCAAAGTTTTTCCAGAAAGGCATTACTTCGATTTTTCTTTCAAGATTATTAAGCCTTCTCTGGACAAATATTACTGGCTGGAATCTATTGACCCTAATGCCAAGCCCGAGTTGTCCCAGTTCATTTTTGTTTTCCATATACGGGCATTATACAAGCTCTAGTTGCGAACGACAATCGCGATTTCTTCTTTATTGAGCCTTTTAAATGGAGCTTCACTGCCTGAATACACCTCAACGTTTGAACCACCCAGTTCAACTAGTCTGCCAATGGCCCATTGCTTCTCTCCGTTTGAAAAATCGTAAATTTGAATATCGGGCCCATCCGCCCTTGTCTGCAAAGCATACTTACTTTCACTGAAAAACAGTGCTTCATTTTCAGCCCGAGCCTTGAAAGCTCTATAAGCGGGATTATTGAAAACTGCTTTCCCGCCTGTGTAAGCATTTACATAAGTATAAATTGCTGCCTGTTTTGGTTTTGCGTCTGGATTTTGGATCAGCTCCTGAATATACTGTCTGACTAGCTTCCATTCATCATTTGAACAGCAGGATTTGTCCCAGGCGGTTGGTATTAGATAATAACCGGATCTTGTGTGCGTACCAGGCTTTGAATATAACGGCTTGGTAAGATATGCATTTTGCCCCCCGAACTGGTCGTCAAGGACAATTTTGTTTATATTTGTCAGATCCGCCTCCCGCATGATTTCTAAGCCCATTGTGATGTCCTGCAACGAAATACTGCTCATTTCCATTTTTGAGTTAAAATGGTTGTATAGATCAAGGAGTTTGATCGGATTAGTAAGCGTGCTATTATTTGTAATCAGATGCATAATCTCGGTGATCAACTGCTGCTGCCTTCTATTTCTATCAAAGTCACTGCTTGTTTTTCTAACCCGTACATAACAGAGAGCCTCTTTGGCATTTAGAAATTGCCTGCCCTGCGGGAAGTATACGTAATCATAGCCATACCAGTCATTTGGACAGTAATCTCCGATGTTTCTTGGAGAATCTATCCAGACGCCTTTTTCGCCACCGCTATCCTCACCGACGATGTTTATCAGCTCGACAAATGTGTCAAGGGTTGTGATGACGTAATGATCTATCTCGTAGCCGGTAATATATGTGACATATTTTTTCATGGCATCAGATCCGCTGAATGGGCAGTTATTTTTCTCTGCCATATCGTAGAAGCGGTTGATGTATTTTTGATCTTCTCGTTCCTGATGCATGCATTCTTCTTCCGCGGTGATGCTTGTATCTCTTGGGATGCTGATGAAATTCACCCTTTTTGTCTCGCGGTCGTAGACAATTTGCATTATAACGTCGATTTTTCTTGTTCCATCCCACTTGTCTGGGACAAATTCATCACCATCAAACTCTACTCCTCTTGTGTCTATTCCCATTACTAGTACTGAGTAGTAACGTTTTTCGGATACATTTGGATTGACCAGTTCTGCTGAACGGCTGACTACCTGCCCTGCAACGTTTGAGATTGAATCTGCGCTAGCGTCTTTGAGATTGCCTATGCTGAGTACTAAGTAGCTAAGGGATGCAACGAGAATTATCATGACAAATGATACGCTCCAATTGGTCCAGTTGATGTTGGATTTCTTTTTGGCTTTTTGGTTGGGGAAAGCTATAGATTTAGCTCTAGCTGGTGCCATATCTGGCTCTTCCTGTGATCCTTCATCAATCTCAAATTTTCCCGACCTTTGTGTAAGGCTAATTTTTTTACTTAGCATGGCAGTATCTAGTTTCAAAATTGTGAGACATTGATTTTTCTTACCAATTTTCTGAAGAGAAAATAACGGCTCGTAAACTCAATGTCTCACTTTATCGTAAATTAGGTTTTATATCTAGTCTGGACTCGGGGTAAATTTGACATCACTTCCCCCTCCATTTTGGACTCTGATGAAGTATCCTCTACCATCCACTATGTTGTAGTCATTTCCATACAATAATTCATCTTCTAGCACTACCGATGTATACAGTCCTCCTTCATACTTACTCACTACGTCTGCTTCTATACCCTGATTGCTCATTTCTCTTAGTAAACTCTCCCCAGTATAGTCTTTATCTTTAGATATTATTCCCACTAAATTCCAACCATTTCCAATCCCAATTTCCACATTGTCATCTATCTTCTTTCCCGTATATGCCACATCATGTTGCCCATAAGAGAGTACAAATAATCCTTGTCCGGGAATTAAGTTAAAATCGTTTGAAAATTCCACATCACCTTCTCTTACTGAAAATATTATCCACTGTCCTCCCTCATATTTCGCAATATGCTTGATATTCGCTCCTTGCTCCAACCAGGAATCCATCAGATCCCCAGCCATTTTCACCTCTTCATTCACTAACTCAAGATCGATCAAATTCCATCCATCTACTAAAGAGAACCCCTGTGCTTCATCAACTTTCTCCAAAGTTATATTCTGAATATCCTCTTGGAAAGGTTCCACTGGATCCTTTTGTCCATTTTTATTCACATCATCAAAAAATTTCACGGTCGCAGAATCCCCCTCGACAATGAATACCTTTTCATATGTAGAACCCTTGTCTGTTATCTCATAGACACCTGATTCAACTATTTCAAGCTTTGTATCAGTATCTTTTGCCGGAACTTCTTCAGTCCCAGCATAATCACCTTTATCTTCGACATTTTCATCTTGGGCTCTCACCGGGCTAATAAATAGCCCTAAAACATCATTTGCAGAAGGTGTGTAATTATCTGCAAATACTCTGGTATTCCCATTCAAACTATGAACTATCTGATTAAACTGATCAGCATTCTGAATATCCCATTGCTGAAGAGCTGCTCCATTTGGGAGACCATTTACAACAATTTGAACGCCAATTTGGAAATTACCGACATCAACATTTCCAAATTCATCTATAGCACCCTCAGGGAAGATATATTGAATATCTATAGTATCAATACCTAATTCAGCCAATTGAGGATTCACAGTAAAACTATAGTTAGTAGTATTGGCAGGATTAGCATAATCAATAAAGAAAGTTGCTCCTTCATCCGGATCGCCATTTATTCCATATGTTGCTGATGGTGTGCCATGCACACGTCGATCTCCTGACTCAAAACTAATCAAAGGGATTCTCCTTCCATCCGCTGTCTCGATATATGAGGTAACTAATGCTTGATCAAGAGTAACTAGTGCCATACAAGCTCCAGCCCCAAATCCATGTGCTTGCGTATTAACATATGGATAGTCAGCCCCTAGACTTACATCATCTATCCAAGAGTATTCATCTCCAGGTCGCAAACCCTCTATGTTATCGTTAAATTCCAGAGCTGCAGCATATGCATTTTGTTCCTTTCCTTCATAATGATCAACAGGTACCACAGCCTTTACAACTTCGACTGTATCATTGCCAACTCTTATGTCTTCTCTGTTATAGGCTTCAGTTATATCCGTAGAGGTTCTTGGGCATGATCTCCCATCCGCAACAATAAAAACTTCTCCATTCCTCGTAATGCAGCTTCTCTCTATAGTATTGTCCCCAACCCCCAAACAATCACAATTTGAATTAAGGTTACCCCCTACTTCACTACATTTATTTACTATCGCTATACTACATCTACTATTAGCTCCTATACCTTCAACACATGTATTCCTGTCATCTAAACAGACTACCTGGCCATTGTCACAATAATTTGTTCCCGTTCCTCCATTGCAACCACAAGTCACACCCCATCTACCATCATTATGCCCTTCACAAGTTGAAGATGGAACGTAAGCATAATCCTCAACCAAGCCCTTTTGATCATCAGTTCTGTGTAGGGGGATCCCCGTTATTTCAACAAATTGGTCCTCTCCTATCGCCTGTATTTGGATGCGCACGAACTCTTCTTGTTCTTCTTTTGTCATGGCAGCCATATCATAATCATCGTCGCCGCTATAGTTACCAGAGGGGGAATAACCACATGCATTTTCTTCACAAGCTCCATAACCAGTGACAGTGATGCCAACACAATAACTTCTTCCAACACCACAAGAATGACATTTTGTCCCTCCTAGACATTGAGTATCATTTTCACACCCCTTTTTGCATTCATAACCTGAAGGCCCAGCTTCTTGAACATTATCTGGTTGAATTTCTGGTGCTGGCGGTGGAGTTTGTGCTTCTTGCTCTTGTGGTATAGGTTGTATGGGATTCCCACCAATACCTGGGCATTCTACTAATCCCTCCGCCCTTCCACTATTACAGCTCCCACCCAATTCGACAAATCTTCCCCAATTATCCCAACTTACACAACCGTAATAATTTGAATCGGCTGGACAGGTGCATTGCACAGGATTCGCGAATTGACACTGTACTTGAGTTTGAGCACTAACCTGTGTGATTAGACTCATTGAATTCTCATTGAGAATTCTTGTATTTGGACTTGAAGTCTTCTCATCTTCATCACCCACGATATCTTCGAAGATAATGTTTACTAGTGGTTTATAGTTCTCTAATTTGAACTTATTTCTATACCTTACTTGCTCTTCATTGCTTGTTTCTAACCTTAATACTGTATCTGCTTTTACTGTATACTTAATTCCCTGCTGATTTCTAAAACTTGTCACATCCAATGTCCAGCCACCTTCCTTATTTGTATATGTACTTAGTTTCCCACTTTCTTCTATCTCTTCCTCATTATTCCCATACTTGAATAAGGTTGCTTCAACATAAATATCTCCTTTACCATTTCCCTCCTCATCTATTATCTTCCCATACATCGGATCTGGTGTTTCTAAATCCTCATTCACAATTAACGTCTTTATCTGGGGTAGTTTGTTCCCTTCTGCATCTGTATCCTTACTCAGTATCCTTCCTGCTACTAATACTTCATACTCTTTCTCTGGTTCTAGTCCTGTCACACTTACATGATGTATGTGCCTCTTTTGTAGTCCTTCTTCCTTTATCTTGTACTCTCCTGTCTCTGTATCTTGTTCTACATCTCTATCATCATAAAACGTTCCTACTTTTCTTCCTCCTCCCTCTTTCACCAGTAATCTCCCAGTCGTTTTTTCTTTTGTGTACCACATATATGTTACTCCGGTCTCTGTTACATTTGTGACCTGAATATTCTCAATGTCCATCTTTCGGTCTTGATATATCAAATAGCTAATAGTCCCTGACAACAAAACTAACAAAGAAAAAAAGAGGACATACACAACATACTGAAGAAATCGACTTTTCATTTCAGGAGAATTTAATAATTATCTAAAAATAGATTACCCAAAAAGAAGATTTGCGTCAATTTGATATAATTAAGTAAATTTAGACTAGACATTATGCTAAAAGTATCAGAATTAATTGCGGAGATAGAAAATACAAAAGTCTTAGATGGCTTATATCTTGAGGTAGGGGAAGGCCAGATCCATGTTTTACTAGGTCCAAATGGCTCGGGCAAAAGTAGCCTTTCAAAAGTCATTATGGGAGTGGGCGGGTACGAAGTGACAAGTGGAAGTATAGAGTTTGAGGGCAAAGATATCACAAATATAAGCCCAGATGAACGAGCGAGAATGGGGATATTCTTGGCGAATCAATACCCAATTGAAGTCCCAGGAGTTGGTCTCGCGAATTTCTTGCGACTTGCATACAATTCCAGATTTAGTGATGACAAAAATAAACTATCAGTAACAAAATTTAAGAAATTGTTACAAGAAAAAGCAAAACTCGTAGATCTAGATGAAAAATTCCTGGACCGCAATCTCAATGAAGGCTTCTCAGGCGGAGAAAAGAAAAAAAGTGAGATCCTCCAAATGGCAGTCCTTGAGCCAAAGCTCGCAATTCTTGATGAGACCGACTCCGGACTAGATGTAGACGCACTCAAACAAGTCTTTAAAGCAGTCAGCAAAATCAAAAAAGAAAATAAAGATATGACACTTCTAGTCATTACCCACTACGAAAGAGTATTTGAATACATCACTCCAGACAAAGTACACGTGATGAAAGATGGAAAAATCATAGAAACAGGAGGCAAAGAATTAGCAGATAAAATCCAAAAACATGGCTTCAAAAAATAAACCCGCAATTGGCGGAAAAACCGAATACAAGGAGAAATATGGCTTTTCAGACCATATAAAGTATGCAAAAAAATTCCCAAAAGGCATCAATGAAGATGTGGTGAGGCAGATCTCAGCACTCAAAAATGAACCCAAATGGATGCTGGATATCAGACTGCGAGCTTACAAAGAGTTCATATCCAGGCCTATGCCAAAATGGGGAGCAGATCTCTCGCAAATTGACTTTGACAATATCCACTACTACGCCCAGGCAAGTGAAGGCGCCAAAAATGACTGGGAAGACGTTCCAGAAAAAATCAAGAGAACTTTTGATAAACTCCAAATTCCGCAAAGCGAAAGGAAATTCCTCGCAGGGACGGCCACACAATACGAATCAGAAGTGGTTTATAGCAACCTCAAAAAACAATGGTCTGATCTTGGCATAGTTTTCGAAGACACAGATACAGGATTACGAGAACATCCAGAGATTTTCAAAAAATATTTTGGAAAACTAATTCCATACAAAGACAACAAATTCGCAGCACTCAATACTGCCGTTTGGAGTGGCGGGAGTTTCATCTACATACCAAAAGGAGTCAAGCTCGATATGCCACTACAGACATACTTCAGGATCAATCTTGCAAATATGGGGCAGTTTGAAAGGACTTTAATAATCGCAGAAGAGAGGAGTAGTATATCCTACATAGAGGGGTGCTCGGCACCAATGTATTCACGAGACTCACTCCACGCAGCAGTTGTGGAGATTTTTGTCCTCCCTGGTGCCAAAGTAAGATACACTACAATTCAAAACTGGTCAGACAATGTATACAACCTTGTCACCAAACGGGCAGCAGCCTACAAAGACTCCAGAATGGAATGGATCGATTGCAATCTAGGCTCAAAAGTCACCATGAAATATCCTGCCGTCTGGCTCAAAGGTGCAGGCGCACATGGCGAAGTGCTCTCAATTGCATACGCCGACAAAGGACAAGTACTAGACGCAGGGGCAAAAATAGTTCACCATGCGCCGCACACATCAAGCTTGATCAATTCCAAATCAATCTGCCTAAATGGAGGAAGAACAAGCTACAGAGGGCTTCTCAAAGCCACAGAAAAAGCAGCCAATTCTAAATCAAAAGTAATTTGTGACGCATTGATCTTCGATGATCAATCCAGAACAGATACATATCCAACAAACGAAATCGACAATCCATCATTCTCGCTCGAGCACGAGGCAAGCGTGAGCAAAGTTTCCACCGAGCAACTAGAATATTTAATGAGTAGAGGTTTGAGCGAAGAAGATGCATCAGCACTCATCGTTTCAGGCTTTCTAGAGCCAGTTGCCAAAGAACTACCAATTGAATATGCAGTTGAACTCAATGCTTTGATTAATATGAGCATGGAGGATAGCGTTGGTTAATTTGAAATTTAGTAAACAAATGCAAAAACTAGAAAAACTAAAAAATGAAATACTTATCGATACAACTGGGCAAACCAAGGCATATTTCCATGGGACTAGAGATGACCAATTCAAAGGGAAGTTGGTTTTCGAAGTAAAAACTCCAAATATCAAGCATGAGGTGATTATCAAAGCAGTTCTGGAAGGCAGTTCAGAGCTAGATCTCGAAGCAATTCTCAAAGTTCCAAAAGGTGCCAAAAATACAGACACTTATCTCAAACTCGAATGCCTACTACTTTCAGATAAAGCTAAAGCACGGGTGATCCCCAGTCTGGAAATCATGGAAGATGCGGTCAAATCCGGCCATGGAGCGACGGTCAGTTCGGTCAATAAAGAACACATGGACTATTTAATGAGTCGGGGCCTAAGCAAAGACAATGCCAAAAAGATTATTATTGAAGGATTTTTAGATTTTTAGTTCGGTGTGGGAGTAAATTTAACATCACTTCCCCCTCCATTTTGCACTCTGATGAAATATCCGCTCCTTTCGAAGATGTTGTAGTCATTTCCATAGAGAGTGCTGTCTTCATATACTATGCTTGTGTAGAGTCCTCCTTCATACTTACTTACTACATCTGCTTCTATTCCTGCTTCATTCATATCTCTTACTAGCTCCTCTGCTGTGTAAGGGGCTTCATTTGTATATACTCCTACCAGATTCCATCCGTTTCTGACTCTAAATGGTATTGGTTCATCAAATTTGTTTCCTTTGATCTTCGCTTCTACTGGTGTGTAGTTTAGTACAAAGTAGCTTTGTCCTGGGACTATGTTGTAGTCATTTGAGAACTCCTGCTCATTTTCTCTCTTGGTATACATCTCAAAGCCACTGTCTGTGTATTTGGCGATATGCTTGATATCTGCTCCTTGGTTATTGAAGTGATCTAGGAGTTCACTTGCTGTACTTATTCCATCACTGCTAATGAGCGGCATTGTTATCAGGTTCCAGCCTGCGCTTAGATTGTATGTTGCTACTTCACTGTCTTTCTTCAAGCTTAGTGATGTGTAGTCATCCAGCACTGGTTCATCTTTGTCTTTCTTCCCATTTCCGTTTGTATCGATGAATAACCTGATCTCTGCTCTATCAGCTCCATCTAGATTCACTGCAAATTCACTTACTGGCTGTTCGAAGTTATCCCCGTAGTACACTACATAGTCTCCTGATTCGGTCGTTACTAACTTGTCTGTTGCTGCTGTAATTGGGCTCATCAGAGTTCCCGGAAGATCGCTTTCTCCTAATACCTTCTCCCTTCCTGACTCATCGACTGCGAAACGCGATGTACCTGCCCTGATAGCAGTACAGGCTGTTTGAAATTCTGGATGTGTACCGATGATACAGGGGTATCCACCATAATCTCCAATTTCTAATGCATAAGTAGGGTAGACAGCCAAAATTTCAGACAATGTAGCTTCTGGCGAAATACACTGTCTATTATTTCCGGCAGTTGTTTTACGAAATACCGAGCCATTGTTCTCCGGACTACAATATAAACACCCTACTGGATAATTTAAACCTTGAAAAATACACGTTTCGTCGTCTACATTTCCATTATCTACAACCTCATCAGCTCTACAACGAATCATCCCATACTCTTCATTAATATAATCAGCAAGGTAGTTTAAAACTCCATCATAATTAACCCTGATAACCTTTGATGGGCTAATTGTACAACCATTATTACCATCCGAGATCACGTTAACCGTGACCTCCCACACATTATCTCCTACTCCTGTTGGAGTATCCGGGTCGAAATATTCGCATCCTGGTTTATAATCATATTCAATTCCAAGTCCTGGATGATCATAAGTGCAAACACCACTACCCTCTGCAAGAACAATATTAGCAACACCGGAGAGAGTCAAAGTCGGTGTGTTACCTACAGTCTCAGCTCCGTTAATAATAGCTGTATTGTTTCCCGCTGGAGCACCAACAGCACCGGTGGCAGCAGGGGCACCCCCGGCTTCCTGTCCTGCATATTTCCTCAATATCCCGCTTGCTTCTGCTGATACCTGCCCGCCAGTCGGGATACACCGGTCACAATATGATGCTGCTGTCCAGGGACAACTCGAATCCTGCAAGCCACAAGGATTCTGGCTATTTACCTTGTGACATTTTCTGCTCCCTAAGTTCCCATCTGCATTACAAGGTTCATCATATGAATGATCACAGGATTTTACTTCTCCCCCTTCACAAGTGGCAGCAGTTGGGGGATTGGAACTCCCATTCACCTGCACCCATTCACCACTCTCGCAAACATAAGTCCCAAAAGGCTTTGTAGTATCAGCATTATTTACCGCAAGAAAGCCATTCCCATAACACGCACCACCAGCCTCACAGGCACTTGCACCGCAGCCATCGGCTGTAGACGCAAAAACCTTGCCGATAAGACCAGTACTCGAAGCAGAACCTTCTTCAACTACATCATCTCCTAGATAAATCACAGGTAATGGTTTGTACTCAACCAATGTATAACTTGTAGAATCAGACATTTCGTCAGTTAATACATCGATTTTAATCAGGGTTGTGTCTAATTTCTGAAAAGTATTTCCGCTCACATCCCTAATATTGGCTAAATCTGCTGCCCAGCTATGAGTTTCACTAATGACTGTAGAATATAGCTGACTTTTTATTTCAAAATCTCCCCGATTCACAAGATAGAAATAAACAATCCCATCATTTGGCGGCTCTTTGGTAAGGTCTGAGGACAAAACACTTCCATAAACTGGATCTGGAGTAACTAAATCTTCATTAACCGACAGCGTTGTAATCCCAGGCAGGGCCACTCCATTCTCATCTTTGTCTACATTCAATAACCGGCCGACCACACTCACCTCATATTCTTTTTCCGGTTCCAGTCCTCTGATACTTATATGATGAGTATTACGTTTCTGCGCACCAACGGGTTTCAGATCATACTCTCCAGTTGCGACATTTTGCTCAATATCCCGGTCATCATAAAATACTTCATCCATCCACATCCCGCCAACCTCGCGAATTCTTACTTTCGCTACTAGCTTTTCTTCAGAATACCAGCTGAAAGCAGCTCCGGAATCCGTTACATTTGAAACGATGGGATTTTCAATCCTGATATTTTGGTCTTTATAAATTGCAAACCCAAACAAAATTGCAAAAATAGCAATAATGCCTGCAGCAAAAAGTCCAATTATAAGAGATGTCGTCTTCTTTTGCATCAGAATTTATAAATGAGAATCAGGTATTTACAAAATAGCCAAAAACACAGTCAAAGTCAACAAATACAGAATAAATGATATAATAATTTCATGGAAATCAAGAATATAAAAAAGCACTTCCCAATCCTCAGCCAAAATCCAGATTTTACATATCTGGACAATGCTGCAACTACCCAGAAAACCAAAAAAGTCATCAAATCAATCAGCAGATTCTACCGCCAGCACAATGCAAATGTGCACAGAGGTATTTATGAGCTGAGCGAAAAAGCAACTGAGAAATACGAAGAGGTGAGAAAAACTGCAGCGAAATTTATCGGGGCAAAGGAAAAAGAAATAGTTTTCACATCAGGAACGACAGATTCGTTCAACCTATTGGCAAGGAGTTTGGGCAAAACTCCAGAGATTGTGAAGAAAAACCCCAAAATTCTAATCACTGAAATCGAGCACCATGCAAACTATCTGCCCTGGCGGGAAATCAGCGATGATATTCACTTTGCCAGGCAGAAAGAAGATTTTACGATTGAATGGCCTGAAGGTGACTTTGACATAGTCTCAATCACTCATGCAAGCAACGTAACCGGCCTTATGCCAGATGCAAAAGAAGTCAGAAAGAAATATCCGAAAGCACTATTTATACTCGATGCAGCACAATCAATTGCGCACAAAAAAATAGACGTCAAAAATCTGGATGTTGATTTTCTGGCATTTTCAAGTCACAAAATGTACGGGCCGACCGGTATTGGAGTTTTGTATGGGAAACAAGAACTGCTGGAAAAACTATACCCTCTCAAAGTCGGCGGCGGTATGATAGCAGAAGTCACAAAGAAAAGCGCCAAATGGGCGGAGCTTCCTGAAAGACATGAAGCTGGAACGCCACCAATCGCGCAGGCAATAGGCCTTCAAGCAGCAATAGAATTCCTGGAAAAAATCGGCATGGAAAAAATTGAAGAATATGAGAAAGAACTTCGCAAATACGCTTTTGAAGAATTGTCCAAGATCAAAGGCCTGAAACTTTTCCACCCAAATTTAGAAATTGATGCCGGGACCGTGTTTAGTTTTCAGCTTGAGGGGATTCATCCTCATGATATCGCAGAGATGCTAAGCGAAAGAAATATTGCGGTTCGAGCCGGCCATCATTGCTGCCAGATTCTGCACCGGGAAGTATTGAAAATCCCCGCGTCAACCCGGGCAAGCTTTGCCGTTTATAATACAAAAGACGATGTTGATAAGCTTGCCAAAAGATTAAATGAAATTGTAAAAATATTTACGTGAATGACCAGATCAGCCGTCAAAATCTAATTGATCACTACAAAAACCCCCGAAATGTCGGGGTACTTAAAAAAGCCACAAATACAGTTGAGTGCTCAAATGTAACTTGCGGGGATGAGGTTAAAGTAAGCCTCCTTATAAAAGCCGGGAAAATCGAAGAGATCAGACATGAAAGTGCAGGATGTGTGATGAGCGTCGCAGGCATTTCAATACTTAGCGAAGAACTGATCGGCATGGAAGTTGAAAAGGTTAAAAAATTAGATAAAGATGCACTCCAGGAAATCCTCGGAATAGAAATCACTCCTTCCAGGCTTAAATGCGCTATGCTTGGACTGGAAGCAATAAAGAAAGCGCTTAATTGATTGAACGAGCTTAGCACTCTATGCTATACTTTGACAGATGAGAAACATTTCAGACACAACTAAAAGACAATCAGACCTTAAAAAACAGGAGCTTAAAGACCAGGCCCTAAAAGAGGCCCGTGCAGTTGCTCCAAAATACTGCGAGAAATGCGGCACACAGTACAAAGATGAGAATTTCAATCTTGTTAAAAAAGAACAGAATCAAGCGGTGTTCCACCTTAAATGCCCAAACTGTAACAATACGTACATGCTCAATGTCGTTGCTCCGGCCCCTCATATGATGGCCAGCCAGCGAAGCAGTATAAATATTGATGTAAATTCTCCTGAAGAATTGTCTAAATTTGCCGGCAAAGGCTCAGTGACAAGAGACGAAGTAATCGATATCTATCAGAAATTAAAATCCGGTGATATCGAGGAGTTCCTGCGAAGCTAAACAAGATTTATTTTTTTTAAGAAACTCCCAGTAAATAATTCTTTCTGCGAACTTGTTATAAATATCTGGTTATTGAGCTTCAGCAGAGAATTTTCAATATTCACCCTGTGTTTTTCATCAAGTTCAGAAAAAATATCGTCAAAAAGTAAAACCGGAGAAACTGAGAAGTCTTTATTGAAAAGCGAGTTTAGAGCAAAAAGAAGAATAATTCCGGCAATTCTCTGCTGACCTCTCGATCCTGCAGTCCGAAGTAAATTACCGTTTAAAAGGAATTCATAATCATCTCTATGTGGCCCATAAAGACCCATTCCAGCTTGGATTTCCTTCATTCTGCCGGAAGCAAGCTTCTCTTTCATTCTCAAAACCTGGTTTTCAACCACCTTGGAACTATAATTGATTCGCAGATCAAAGCCATTTTTATACAATTCTTTTGAGGCTAAATAAATGTATTCTTCTAAATCAGCAAGTAACTTCAATCTTTTTGTTAGGATCTCTTCGCCAAGGTTTACAAATCTGGTATCCCAATAATCCAGCTGCATTTCACTTTCTCTTCCTTCGCTGATTCTTGCTAAAAGCTTATTTCTGCTTTTCAGAACGAATCTGTATTCTTTGAGAATCTTGTCGTAATCTGCGTCAAATTCAGAAATATAACGGTCAAATTGGTTCCTTCTGATGTCAGGCGTTGAGCTGACTATATCCGCATTGTGCGGTGAATACATAAACGTCGCAAGCTGGCTTCTAAATTTTTTGGGAGTTGTATTTGCCCCACTGATTTTAACTGTTTTTTTTGCTCTAGAATTACCTGGATCGGAACTGATTATAACTTCAAGCTCCACAGGCTTGTCTAAAAGACATTTCGCATGAATTTTGAAATAGTCGTCCCCACTTTCCCAATTTTTCATCTCGCTATCACCTAGCCCTCTAAATGATTTGAGTGAAGAAAGGTAGTCTATTGCTTCAAGCAGATTGGTTTTGCCCCATCCATTTGGATAAATCAGGATATTGATTCCATTTTGGAAATTGAACCCGGTATTAAGATTCTTATAATTTTTAAGCTTCAGCTCTTTTAATATCATGCAGATATTATACAGATTTCACCTGGTCTTTGATGAGCTTGACTGCTTTTTGCTGAATAATCACTGAGGCAATGAAGTTCCGCCCTTGTTCAGTATCGTATTGAGCCTTGAGCTTTGGGTCCTGGATTACAGCAAGTTCTGCGTCAACATCTTCTTTGTTCACTTTTATTTCATTCTTTTTTGCAACTTCTATTAGAAGAATTTCTCTGCCAATTCTTTTTTCCGCCTCTTCTTTCCAGTCTTTCTTGAGATCTTCAAGATTGACCTTTTTTGTCTTTAAAAATGTTTCATATTCAAGTCCAAGCTCTTCAATTCTTTTTTTGTATCCCTCTTCTCTGGCTTTCATTTCTTTTTCGACCAGAATTTCCGGGATCTTGATTCCAGCCTTTTTAACTGCTTCATCTATGAGTTCCGCAGCGTATTTATCCTCTGCCATATGTTCTTTCTGGTGTTTTAGCTGTTCTTCAATCACTTTTTTCAAGCCTTTTACATCTTCTACTCCGTCAATTTTTAGATTTTTTGCCCATTCATCACTTGGTTTATTCTTTTTATCTTCTTGCTTAGCTTTTTCCTTGCCCTGTTTCAACATATCTTCCAGAACTGCATCGACTTCTTTGGCAGTGACTTCCGCTTTCTCCTTCCTAACTTTCAATTTTGAGAAATCCGGGAGTTTGACTTCCCCGATCCCTTCAAATTCAAAATGATACTGCAGTCCGTCATCTTCTGAAACTTTTTCCAGGTGGTATTCAAGCTGACCTACTGGATTGAGCTTTTCTTTTCTGACAATTTCTAGTGCTACGGATGGGAAAAGTGCATTTATTGCTTCTTCATAAATGCTTGCTCCCAGTTTTGCTTCAACCACATTTTTTGGAGCTTTGCCTGGACGGAAACCTTTGACCTCGACAGTCTTGCTGAGTTTGTTGTATGCCTTTTCTTTCTGCTCCGCGAAAAATTCCTTTTTTATTTTTACAGATATTTTGTATTTAGTATCGGTCAAATTTTCTATTTCGTATGTGTAATTGTCACTCATTTGTAGTGTTTTAAATGTTAAATAGGCTGATTTAATTATAACATAAGAAACCTCTTGACTTTTCAGTTTTGCTTAGGTAATAATTGTCTGACAGAAATTGCGGAGAATGGCTGGCAGCAGGAGGTTCTCCAACTTTAATCATTAAGAAATTTAAATGAGCGACCAGGACGATAATACCAATGCGGTTCAGGAAGACTTTGGCGATTTAAATGAAGCACCTTTCGTCGATGAAGAAAATATCGGCTTTGCTGAACTGGAAAGTGAGGATGATCCAGAGATTGACCCCGTACATGAAGACGAGGACGACGATGGGCTTAGTGATTTTGAATTACCTGACGAGGAGGAGTAATTTTTCGACTTCCTTTGGACTATTTACCCTTACAAGTTTAGCTCTCAGCTCCCTGGCTCCGTCAATTCCTTTGATATAATCAGCTAGAATTCTGCGCATCTGAACGAAAGCCTTGGGATCTTTCAATTTGTAGTGAAATTGCGCGTGTTCGATCATCACATCAAATAGCTTTTTCCCCTCGGGTTTTGGAGCTGAACTGAACACCCATGGATTGCCGACTGCAGCCCTGCCGATCATAACTCCATCGACGGAGTATTTCTCTGCGTACTTTGCCCCCATTTCACGGGTTTGGATATCCCCATTCCCAATGACAATTGTCTGCGGGCTGATTTGTTTGATCAATTTCGCTGCTGCCTCGATTTGATCCCAGTCTGCTTTGCCGCGATATGCCTGACGAAGCGTTCTGCCATGAATAGAGACAGCATCCAGATTCATCTTTGCCAGAGCAGTAAACCAGTTTTTGATATCCGGGGAATCGTAGCCTATCCGGGTTTTGACTGAAACTGGGATTTGTGTGCGGACTGGATTTTTGGCCTTTGCTTCAAGCAATTTCTTTTGGATTCTTCCTTTTTTGGCTTCTTTTGGGAAATTGTCCCAGCTGATTCCGTTTTCCACCCAATCATCAATTCCCGATTTCACTGCGTGGACAATCTTGCCTGCAACATCTGGAGTTTTTATAAGTCCTGCGCCTGCACCTCTCTGCTCAATTTTTCTGGCAGGACATCCCATATTGATATCGATTCCATCGAAGCCAAGTTCTGCTGTTATCTGCGCGCAGAAGTAGAAAAGCTCGGGCTCATGACCGTAGAGCTGCGCGATGATTGGATGCTCGCTCTCCTCGTATCGCAAATCCTCGAATGCTTTCTTAATGCCGCGGATCAAAGCCTCCACCGGTACGAATTCAGTTACTAGAAGGTCCGGATTGCCGTATTTATTTGTAATCAGTCTGAATGGCAGATCAGTTACTCCATCCATGGGAGCAAGGGCAAAAAATGGCCTTGGCAGCTCCATCCAGAAGTTATTATTTTGTTTACTATTTTTCTCCATTGACATACAGGAATTATAACACTAAGATTTGACAGTTTTTAGAATTAAATTAAATGCCAGTAAGAGGGAAATTCATTGTCTTTGAAGGATTAAATGGCTGCGGAAAGGGCGTTGCGGTTAATTATGCAAAAGAATATTTTAATAAAAATGAAGTATATGATCTTCGTGATCATATGCGTAAATATAACAATCTTCCAGAAGCTTCAGATCTAAAAAAGTACAAAGTTATTTTATCAGCCGAACCCACGCATAGTTGGGTGGGAGCAGCCATTAGGCAGGAAATGTTTTATGATAATGGCCGGGACTATACCGGGGAGAATATGTTATCCGCCTATTCTTTAGACAGGCTAATTTTATACAAGAGAGTACTTGTACCATTTAGGGAACTTGGAGGAATAGTCATTCAGGAAAGAACTATCAGTACAACGTTAATACAGCAGCCTGTGCAAGAACATAAACCAGTTGATATTGATACAATTATAAATCATCCAAATCATGAGTACATCCTAAAAAACTTACCTGATGAAATTATTATTTATAGAGTTGATCCAAAAAAAGTCGGAGAGTGGTTATTTGTAAGAGAAGAACAAGAAAATGACATTTTTGAAAAGCTCAAAATGCAGAAAAAATTTCAGAAGCGCTGGGAATCTACCTGGTTTAAAGAATTTTTTGAAAAGCGAGGAACAAAAATCAGCTATATTGATAATTTTGGAAGCTTAAATGAATTTGAACAAACCGTAGAAGAACTCTACAAGAATTTATTCCCGAAATAATTATAAAACTCAGTTATAAACCGTCTCCATTGAATAGCCGCAGGTTGGGCATAGAAATCCTGCTTCAAGGAAAAAGATCTGGTTGCCGCACTCCGGACAATGCGTTTTTGCCTCGACCTCTTTTGAAGGACGCATTTCCCGCTCAAGCACCTTTATCTGCTCAGAAGCAAAGCTTCGCTGATATTTGTGCATAAAAGCCTGTTGTAACAAGTAAAACCAAGCATACACAAGAAGCAAAGGCAGAAATAGCTAGAGTATTTATTAGAACGCTAAAACGATAAATCAATTACATCTTTTGACGGATGAGGAATAAAAAGATATCATCAGAGCACAAAGATTCTAAATCTTACCCCAAACTTTATGAAATTAAAGTCGAGCTTCAATAAAGTTTTAAATATTGCATCACTCGAATCAAAGGATGCTCAAATCAAGGTGCATACTCTTCTGCAAAGCGAGAAAAATAAGCAGCCTTCCATCAATGCCTATCTTGGTGCAAGATACAGCAGATCAGCAGATTCAATAACTGATATCGCAAAAGAGATCATGGAGAGCAAGACAGATGCTGCTAAAAAACTCGAGATGATATTTCAAGGATATGGACACAAATCAGTAGGCGACATGGCAGGAATTTTTGTCTGTATAGAAAATATTCCGATGTTTCTTGCTCAAAAATTGTTTTACATGAACCCGGTACACGCAGGCCAGGAGAGATCTACCAGATACCAGAACTTTCAAGAGCCGGAATTTGCCAAAATGCCAAAAGGGACAGATCCTGAGATTGCAAAAGAATACGAGGAAATATTTAACTTGTGGATGCAAAATTACCTGGAAGTAATGGAGCCTACAAAACAAGCTCTACAAAAGCAATTCAAGCCAGATAAGGGCGATAAAATGCAGAAAGGCGCTCTCCAGGCGAGGACTTTCGATACAGCAAGATTCTTTCTGCCAATAGGGCTGCAAACAAGCCTAGCACTCTCAATGTCCGCAAGAAGCTGGGCAGAGCTTATCGGCTACTTGCGGGCAAGCAATCTTGGGGTCGCAAGAGAACTTGGAGAAATGCTCTATGTTCTGCTGACAGGAAACGATGAGTTGAAAAAAGAAGGCTACGTTCCGGAAGCAGATGGATTGATCAGGCACACAGAGGCAAATCAAACTAGAAATAATTCGACGAGAGAAATACTAGAGCTTATTAGAAACAAATCCCTTCCAAAGAAAAATCTAAGCCTGCAGACTCCTCAGACCAGCAACTCAAAAGTAAATCTTGGAAATTCCGCGATTAGAGATTTCAGCAGACACTATGCTTTACTGATAAATCCTCTTGCAGATGTGGATAAATTCAAACTTGATAATGTAACACTCAAAAAAATCGGCAGAATCCTCTCAAAATACCACAACCAGCACAATCAAATCGGGACAATCGCTCAAACCGGGGCAATTTTAATCGAAGGTTTTGGCGACTATGGAAGTGTACTCAAAGATATCAACCGCCACAGAAGTCTGGAAAGATTTTTCCCTTTGCTTGAAGATTGGGTTGATATTGACGCCGAACTTGGAAGAGAAGAGTCCGAGTGCTTCTTCCTTTGTGATTACCTCGAAATCAACTCGTTTGAAAAATTAAGAGCTGATTATAAAAAGCGTTTCGATCGAACATACAAAAGACTTAAGAACTGGTCTTTAAATGCAAAGGGAAAAATCTCAGAAGATCTGAGACTTGAGTATACGAGATATCTTCTTCCTCATGCACATGCCTGCAGATACAGGCTTTATGGATCGATTGATGATTGGCAGTATTTGATCCATCTTCGAATCCGTAATGGCGGACATATCTCGTATAGAAAGCTTGCCTATGACTGGCTTGTCAGATTGAGTAAGGCAGCTCCTGTATTTACAGGGATGGCGGATAAACTTGAAAAAGTAGACCATAATTCGCGGGAGCAATTCTTTGATAGATCATGAGGATTAGTATATAATGGTAATGTAGTCTCTATCTGTTAGAAAAATTTACTGATGAAAGGAATCATTTTATTTGCAAGTAATACTGGAAACGTTGAGAAATTCGCCAGTCAGCTTACAGATAAACTTGACGGAAGCTTCGAAATAGTAAATATAAAAACTACCAGCCCGAATAATATAAAAATCCGTGAATTTGAAAAAGTTGTGATTGGCACCTATATGAGAAGACAGAAGGCCGATCCTGATATCATCGATTTTATTATTCGAAACAGAGATATACTCCTGGAAAAGGACGTTTACATTTTTGTTTCAGCACTTGAAGCCGGTGGCAGCTACGAAAGAGAAATAATGCTTTCTTTCCCGGACAAAATCAGAGACACTTTTGAGATTTACAATGTCGGCGCTATATTTAATTATGATGGATTGAGATACATTGAGAAGGTCATGCTCAAGAATATCGCCAGCAGGCAGGGGAAAACTATCGAGGAACTCCAGACATTTAATGAAAAACGCCTGGATAAATTTGCAGAAATCGTAAACACCACTAAACCTCAAGATAACATTGAGAAGAAGAAAGAAGACTGAAGGTCTTTTTTTAAACCCTAAATTGCCTCGAAATGTTCCAATCTCAAAATTTCATTCTCATCTCCAAGTAATATTGCCACATGATCCACTCTCCAATTTTCATCTTCTAAACTTTTTTCGAATAGAAACCTCTTGGCGATTTTCTTTATATGATATACCTGTTCACCTCCTACTGTTTGATCTAGATCAAACCAATGTGTATCTCTTCTTGTTTTGACTTCAATAAATACAATTTCCTGCTGCTCCCGGTCTCTTGCAATAATATCGATTTCTCCGCCCCATTTGCGATAATTTCTTGCTAATACCTGATAACCCTTCCTCGCGAGGTAGTCACAGCACAGCTCTTCTCCAAGATTTCCCAGAAATTTCTTTTGTTTGGTGTCCAGCATGAACAAGTCTAGCAAAAAAGGATTGCCGGATTATGGAAATTTGATGGGAGTTTTGTGGAAAATCGATTTATTTCCCCACTTTTTGTTCGAAATTCTCTCTTTTTCTAATTGCCCTGTTTTCTCTAGCCTGCTTAGTCCTCTCATACATATCAATGACAAATCCTTTTATATTGAATTGAAGAAGGAATAATCCTCCAACAATTGCAAGGGCAGCATAGAGTAATTCGTCTGTTTTATCATCAATTATTGCCGTTTTCGGAAGTCCGCCGTCAACCGGGATATATGCTTCGCATCTGCATGTTGTAGTGCAGGTTTCGCCACTCAAACAGCCAGTAGGATTTGCTGCATAATCGCAGTACTCACCCGGATCAAGAGTGCCATCGCCGCACGTTTCAAGAACCTCTTCGCAAAGACAGGTTCTCGTATTGCAAGTAAATCCCTCCTCACAGTCTACACCAACCTCGCATTCCTCGTCGTCCTGGTTGATCTCGCCATCACCGCAAGTTGCTTGTGTTGTAACTGTTTTACATAGACATGTTGTAGTGTTGCATTTCTTACCAGCATAAGTACCCGTGCAGGGGATTCCGACTTCGCACTGTTCACTGGTTTGATTTATCTTGCCATCTCCGCATTTTGGCTCTGCTGGCACACACCGGCAAACACCCGTATTTACCCCACCGCCATCAGCATCGATTTGTACGCAATAGCCAGGAGAATATGCTCTATAGGTCGCTCCAGCTTGACCATCTTCATTGGCATAATTTGTCCCGTTCGAAGCATCTGTAATACAATCTGGGTAGAATGTATGACTTGTACCAGTATATGCTCTTCTAAATTTCTTGATTTTTACACTGCTGGTACAGCCAGAGCTTAAAGAAAATGAAGTCACATCACCGCTAACTGTTGCATAACAGGAGGTTGTTCCCTGACATTGAGACCAGCCTGCCATCCATTCATCCGTGGTATCACACCTTCCATCTGCCCAATCCCCACCGGTACAACACTTGTTGCAATCTTGAGTTTCAACACACCAGCCACATCCTGCATTACATTGTCCAGCAACAGAAGTATCTTCGGTCGTCTCCGTAGGCGTTTCCTCCTGTGTCAGTTGATATCCGAAATAAATTGCTCCAGCTCCTAGTGCAAGAGCTACAATTATCAGGATAATGGTGATTGTTTTGTTCATAGCAAGATGTCTCAACAAAATGTATCTATAACATTTAACAGGAAATCTAAAGAAATGGCAAATGTCCGGATTTTTGTGTTAAAATTGCGACGTGGCGCCGGTAGCTCAATGGATAGAGCAACAGCCTTCTAAGCTGTAGGTTACAGGTTCGAGTCCTGTTCGGCGCACATATTACTGCCAAACAAAAAATGAATTTACTAGCAGCGTTCGGGTTTCTGAGTTTAATAATTCAACCTCTACTTCCAATAAATCTTGGCGGCGTCCCGGTAAGAACAGAAGAAGGGCCGGTTTACGTCGAAGGAGAAATTGATGACGCAACATTAGATGCAAGACCGCCTGAAGTCCCAATAGAACTTCCCTCAATCAGCGCCGATTTCACAGAAATTACCCATGTGATAGCAGAACTTGATCTGCCCTTGCTCCAGCAGGACTTTTATTGGGGTAAATACGAGAATGGAAAAGCCGGAGCTGATGAATTGAACGACATGCCTATCCTCAAGCCGGGGGACAGAATAAGCGTCATTGCAGACGGCTACGTTACCTTGAATCCAAAAAGAGGATACGTCCAATCTCAAGCAGGATACTACTACGGCTCCGGCCTCTGCTGGAGTATCAGTACTCTTGGAGGAACAATGGATGAAGCCAATAAAGTCTTTAAAGCAAAATATGGGATTGACTTGTTTGTTTTTAACTACGGTGATCGTTACGGACATTCTCACTACTATCAAACATATCTTAATAGTAATCACGGTTATGGTTATACTGTGATCAAAGTCAGCTCCGGCAAAGGACAGGTGGATTATACTTTTACAATAAATCCGAAGATCAAGACAATCGAAGGCCTTGAAAACGCGGAGTTTAGAATTCAGATCCAAGCTACTGATAAACACAAAACCGCTTACAAAGGGCAGGCATTGAAGGGGATTGTGTACACAAATATCGACTCTTTATCGCAATAGAATTTCCCGATTCTCACGCTGTTTGGTATAATTACATCAGTGGTGGTTGTAGCTCAATTGGTTAGAGCACCGGTTTGTGGTACCGGGGGTTGTGGGTTCAAGTCCCATCTACCACCCCATACTGTACTATCTTCCAAATTTGCAAGTAGATTGAACGGTTCTAAGTAGTCGTAGTGCAGTTTTTTGCCATCCCATGTAACGTTCTGAAGTACAGTCTTGATTAAAAGCTGAGCTTCATGAGGTTCCGAACGTTTAAATAACTCTGCACTATGCTTAGCCAGCTCTACAATAAGGTTTGCGGTCACATAGAAGGCTCTATCGACCTTTTGTACATTGGTTAATTTCCTTTCTATTTCGTCTAGTTGAGATTGATACTGTTTGTTCTTTTTTTCATACAATTCATTAGTAATACTTTCATCATATTTATCATCTAGTAGTTTTAGCATTCTATTATTAATAGCCTCTCTTTCTGAAACCAGATGTTTTATCAGGTCTTTTGAAATACCGTAGCTAGTCTCATTTAAATCTCTTAGGTCTTTGAGTACTTTTTCTGCAGTATTTTTATCAAGTTGGATATTCTTAAAAGCTTTGGCAAATTGGTTCTTAAGAATTTCCTCACTTACATATTGAGCTCCATGCTTTCCTCCGTATTGTGTACATCTGTAATAGTTTTTCCCTCTTTGTTCTTCTGGGCTTAATGTATAACCGCAGACAGAGCATTTTATTAATGTTCTATAATGGAACTCCTTGCCCCTATATTTTTCTTTTCCATCCCATTTTGTTCGTCCTTCTTTAATATCTTGTACTTGATTAAATAAGTGTTCAGATACTATCGTTTCGTAGATATGTGGATACTCAAGATTTTTCTTTTTGTAGGTTGCAATGCCTATATAAAACTTATCTCCAAGTATTCTACCTATCATGGATTTACCAAGTTTTATATTATAGTCTTCAAGTATTTTTGCTGATAGTTGGCTCATTGAGTAAGTTTGTGTTGCGTATAATTCATATAGCTTTGCAACAACAATAGCCTCAATAGGTACTACTTTAACTGTCTTAATGCCTTTATCTGCATCAATAGTTATATTTTTATATCCAAATGGAGCTTTAGTAAGTATTTCTCCACTTTTTACTTTTACATCTATTTTCCTTTTTACATTGTCACTTATAGCATCCGAATAATATTGAGCGAGTAATGCCCCAAGGTTAAATTTGAATTTCTCTGTAGCATATGAGTTCTTATCAATAATCAAGTTTTCAGATGAAAAATGTAGTACAACTTTATCATCGTCTAATAGCCTTTGTATAGGGACTATGTGCATGAAATTTCTTAGTAGTCTGTCTACCTTATCGACTACCAATGCCACTTTCTCTTTTTGTGACTCAACATGCTTAATTACTGCATCAAACTTTTCTCTTTGAGTTTTATAAGCTGATTCGTGGAAGTCAAAAACATCTTGTTCAGAATATGTGAAGTTCACTTTTTCAGCATAGTCCTTCAACTTCAACAGCTGACCATCTGTTTCTTGTTCGTCTGTTGATACTCTAGCTAAAAGAATTGCTTTCATGTTTGTTAATAATTTGATCCATAAGTCTTATTTGTTAGTTCTGCCATAGTCTTCGAATTCAGGATATCTTCCAACTTGTAGTATCTAGGACCATAGAGAGCTAATTGAGGGGTATCACCTAAGATTACAGGATTCTCAAGTTTTTGAATGTTTCCATCATGATGAATAATGTACTTTCCTGGTTTACCTTCAAATGGCTCAATTTTGGTAATTTTTGCATAATATCTAATACTACTGATTGGGGCGGCTTCGTAAAGTGCAACGTATTTTAATTTATCAATATTTGATTGACCTATCCTTACAGCCCACCAAGCATTTTTCTCTTCGAAAGCCTTTATTCTTCCCTCTCCTTTACATGGTCCTACGATTGTATCGTAAACTCTCTCAGCATTTGTCTGATGCTCTTTTACTGGCTTTTCTTCTATTGCTACATCACCTTCATCTTTAAGTGGCTCAAAAAGGTTAAAGCCCAAAGTAGAAACGAGTAGTTCAACGTCATCAAAGAAATCTAGAATTGTTTCCTGTTTAAATTCATGAAGGTTGTTTTGGTTTGGATTTGTCCTATTTTGCACTTCAAATCTTCCTATTTCGATTGCCTTCATTACTGCATATGATTCAAGGAACTTAACATCTGCTTTATCTAGGCTTCCATTCGAAGATACTACTACTACTGCCCATTGCCAAAAATCTTTATTGACCTCGTGATTTTTTATTCGGTGGATAAAATTTTCACACTCTCCGATGTAAACACTTGTTCTTTCATCATCAAATAACATATACAAAGCAGGAGATGTAAGGTCTTGTCTTGTATTTGCAAAACTAATTTGATTCCTTGGGATTACATAGACTTTAGCTGTACTAACAGATAATTCAGCGATTTTCACTCCATTAGGATCAGAGTCTTTAAGAAAAATCTGTATTGTTTTTGCTCGTGCCATGTTTATTTTATTAATCAAATTATGCTACCCAAAGGTTTTGACCAAATATACTCTTTAGATTCCACTTCTTTGTAGTGTCTACAGCCCGCTCTAAGCATATAAATCGCATGTCTTTCATGCCTTCCAGTATCTTTAGTGTTGAATTACTTATCGTGTCGTCTAGACACACTAGAGCTTCTTTCTCACCATCTGAAATCTTCCATATTTTGTTTTCTTTTATCTCTTCAATTAGTTCTTTATTGAAAGTAAGTTTGAATCCATCTTTTAGAGCGATTTCATAAAGTAACTCTTCTTCTTCAAATTCAAACTTCATTTGAGACTTTGCTTTTTCTAAGTACTCCTCAAAAGCTTTCATATTCTCATCTTCTGATTTCTCAGGATCAGGTGTAAATTGATTTTCAGGGAAGAAGCTAGGAGCCAATTTGAATACTTTAAATCCCAAATCGAGATTTTTACCATCTTTGAGTAGTTTCCCTTCGTCTTCTTTCTTAATTTTTTCCGAAACTCTTTTAACTCTTTCAATACAGATATCTGATATTGTTTTATATCCTGCTTTGTACGCTTCACTCTTTTCATCTGTAAGTTCAGGAAGTTGTACTAGTATGTATTTTCTATTCCCACCATCTTCTTTATTTAGTTCCATTACTGCATGAGCAGTAGTTCCTGAGCCTGCAAAGAAGTCTAGAATTATATCGTCATTTTTACCATCAGAGGAAAGTTTTAATAGGTGCGATAATAGCTGGACTGGTTTGGTATAGTTGAAATAGTTATAGTTAAATATACTAAGAAAATCTAATGTAGCTGATTGTGTACTTCCTGCAATTGAGTGATCTAAAAATGAACGAGGTACGACCTTCTCCGCTTCACTAAGAAATTGCTTTTTTCTTGGGGATTTACTATTCCCGTCACTTCCCCAATAAAGCAAATTGTCCTCTAAATGCTTTTGATGTGTTTCTTTTGAATAGGCCCATACTGCAGTCTCACGTGGCCATATTTCCTCTCCTGTATTTGGATTTATAATAGGATAATACAAATTTGGTCTCTCATTTTTATTCTTATTGCATGTATATGCAGCAGAATTCCAAGCACCTCGAGGATCATTATCGGGATTGGAATAATATGAGTTTTGTTTCGCTGTTCTTTCAAGTCGTTGTGGATACCAGCTGTTTTTATCCTTTCCATAAACAAGTAAGTATTCATGATCACTGCTAAACCATTTTGAATCGTTTGCTGGAGAAACCCTTTTTTTCCAAACGAGCATAGCTACAAAATTTTCCTCTCCAAACACCTCATCCGTTATCTTTCTCAAATTATGGACTTCATTGTCATCAATACTCACGAATATAACTCCGTCATCTTTTAGAAGTTCTCTTGCTAAAACAAGCCTTGGATACATCATGTTTAGCCAATTGCTATGGTATCTACCTTGTGTTTCTGTGTTTGTATCTATCTTTACTCCATTTTCTGTAGTTCCACTCTTTTCCCAATATGCTTTTTTATCTTCTGAATAGTTATCTGAATATACAAAATCATTTCCAGTATTGTATGGAGGATCAATATAAATACATTTAATCTTTCCTGAATATGACTTTTGTAAGAGCTTTAGAACCTCTAGATTGTCTCCTTCTATTATCATATTGTCTGTACTCTCAAACTCTATACTTCGCTCCTTGTCAGGCGTTAGATTCGCTCTGCTAGGCTTGTAGGCATTCCTTTTAGCAGATATTTTACCTGCCCAATTAAATTCATATTTACCTGTTGCAAGACTTGGATAGTTTTTACTCAAAAGTTCAAGCTCTTTGATGTCTAAAACCCCGTCTTCATTGAATAATTGAGGCATAGCACTTTGGAGTGCTTTAAGCTTTTCTTCTTGTAAATCGAGTGACTGTTTGTTGATTTTGTTCATATTTAGAAAATATTAAGATTAAGTTTGTTATTCGCCTTTGATTTAAAATCAGTAAAGCTTTCTACAGGTGCTAAGTACTCTTTTAGTCCAATAGCTTCAAAGTGTTTAATAGCACATTGTATTTTCATCTTCTCTGTTTCCTTTAGTTGATTCCATTCTGTAGAACCTTTTGTTTCTATTACAAAGTAGTACTTTGTTGATTCTCCATCTTCAAGCGAGGTCTTTTCTAAAACAAGTGCAAAATCTGGATTGTATTTGCCAATTGGAGTATCGATCTCATACCATTTGGGAAGTTTTATAAATGCTTTGACCTTATTTTCATTATCAACTCCAAGTGTGAAGTCTTTCTCAATATCTGAGTCGTAAATCACACCATCGTATAAGCCATTTTTAACTGGAACAATTTCACCGTATGTTTCGATAATTTCTTGAAAGAGCGAAGTATCGTAGCTATAGCCTAAGGTCTGATAATTCACTAGATTTACCATTTCATCTTCAAGTATGTGCTGAATCCTTTTAACTGCCTCTGCTACATAGATAATTGGATTTTTGTTAAGCATATGTTTATTATTTAACCCTTCAAATATCTGAATAACTGTATTTACACTTAGTGCAGTTTGTTCGGATATTTCATCTACAAAATCTATACTCACAACTGATACCTTTGAAACAGCTTCATCACTTCCTACATGTCTTGAGCTTTCTGTAATGCCTACATCTTCAGATAGAGATTGAATTTTGTTAAGCTCTGAAATGATAGTTTGTTCTTGTACTACTATCTCGTTAAGTGATTCGATACATTTATCTACTAGCTCAGGTTCTCTAAATACAACAGAGTATTTAGTTTTTTGAGATATTTTCTTCCATAAGTTTTTAAAGTCATCACCTCCTAGAACTGATTTATTAAGCTTAATTTTATTGAGGTTCTTTCTGGCATCTCTTGGTTTTGGTAGAGGTGATTTAGTACCAAATTCTTCGATAAGTTCGCTTTGATAACTTTCAGCAAAAGAATAATAGCTTTGATTTGCAACAACCGTTAGTAAATTCACTTCTTGACCTTCTGAAATGTCTTCTGCATCTCTGTATCGCTTACCATCTTGCATAACTGATATTCTCAAACCTCTTCCTATCTCTTGCCTTTTCTTGATCGTACTTTCGGATTCATTTAGTGTACAGATGTTAAACACATTCGGATTATCCCATCCAACGCCTAAAGCAGAGTGAGAGAATATAAATTCAAGTGGCTCATCAAATGAAAGCAATCTCTCTTTATCTTTCATAATAAGGTTGAATATCTCACTGTTTTTTGTCATTGAGTTCTCATTATCTGTATACTCTCCTGTTGATTTTGTCTTTGCAAAATAACCGTTATGAACTTTAGCTATATCATCAGGCTCAACTCCATATTTATTCTTGAACTCTTCTTGATAGATTTCTACAAATAACTTTCTAATAATTCCGTCTACTTCAACATAGTTAGCAACTCTATCAATGAAAAACAGTGATAAGACTTTAATGTCCTTTTCTTTATAAATTTCTTTTTTCTGGAAATGTTTTTTAATCGTCCATCTTATTTGTTCTCTAAAAATTCCTTCTTTGTCCCACCCAATTTTATTCCCTTTAGTAAGTTCTGTTCCGTTAGAGAATCTAACTTTTTCAGTACCATCTAGAGGATCAATCAAAATTCTACTAATTACCCAACCTCTGTATACAGGGTTCTTAGTTTTTTCTTCCAAATTATCACCATCTTTAAAATACATAGATTTAGTCCGAAGTTGATTTCCAAAGCTCACATTTAGCTTGGCCTCAGGCGGTTTTCCAGTATTTGAAGTTCGGAGTCCTTCGAACATAATCTGTACATTACTCTGCATATTACTCTCATGAATTGAGAATACTTCTATCTTTTTAACCAAACCTTGATTATATGCATCATAAGGTGTTAATCGATAAACCAGGTTAATTTGCTTTTTGTGTGTAGCAGAGTATCTTAATTTGAATAGAGGATTGAGTCCTGCAAATCTTTTCTTCATATTAGCTGAATCCATGCCCTCTTGTGGCTCATCCATTATGATAATAGGATTTGTTTGCTTGATTAGGTCAATGAGTTTAACTCCTTGGTTTGAATCTCTTTCTTGATTGATAATCCTGTCATCCGTATTGAATGCTTGTACATTAGTAACCATGATTTGAAGTGTATTTCCAGTTGCAAAGTTTCTAACTCTTACAGGCTTTTTACTGTCGTATTCAAAGTAGTCTGCTTTTGTGTTGTAGAGCTGTTTAAAGTGTTGTTCTGTCATTTTAAGTGTTTTTATAACACCCTCTTTGACAGGAATACTTGGGACAACAATAATAAACTTGTTTAATCCATATTCTTTGTGAAGCTCTAGAATTGTCCTTAGATAAACATAGGTTTTACCTGTACCTGTTTCCATTTCAATTGAGAAATCTAGTGTATCTTTATCTAAAAATGTTTCTAAAATTGAATTTTCTGTAGTAATTTGATTGAAGTTTTCAAATACCTTTTCAGGAGTGATTTTTAATACATTTTTTGAGACCTCACTGAATACTCTATTTTCAGCTTTAATGTAGGGTGCTCCATCAAAGAGCTTAACTACTGAGTTAATAGCATCTATTTGGTACTGTAAGTTTGGTTCAAATTGTATTTTCATTTATTTCATTAAGTCATCAATTGATATGTTTAGAGCTTTGCAAAGCATAACCACCTGCAAAAAGGCAGGATTTTTTGTTTTTCCTGTTTCAATCTTTGTAATAGTGGAGTAGCTGACACCTGATATCAAGGCTAAATGCCTTTGTGTTATATGTTGAGATTCTCTTTCTTCTCGAATTTTTGTTACAACTTTTTTTATTACACTTTCCATATTATGAAACAGTATATGGTATTTTATGTTGCTTTGTAAAATTGTTTAATCTTATTGGCTTGTAGTTTATTAATTGTCTTTCTATCTCTGTTATCCAATTTTCAGTCTTTTTATCTATAGGAAGTTTCTTCATCAATTGGTTAAGTGAGTACCACGTCTCCCTTGAGTATCTATATTCAATAATTTCTCTCACCCTTTTCAAACCTATCTCTTTGGTAAGTACATACATTGCAAAGATATTATTGACAGTCCTAATTCTCATTTTCGGATTACTCATAAGAATTTCAGCATAGATTGTTTCTAAAGAAATATCCTCATATGAAAAGCTGATTAATTCTTTAGCCAGAATATCCCAATATGACTTGCATAAATCGGTAAGGAAATAGTGGGAGGTGAGTTTTACTAATGTGTTATTATCTTTTTCTAAAGCCAATTCTCTTAAGATAACACTTTCCATTTTTAACCTAATTTCTAACCTCAAAATTTGAAAGCCATTGTTTCTCAGTAAAGTAACTAATTGTTTATTTGCTTTCTCTTTGGTTAATTCTGCAACTTTATCGTAAATAATAATTTCCCTTGATTTATTACCGATTCTCAAACTACTTCCGTTGTTGTTATAGTCTCTAATAAGACCGCTAAACCTATTACTCCAATTAGTACCTCGTAACTTATCAATTATCATTGAGGGGAAGATATTTGATGGTAGTATTACGTTCTTACCAAAATGAACTTTAACAACCTTTGCTTTATTGAGCTCATTAAGTGGTATATAAACATCCATTTTATCAAGTGTCTTTTGTAATACTTCAAAAAGCTTTTGAATGTCATTTTGAGAAAGTTCTTCAAGATTGTTTCCGAATAGCAATTTGGGGGCTGAAAACTCAATGTATAAATATTCTTTGCTGTAACCTCTACTGCGAATTCTTAATGATGGAAAATAATCTTTGCTTTTGGTTGCCTCATGTATACGGTCATAATATCCATTACCTTTTCTTATAATACTGAATTTTGATTTATTATTGATTTTGAACTTTTTCTCATCCAACCTCAAAGTTATTGTGTCTATCATTTAATTCATTAAGTTTTCTAATTACTTCTTCCTCAATAACTTTTCCGATTTCTTTGTTGATTGGATAAAAGATGGCAATACTTCTTTCACCTCTTTGTTTAGTGGGATATACAAGGCGATATGAGCCATCTAGGCGGGTGAAAATAGCAATTGAGCTACAATAGATCCCTTCAAATAAAACGAATGTACAAAATGCGATTAAACCATCTTTTGGCTTTACTGGAATTATCTCTATCTCTGAAATTATATTAGTTGTTCTTAACAAGTTTCTCTCTTTCATTTATCTTGATGAGGGTTTCAATAAATGTAACAAGTCTTGCACTAGCATCTGGTTTGCTTAGTACTTCTTGTAGTCTTTTCTGTTTTAGTGCGACTTGCTCGTTTTTCATAATAAGAGCTTATCGCTTGCATGAAGAATTATCCCTTTGGTAGGGATATTTGGGGTGGTTTAGTGGTGTTTAGGGGCGTTTTAGTATTCTAGTTTTTCAATTCCGAGTTCTAATAAATCCCTTTGTGTAATAGGATTATTAAACTGTATATGTGTTTTTGAGATATTGAAAAACACTTTTCTTAGATTTCCTTTAAATCCGAGATTCTCGACAATTTTATCAAAGCTTTTGCCTACTGAAATTTTACCTTGTTGCTTTATCTCATCTTTAGACCATGGTTTATTAGGGTTGTTGTATAGGAAATCAAACACTAAATCATTTTCCTGCATAAAGTTGGGCTTTCCAATTTCATGTTCGCCATCAAGTAGGATTCGCCTATCTTTTGTTAAAGATATTTTATGAATAACTGGATTTTCATCTAAATCACCAGCAATAATCGACTTAACCAATTGATTTGTTAATCCAGCTTCAAAACGGAATAGGATTAAAGGATTGTAGTAGAGATTTAGCATGTTATTAATATACTCAAAATCAATTACTTTCATCTTCTTTAAATCCATTAGATCTGTATCAAATTTATCTAAAAATTCTGCAAAGGAAGATGCCCCAAGTTCAGAACTATTCTTAAAACTTAATAAGTTATGGATTTCTTCTTTCTTAAAAGGAGAATATTTTGTGAGTTTTAAAATATTGATGTATCTTTTGACTGTTTCAATATCAAATTTATCAATGTTTATGGATTTGATGTTTAAATACTCGCTATGAATGTGTGATAGAAATGTTCCTGCTCGCAGTTCAATTAGAGTATGTCCTTCACTTCTATCAATAGGATAAGCTTCTGAGTTATCAGGCTTTGTAATAGCACTAATACTTTCAAGATTTTCCAATACAGGAAATATCTCAGTGTCTTGAAACTCACCTTGTATAAATGGGGCGCATTTTTTGAAATGCTCGCTTTGGTTTTGAGTTTGAGGTGGGATTGAAAGAGCTAGAGAATCAATAAGATTATCAAGTATATCTATCTGTTTTGCTGTTAATTTGGGTTTAATGTTCATTACATCCTGATTAATTACATATGTATGCAATTATATCTGGATTTTTATAGAACTGCTAAAGATTCGCTAAGCAAGTAGTAGAGCGTCACTTTTAAAGAGTCTCCAACCCATAGCTTCCTTACTTACCCAGTATTTTCTAGAAAGCCCATCGATGTTCATACTATGTTTTTGCATATCTTGTTTAACCCAGTCATAAGGCATTAGCAATTCTGCAGCAAACATATTAGCTTCGATTTCTCTTGGATCTGTTGAGTCAATATTAAAAATATCGTTTTTCACATCATGTCCCATGACTAAGTGTCCAATCTCGTGTGCGACAGAAAATCTCTTTCTTACAACAGGGTCTGAGTCCTTATAAACAAGTAATTTGTCCTCTAGGTCTATAAATGCAGATGTTTTTTTTAGGATATTCTCATCTCCAACAATCGGGTCAATTTCTAAATAATTTACTATAACAGAAAGTTTTACAGGAGCTTCAGTTATCTTGAGTTCTCTTAATAACTTCGAAGCTTCTTTTCTAGCTCTCATCTTATTAGGTTTTGTACCAGATTTTAACCTCTTCTGGTATTTCAATTCAGAAATGTAGTCTTTTACTTTTTCAACCTCATCAAAATCAAGATTCTGTGAACGTAAGGCAATATTTAGATTGTCTCTAGGAATTTCTATATTGATGAGCTCAGCTAAAGGGATGGATAAAGCATCTGCAATCTTTTTTAATACAGTTAACTCAGGCTTTCTTTCACCCTGTTCATACATACTGATTGTTGTCGAAGCAACTCCGACAAGTCTAGCTAAGTCATCCTGACTGAGTCCCAGCTTTTTGCGTTTTTCCCTTATTGTAGAAGCAATTGTCGTATAAATATCCATGTCACAATTATAACATTGATGTGTTGTTTAGTAAATATTTCGTGTTGTAACTACACAAAGTGTGTAGTTTGTGGTAAAGTAATAGTGACTTAATTTATTATACTAAAAGCCTATGCACGAAAAATAAAAAAGACCTCTAAATAGCTTTCTGAGGTCTTTCTTAATAAATGTTTAATTCTAAATTCATTGTATTTAGTTTTCCAAGGAATAGCAAGTTTTAATTTTTAGTCATAAATAATATGGACTATTTTGTTATAGCCACTAGAAAAACTGGTGGAGATGAAAGTGAGATTTCTCATTATCAGTACAATACTGATAAAACTAGTTACGGAACAATAATTAGCAAGGCTAATTTCCGTAATAATGTTAATTTGTCAACAGACAGATTTTACTCATTAAACCTTGCAAGAGGTACACAAGTGGAATGTCTTTGGTATAAAAGTACAAATGGAGAGTCTTTTTTAAAGAGCGATCCAAATGGAACAGAAAAGGATAATCTTTTGGAACTTCCTGACTGTTAAAGCTTTACTTATAGGGGGTGGACGAGTTCTGCCCCCTGTATATTGATTGAAAACACTTCGAATAAATATCTCAACTTGTTATTAAAATCTTCTAAGTTGATACTTAGTAAGTATGTTCTGAATGCGTCTAAGGTTTCACCCCATTTAATCTCCTCGAACAAATTCTAATATAAACACAGCACCTTTCGGCTTGTTATCTTCGAATCTTATATTTCCTCCATACCTTTCTATAGTATTTTTAACCACGTAAAGCCCCAATCCATTTACACCAGTTGTCGAAGATTTGACACCTTCAACAAACAGCTTATCCTTGATGTCTGGATCTATTCCTTTACCTTCATCACTAAAACGGACCTCTATCTTCCTTTTGATTCTCTTGATATCAATCTCTACCTTGTCTACTTCTGCATGAACTCTGACATTTCTAAATAAATTTTCAAAAATTGAATAAATAGCAATATCAGCCTGTACAATCCCTTCACCGCTAATTGTTACCTTTATTTTTTGCTCTTTCGCGACGAAGCTTATTATTTCCTTCAAATCAAACCTCTCCAGTTTTTTCCCCTCAGTAACTCCCATCTCCAACTGCTTTATATTCTTAACTAGCTCTATTGAATCGTTCACAACATTATGCGCTTAAGAGATGAACTCATTAGTTTCTAATTGTCCAGTTGATTCTAGATTTAACTTGATGCCAGTCAGCTTATTTAAAATATCATGACGAAGAAGCTTGTTTATAATTTTCAATGCGTCATTCAATTGCTTCAAAGCATCATTAAGCTGGGTTATTCTTTTTTGTGACTGGACAACTCTTTGATAAAGTACAATCGTGTAAATAAAAAGAACGGATAAAACTAATGTCATGACGGATACACTAACTATCCAAGGCCTATACTGAAGGTAGAAATCACGTAATGAGACCTCTCCGTAATTCTCATACGGAGAAATTTTGAGGCTCTTCTGCAAATCGTGGACTGGCTGATAATTTAGAGGTATCGTCCAGCCCGTTATACCAGCACTTTGTGCAGCAGCATCATCGGAATCCATTTCAATCAAAGAAGTCGCCACTCTCTCCGATAATTCATTTGGAGTCGATCTCAGCTTCGCAATTGGCCACTCAGGGTACAGATCGGTACTGTGAGCAAAAGGGAATTCATCCGGGCCTGAATGCTCATGTACCAAGAAATTCTCATCATTACTATAATCGATTAGATATTCCACATCATAGCTTTCAATATTTCCATCAAGAACCATTTCTTCAATCGTACTAGTCCGGACAAAGCCAATATCCGCTTCACCCTCAATTACTGCCCTTACCACATCTTTGTGACTTTGTAAAAAAATAGGTTCTTGAGAGAATTTGTCTATATCAATGTCATGATTGTTTAGCAATTCTCCTTTCTGCACTAGGAATCCACCTAAAGAATTATCTGCTACAGCAGCAATTGTAGTATCTTTATTGATGTCATCGATATCAAATATGTGCGGGTGGTCGCCTCGAGTAAAGATAACACCACCGAACTGAACCTGCTCACCATCGCCTACTTTTTTCTTCAGAGTAGCGATTCGGCCTATATCATACTTGTACTCCAAATACACATATATGTTGCTATTCACAATTATGAAATCAACTTTTTCGTTACCGACAAAATCATCTATCTCATCGAATCCGACGGGTACTATGGAGAAATTGTTATTCGAACCTGGATACTTTTCACAGCATATTCCATTTAAATAATCTGCCGTATCGTTCCAGTCCTCATATGCCTCGTCATCGCCATTTAGAGCCAAGACACCTATTTTCACCTCCTCTTTTGCATCACTCTCCTCCTGTGCCAAAGATAAAATAGGACTTAGAGCGGTAACAATCAAAATACTGACTAAAACCAAACCAATCGGAAATCTTCTGGTTATATTCATAGAAATGTTAAATAATAGACATAAATATAATAATTAATTTATAACCTCCTGTCTATTATTGACATCTGCTAGTATGGAATATTGAGAAATATAAATTCACAAAAGAGTTAGAAAAATTTTTTTGTTGTGAAATCGAACAAAACAATATACATTATGTGTAGATCAATTATTAAACGAAATAAATGAATTTACTCAAAAGAAAAAACAAAATAATTCTTTTGTCATGCATAACTATTTTCATACTCTGCGGAATAATTGCCTTGGGGATAGGCGCTTTTTTGTTAATATCTGCTGATTCTGGAAATGGTGATTCCGGAGATGGCAGTCAGATAAATTATCAAAACTATCTGGGTTATCAGGAAAGGGATATTTCTATAAAGAATTATTACGATCTGGATACTGAATTAATGCTTTTCTACTATAACCTTGAGACACTATCAGACTATGATTATGAATTGTATGCAGCTTCAGAAGATGAGGACGCTGAAACGTTTTTTACCTACTACTCTGAGTACAATGCTGTTTCAGGAGAATTGATGAGTCAGGCAAAAGCAATCAATGAGTTTATGGACAACCCATCTAATGAAGGAGATTTACCGGTAGGGGATTTGGTTGGAAAAGCATATGCAAAAGAAAGATGGAGTTTTTTCTACTGGATACCTATTGTTGAGAAATTAGTAAAAAGTAAACATCAATCAATTGAAACATCGAGAACATCAATTTACAACTATATCAAAAGCGATCCTGGACTTGAATCAGTCGACAGACAAGGATTTCTAGATGAGTATGGCTTGAAAAACGTAGAAGATATCAGAACATTGGGAGACAGCGATGTTGAACGCATGGCCAGGGATCCCGAATTGAGGACCGCGATTGATTGGACAAAAATTAGTTCTGACGTTGCAAAATCTGGAGTTGAAGCATATGTAGATGTTGTAAAGACAGCAACTTCAGGAGAAATCCCGAATCCAATAAAAGATACCATAAAGAATGGCCTTGTTGACATTATGGATGGAAAAATCGAGACTATAAATGATCAAATGCCTTCCGATTCAAGTAATACTTCACAGGCGGATAAAGTGACTCTAGGCCTTAGCCAAAACGTTACAAATGCGATTGATCAAACGCTTGGCAAAGATTTAGGGAAAGATTGGGATGATGTTTCAGATGACAAAAAAGATGAAATATTAGAGAAATTATTATCTGAGATTGAAAATGGGCCTCTTGGAATTGCCCACTCACCAGATACTGGAGAAGAAAACAAATTTATCATTCCAGAAGGCACATGGGATTTACTTTGTCTCACAGATGGAACTGTGCCCGTGGAAATGAATGATATTGAAATCGAAGAAGGGAAAACAACAGAAGTAGTAAAACCGACTTTGGATATTGCAAATGTAATTGATCCTGATATTCTGATTTCATTAGGAGGACTTGTCGAGACCAGTGTCAGCCTGCCGGATGTAGAAAATCCTACCAGTTGCGAAGATTTCGGTATTTTAGATAATTCTGGGGCTGCTAGTAGTTGCCTAAACTCTTATGAATACTGCATGCAATATCCGACCCAGATACTTGATGGATACTCAGCTTGCATTTCCGCAGGTGGTGGCTGCTGGGACATTGGAAGAAGTGCAAATTATGAAAGTCCAGATTCCTGTCCTAGCGATCTTTCAGTCATGGATCCAAATGAATTTAGACATAATGATAATGTGAGATACTGTGAATGTATACATGACTGCCAAGATCAATACACTACCCAAAAAGATTGCTCGAGTGAGTTGAAAACATGTTGTAGCAATATACTTTGAAATTATCTCAAAGGAGAAACGTCTAAAAGTTGCAATAGAAGATGAGCGGAAGCTCAGAGCTTTTTATGATGTCAAAGATGAAATATTGCTCGAGTTCAATCACGTCAATACAAAAGAGAATACTGATTTTGTGCTAAAAAACAATCAATTTCAAGTCTTAATTTAAATTCTTTTCTTGGGGATATTCAGCATTAGCTGCGGTCATCTTCGCAAAATACCAATCCGGGAGTTTGCTTCCTCCTTAAGGTTATTGATAATCTCAAGATACTTGCGGGGATTCGAGATATCTGAAAGGACAATATCGTATTGAAGTACAGGATTATAAATGACAAGAGTCCCGAAATTCAAAAACTTTCCCAGTAGACTTTGCCTTAGTTCAACCTTTTGAATATTGTCTATGGAGTAACTCTTTTCATCAGAGCTGAAAAATCCGGTTCGATATACAACCCTCTTCGGCATAATTATATAGTAAAAAGTAGCCCATTTAGCAAAAATAAAAGCTACAATAAATATATCAATTAAAAAAAGTACAATGCTTGAAATAGCAAGAATTTTGAGTCTATCCTGCTGGCCAACGGATATTTGAACATCCAGGAAATAATTCTCAATAAAAATTATTGCTACAGAAAACATGAAAAATAAAAATTCAACAAGAACCAACCTCTCAAAAACATTGAAAATTGTCTGCCTCACCTCATAATAGAAATTAGCGTTTTGCATTTGATCTAAACTAAACTTTTTATTTTAGCATAACATGCAATTAGAAGAATCTCTCCATACTTGTTTAATGCCGCACCGGAATGCCGGGAATAGTTTTGATTGAGTATTAAATTCCAAAACCCATAAAACCCTTACCCAAAAACAATATAGAGAATCAGTAGTGTTATCAGCCCTCCAGACAATACACTCCCCAGCATAATCAGCCCCTTAAAAGAAGCTGCTGATAATGCCTTGATATTTTTGAAATCAGTAGAATTTAGAGCGTTAACTAACTCCTCCCTGTTTTTCAGCTTACTTGTGTAGCCAAGATTATCAGACAGGAAATGCTGAGCGTACGGGAAGCAGACAAGCTTTGCCGGCTTTTCCTCAAATAGACCTGGAATCCATGTATTAGAATAGTTTTTCAAATTATTTAGTGGTATTTCGATTGCTTCCTCGACTTCCGCCGGATCAAATTTCAATGAAAAAACTTCCGGCTTGTTTTCTGACAATTCACGCCCGTAACAAATAGACAGATTCCCTTCAAGCCAGAGCCTTTGATCAAGTCCCTTCATTTCCCCATTTTTCACGTCACTTTCAAAAGCTATCTGCCTGGTATCATCATCCCTTTTAAATTCAGCTGCCAGTATCCCCTCATGATCCGTTGTAAGGACAACCTCACTGCAACTTGGCGCACTTAAACCATTTTTTCTATCATGCCCAATTGTATTTGAATCATATCCGACTATCACCCAGGTAAGAAGTCCGGTTGATTCATCTTCTGCAATGATATAAAACTCTACCCTGGCTCCCCAGAAAGCACTTGTGTGAGCCCAAAAGCATCCAAATACTGCGTAGTATTTTGGCTCTTTATCGTCTTTAAATACCTTTGATCTGATTGGCTTGAAACCATCCGGCAGAAGTTTCTGCGCTTTTTCATGATCCTTAATTTCATGAAAGAGGAAATAGCTGTATGGCTCGACTACAAAACCTATCTGCGGATATTTCTTCGAAGTTGATTTGATGAGACGCTCCTGTATAGATTTCGGCAATAAACCATTGAAGCCCTGCACAAAATGGATTGTCCCTACATCTATAGGTTTTATCAACCTTTCAACACCTTTTATAAATGATTTTTGATCTGCCATGCTTAATTTTCTAATCTAAATTCATCTTACTTAACTCAACAGAAAATAACAATCAGAAACTTCTGTCAGCTTATTTTAGCTAACTCCCGATATTTTATTTCAAACCTGGGACCCTATCAAAAAATTTTTCCAGTTTTGTATAAAAATTTCTAATTATTATTCTTCCAGGTTCTTCAATATATTTCCAGCACAACCAGGAAGCCACGAATATGTCTAGGACCAAAACAGGGACTAGATATTTGTAATACTCATGGTCGACATGCAGAGTATATGTCGCTATGGCAAAGCATATTAAACATCCCCAGTGAAGCATGAATAAACTGTAGCTGATATTCCCCATTGTCATCATAAATTTACTCGAAAGAACTCTGCTCAAATAGCTTTCACTCACTGCAAGAGAGAAAATCCAGAAACCAATGCAAGGCATCATGTATTCTATCCCCATCGTATTCCATCCGGTCAATGTAAATAGCACCAGAAGCACAGGCAGGAGATAATGCAGAACACTCATCCAATGAAGTTTTCTCGTGCCGGCTTTCAAATACGCCATCGATAATAAAACTCCTGCTATAAACCAGTAGAACCATCTTATGACCCAGCAGTATGCCCACTCATTATGAAAAATCGGGACGTAATTATGAAAAAATAAAATTATCGCAGCTAAAATCAGGAGAGGAATAAACCCCAGTCTTTTCAAATATCTTCCCAGTAGTATTGCAATAAAAGGAAACAGGAAATAACCGAAGAATTCAACAGAAACCGCCCAGGCAGGCTGATTCCATACGTATTCTATGACAGGCCTTCTCCATTGATCAATTAAAAGTATATTTGCTAAGAAAGACCACGGCGAATACCAGTCCGCTACAGTTACCTGCAGGAATTCAGAATGTGCATATGAATAAGCCAATATTCCTAAAACAAAAAAAGAAGCGAGAAAATTTACCGGCCATAATCTGGCAATACGATTAATTATGAATTTGATATTTTCCCGGAGTGAAAATTTCGAACTCATTTCTTCCCCATAAACATACCAGATAACAAAACCCGAAAGGATAAAAAAGAAATTCACACCATAAAAACCAGTCATAAAAATAGGGCTCAAAAAATCCAGGAAAGGATATGTCTCAAGAGTCAAAGCCGACATATGCAGCAATAAGACCCAAACTGCTCCAAAAATTCGGATGCTGGTTAGCGGCTTTATTTCAGCCTTTTTTGTCTTCATGACCGGATTATAGCAAATGATTCTACCGAACACTTCCATTTCAATAATTTTTGCCGTAAACTCAGTGTCATGCGCAATAAGACTATAGATGTGCTAAAAGGGGTCGGTATCATATTCGTAATTATGGGGCATTCAAATTCTGCTCCAATCGGCAATTCTATCATCGCATATATTTATACTTTCCATATGCCTCTATTTTTCTGGATTACTGGTTACCTCGCTTATGGACGTAAACAAAAAGAATTCCTTGAATATCTAGTTCATAAGATTAGAAAAATATATATACCATACACAATTTTCTTCTGCCTCTCATTAATATATGGGCACATAATTGTAAGATATATTTTCGGACAGTATATTATCCCGTTTAATTTAAAGGACACACTAATAGTGTTTTTCTATTCAAGCGAATGGCTCAATCATATTCCAACTTTCAATCTGGCCTTGTGGTACCTGCCAGTATTATTTTTTACCTCAATTGTATTTTATTTTGTAATCAGGCTGAAAGATATCCGCCTTATAATTCTTTTTACAATAGTTATAGCTATAATCACTGTCCCCGTTCAATCACTTCTGCCGCCTGGACCTGTTTTGGGAATAGATGTGATTCCGGCATCATTAACTTTTATGTGTGCAGGATATCTCTTCAAACACTTTGAGGCAGAAATCAAAATCAGCCCTTTCTTTTTGCTGCCGATGTTCGCATTCACACTCTGGTATGCTTATAACTATTCTGGCCACATAGCAGATCTGCCGAATTATCTTTTTTTCATATCCGCGCTTCTTAGCATATTTATTTATTACAGATTGGCGCAAGATTTGAGCAGAAGTAGTCTTTTAGCTTTCTGGGGCGAATCAAGTCTAATAATTTACGGCCTTCATTCACTAGTAAATCACGCTTACCCTTACACAAAAATACCTGATTATTATACCAACTGGGAAGGGTTAGCCGTTTTTCTGCTGAATTTATTATTTACTTTAATGGTCTGCAGTCTCATCTATTTAGTATTAAAGCAGCTCAGAAGTTTCAACTGCAAGACGCTTTCTAACTTGCCAAAGATACGATTTATTACCTAAATTTCCCCATTCGTGCTAAAATAGGCTCATGCGGAAGTGAAACAGGCAATCGTCTTCAAACACGTAATCTCAAGTAATTTCCCGATTTTAATTTTTTATATTATTTATATGGTAACTGGTACAGTAAAAACAGTCACTGACAAAGGTTTCGGGTTCATAAGCCGAGAAGATTCTGACAAAGATGTCTTCTATCATGAATCAGTTCTAACAGGCGAATTGGCAGACAGGAAACTACAGGTTGGTGATAAAGTCACTTTCGAAATTGAAGAAAGCGAAAAAGGACCAAGAGCAATAAATATTGCACTAGCAGCAGCAGAGTAATTTCTAGCAGCTTATTGTAATAATAGCCCCAGAACAAGCATCGCTTTTTCTGGGGTTTCTCTTTTGTTTGACTTCACTTTCTGCTGTATATAAACTATTTCCAAGCTGATATTTATTAATTCATTCACATGAGAACTTTCTGCCCAAAGGGACTCAAGAAATTTTTCTGTCTTTTTTTTGTTTTTCTCGTAGTTTTGGTTCAAATCCCGACGAAAGTCTCGGCGGAAGAAGTTTTGGGAGATTCAACAGAATTTAGTGATGATCAAATGTCCCTGCTTGTTGTAAAGCCTTCTGTTGTACAGATTACCAATATAATAACCGGGAGCTTGGTTCTTCAATCAGCTGCCGCAACTCAGCTCAATGCACCGCAGCTGACAGGAAGAAGCTATGATTTCACAATAGGTTTCACTGGATCTGGATTTTTTATTACTCCTGACGGATATCTGATCACGAATGGACATGTCGCTAAATCTGAAGATGATCTGATTGCTTATTATGGTCTGGCACAAACTTCAGAGCAGATTTTGAAAGATGCAATCTACTATGTATCACAATCAAATTATTACTATACTCCGACTGAATCAGAACTAGAAGAAGCCTACCAGTATGCGCTCAGTTCAACTTATGGAGGGAGTTACGATGCACTAGTCGATGATATGTATTCAATAGATTACAAAGGCGGGAATATTGAAATGGACTCGGTAACAAATAGTAATTATATTCAGACCGGCTCAGTTTCTGGAACACAGACTATTGTCGAAGAACAGGGGAAAGCAGCCACACTGATAGATACTTCTTACGTGGGAGATTTCGACTCTAAAGATATTGCTCTTCTAAAAGTTGAGGGTTCAAATTTCCCGACAGCGGAGCTTGGCTCGTTTGAAAATATCCAAATCGGAAAAGAAGTCTATGCAATTGGCTATCCAGGAATAGTCGAATCCGGGACAGGTATTTTTACAGACGTAGAGTCAGGACTGGAACCTTCAATTACGAAAGGAATTATCTCTGCTAAAAAATCTCTGATCGATGGCACCGAAGCATTTCAGACAGATGCAGGGATCACGCATGGCAACAGCGGCGGGCCAGTCGTCGATACTAGCGGGAAAGTTATCGGAATAGCTACATGGAGTTTTGGAGACAACCCCGGAGGAGAGAGCTTCAATTTTCTAATTTCCGTGGAGCAAGTTAAGTCTTTACTTTCCAAGAACAATATCACAGCAGAACAAAGCCTTACCTCACAGAAGTGGGCCTCTGGATTACAAAACTACTCTGATGGCTGTTATTCTTCGGCAAAGAAAGATTTTGAATCTGCGAAAGCTCTATATGCAGGGAATGTGGACATAGATCAATTTATCGCAAATTCACAGACAAAAATTGAAAATGGAGAGGATATGTGTGTCTCGGATACCGCAACATTCGTAGTTATCGGGGGAGCAGCGTTTTGCTGCCTGGCTGGTGTTGGATTGATTGGTATAATTGTGCTGATACTTGCCACTAGAAAAAAGAAGGGGAAAGCTGAATCGGAGCCGGAACCAGCCTCAAAAAAATAGCAAATTAAATCAGATTTTTCATAATACTCATACAGACTCTTGCTATACAGATAAAAACACGCTAGAGTGTAACTGCTACTTATTACTGCCTATCCATGGAAGAGGCGAAAAAAGATCCTGCTATAGAAAAGTCTAGCGCTTTTGGAAAACTTTTCACTCGCAAAAATCTATTTATTGGATTTGTCTCATTCTGTTTTCTACTTTTAGTAACTGCTACTACCTTGCTTGGATATTTGTATATGGATAAAAGGGATGAGGTCGGGAAACTTGAAAACGAAAAGATAACGCTGGAAAATGAAAAGACCACCCTTGAAAGTGACAAGGCATCCCTCGAAGAGGATTTGCTGTCAGCGACAACAGCCACAGATGCAGAGAAACAGACTTTACAAGACTCGATAACCGATTTTGAAACAAAAGCTGCGAAGATTGATCAGTACAATGCTGTCCTTGATTATGTCTATGACCTTCTAGTCGCCCATCCAACCTTGACTGGCTTTACACAGGCAGAATATCAAGCTGGCAGAGCGCTCGCTGTTAAAACAGGCGATCAGGGATTGATAACTGCCGCAGACAACGCGTGGAATAACACGGATGGCAATCCGGTTCTGAGATTTTCACTGGTTATTAAAGAAATCGTAGAAGGAATTGATGCAAACACCTAAAGAAAAACACATTCTCGAATCTCTTCTAGAGTTAAGCCAGAAAACTTTTCAAAGTGAAAAAGAACTGACTAATGAGATTCTTGATGTCTGCCTCAAGTATACAGGGAGCGAAGTGGGCTATTTCCATTTTTATAACGACGACAAAAAAGAAATCCAGCTGCATAACTGGTCCGGGAATGTATTTGAGAAATGTTATGTAGAAGATCAAACCCACTATGATTTAGCAAAAGCTGGTATATGGGCAGATTGCGTAAGAGAAAGGAAACCTTTTATACACAACGATTACAAAAAGGCCAAATCCAAGAAGGGCCTGCCAAAAGGACACTTCCCCCTTATCAGACATATGAGCCTGCCAGTTTTTTGGAATAAAAAAATTGTAGCTATTATTGGCGTTGGGAATAAAAAAACTAACTATAATGATGATGACAGGAAAAATCTTGAACTGCTTACTTCGTTTATGTGGAGAGTCCTGATACAATTTCACGACCGTCAGGCTCTTGAGCAGAAACTGAAGGAATTAGAAAAGATAAATGAGCTTATGATCGGCCGCGAGCTGAAAATGGCGGAGTTGAAAGAAGAATTGAAAAACAGGCGTTAAATTGTTCTTTAGACACCGCCCTACTAGTATTCCGGCCTCAATAGTGTTATAATTCTTTCTTAATAACAGTCCAAACTAGATTCAAAGAGAGTTCTTCTTTTTCCCATTGTAAGAATTTAATCCCAGATGTCTATTTTGGGGTTTTAAATTTTTTACAATTCATTTCATGAGTTACAGAAATAGCAGGAGCTATAGCTCTGGCAGGTCGCCTAAATTTGGCAGAAAACCTTTTCGAAGGTCTTCTGGCAGTAGAGGGAGATTCGCAGGAGAAAAAATAGCACACGAGAGATACATAGCGAAAGCCGAAGCCGGCTACGTCGCTCCATCAATCTATGTTGAAGATGTCATATGTGACAATTTCCATGTAAGCGAAATACTAAAAACAAATATAAAGGCAAAAGGTTATACGCATCCAACAAAGATACAAAACCAGGCCATCCCAATAATCCTTGAAGGTAGAGATGTATTGGGATTGGCTAGTACAGGCTCAGGTAAAACTGATGCCTTTCTTGTACCGATGTTGGATAAAATATTAAAAGGGCAAGATCAAAAATGTTTGATAATAGTTCCAACAAGGGAGCTTGCATCGCAAATTCAGGATGCATTTAGAGATTTGTCAAAAGGGACACATGTGTATTCTGCGCTAGTAATTGGCGGCACAAGTATGCACTCGCAAATTCAAAACCTGAAAAAGAATCCACAGTTTGTAATTGGTACTCCAGGAAGATTGAAGGATCTGTTCGAAAGAAGGAATCTCGATCTAAGCAGATTTAACAACATCATTCTTGATGAAGTTGATAGAATGCTTGATATGGGGTTTATTCCTGATATCAGATTTTTGATTTCCAAGCTTAGACAAGAAAGACAGACTCTATTCTTTTCTGCGACTATGTCGATTGAGGCAGAAAGAATTGCAAATACACTACTGAAAAACCCGGTTAGAATTCAAGTAGAAAAAGAATCGCCGCTTAAACGAGTCAATCAGGATATCGTGAAAGTAAGAGAAGTTGAGAAGATTTCTATATTAAGAGATTTACTCAAAAAAGATGAGTTTGAAAAAGTCCTGGTTTTCTCCAGAACAAAACATGGCGCGGATAAACTTTCAAAACAATTATTCCAAAATGGATTAAAAGTGGATGCGATCCACGGGGGAAAGTCACAGAGCAAAAGACTTCGAGTTTTATCAAGTTTCAAGACAAATCAGATCAATATTCTTGTTGCAACTGATGTGGCAGCCCGCGGACTCGACATTCCAAATGTCACTCATGTGATCAATTACGATGAACCGCAAAGCTACAAAGACTATATCCATAGAATCGGCCGAACTGGACGTGCTGGAAAAGCTGGGAATGCATTGACGTTTGTGAGCTAAAATCAATTGCTATTTACAAAGTGTTATTTCTCCAATTCCCTGATTATCTCAGGCACCTCGGATTCATCGTTTACAAAAATATATTTATAGGTGTAATCTTTGTCCCCTTTTTTCTGATTAATTTCCTTTAGCGTCTCTTTAAATAACTTCGACTCCCTTTGATCTTCAGATACGATCACAAACGAATACTTTGCCGGATTTGCAACAGAGAGCAGACTTTTATAGACAGTCTCCATCCCGGTAAGAATTATAGATTGTAACAGTTTTGAGATATTGAGTTCCCGGAAATCCGTTATAGAGATGTATTCACCGCCAATCTTTTTTGTTTCCGCATCGATATCATTCATCAATTCTCTAATAGTGCCAAGTCCTGGCGTTCCAGAAATCTGCACCTTTAGAACTTTGTAGCCTTCAATTTCTCCAATCGACAAATTGTAATTTTTCTTTTTCATTATAAGTCTATTAAATAATATTTTCCTGGTTATAGCCAATATTCGTGTTCTTATGTTATCATAATTTCATGAGTATTTTCGACTTTGATACCTACAATATAATTTTCACTCTGCTCATATCATTTGCAATACAAATAACTTTTTTTTCTTTAGCAGCATATTTCAAAACAGATAAGGTCACCGATCTATCATACGGTCTTACATTTGTATTTATTGCTGTTCTTTTATATATTTTTGGTGATATCCAAGACACTTCACGCATAATTTTAACCTTGATGATAACAACGTGGGGATTCCGCCTTGCCGGATACCTCTTTATCAGGATTATTAAAATCAAAAAAGACAAAAGATTTGACGGAATTAGAGAAAATTTCTGGAGATTTGCCTCCTTTTGGACTCTGCAGGGATTCTCAATATGGCTGATCTTATTACCTGCTACAATATTTCTGAGTTCTCAATCAGTAGAAGAGTTAAAAATCCTAAACGTTTTGGGCTTTGGAATATGGCTATTGGGACTATTGATCGAAACAATCGCAGACTGGCAGAAATATCAATTTAAAAACAAACCGAAAAATAAAGACTTATGGATACAAAGTGGTCTATGGAAGTATTCACGCCATCCGAATTATTTTGGTGAATTACTCTGCTGGTGGGGGATTTTTATTTACGTATTCCCAATATTAGATGGATTGATGCTATTAGGTATATTCGGGCCACTTACAATAACAACTTTGATACTTTTTGTATCTGGAATACCGACAATTGAAAAAAAATATAATGAAAAATATAAAAATGACAAAGAATATCAAAAGTATAAGGAATCAACCAGCATCTTAATTCCACTACCTTGAAAGTCAATATTGATCCTTCGTGGAAAAAATTACTGAAAGACGAATTTTCCAAAGAATATTTCAATCTGCTTGTGGATTTTGTAAAAGATGAATACTCAAGTCATACCGTCTATCCTCCTGGAGCTAAGATTTTCAATGCTTTCGATATGTGTCCATTTGAAAGCACCAAAGTCGTGATAATCGGCCAGGATCCTTATCATGGAGAGGGGCAAGCGCACGGACTCTGCTTTTCTGTAGCAGAGGGAGTGCGCACACCACCGTCACTTGTAAACATCTATAAAGAAATCAAGAATGATCTTGGCAAGGAGATTCCAAATTCAGGTAATCTTGAAAGATGGGCCAGCCAGGGGGTTCTCCTGCTCAATGCAACACTCACAGTCCGTGCGCACACACCAGGCTCTCATCAAAACAAAGGCTGGGAACAATTCACCGATGCAGTTATCAGACTAATCTCGGAAAAGAAAGAAAATTTAGTTTTCCTTCTATGGGGGTCATACGCGCAGAAGAAAGGCGCTGTCATTGATAAAGCCAAGCACCTGGTTTTAGAATCGGCCCACCCCTCACCATTTTCAGCAGACAGAGGATTTTTCGGCTGCAGACACTTCAGCCAGACAAATAACTATCTTAAAAAGCACAGGGAAGAAGAGATTAACTGGTAGGAATTAACCCTTAATCAAATTTTGCAATTTTAGCTTTAGCTTGACTGCTGTTTCGCCCAACTGATAAATCCTGTACTGAAATCCTCTAAAGACGATTGTCTGCTGCAGGAGGAACTGTTTGTAAGTCCCCCCAAAGCGCATTTTGAAAACCGAGACATAATACAACGGATCATTTTTCTTGAAATCTTCTGTCCCTTCGCCGGTTTTTCTTGCCACGCCCCACTGATCATAATATTTTAGCTCTCGTTTTTTCGCCTCCATAATGCTTTCCCATTTAAGCAGCGGTCCAGCTTTTAACTCTTTCCCGGAATCATTCACCCCGCCATACCACTCATAAGCAGACTCTCCAGCATACGCTACAAAATACGCACCAATATTTTCCTCCTTATGCTTTAGAACCAAAACCTCAGCCATATCTTCTGGCTGCAATTTCTCCCAGATCCTTCTGTAATAATTGTCTGAAAATTTTGAGTAACTGTTCCTTGCATTAATTTTTGAATTCATTTCAAGAAAGACCTCTAGAGCTTTTACAGGATCTCTCTCAATTTGAACACTGCAGCAATTTTTCCTGGCTTTATTGATCGTTCTTTTCATCGAAGAAGAAAGCCCTCTCCACAGTTCTTCTTCATTCTTTGCCAGATCAATAATATTTGTTTGATTTGGCTGAATAGTTTTGCCAGTAATTTTGAAGCCGGCTTGCGAAAACGACTCCTGACCCTTGGTCATATTTGGATCTATTATCAAATGAGACAGTTTCAAATCTTCTTTGGCATATTCAGTAAGTTCTATCAGCATCCAGTTCTCCAAAATATCATCCGAGAAACCTCTTGCGATATAGCCAAATTTGAAACCAAAAATTGGGAATTTTTTATAAAAAATTGTAACTGGGAAATTGCCGACAATTAATCTTTCTACTTTCCAGTCAGCGGATTTGATCTCTCCCCACTGCCAGGACTGCAGAATTGAGAATTTGTGTTTTTGAAACAATTCATCGTATTGCTTTTTATCAACAGCCTTTATTATCATTTATAATATTATAGCAAAGAGATTGGCAAGTGTCTGATTTTATGCAAGAATGAATTCAGATCGAAGAAATAGATGAAAAAAACGTTATTATTTTTTCTCTTCTTATTTGCTCTCTTCTTAGGGATTGCGGTCACCCTATTTGGCATTTTCCTTTATACAAATTACTATAAATCTTCTACAGAGGAAACCGCAGAAGAATCCGAAGAAACCCCGCCTGCTAGAAATTATCAGCTAAATAAAGAAGTCTCGGCTTATATCCCCTGGTGGGATCAGGACGCAGCATTCGAAAGCCTGCAGACAAATAAAGACTACATACAAACAGTACATCCCTTCTGGTATGAAGTAAAAGCTGATGGCAGTATTGATAAATTCAGCGGTGCAGAAGATCAGGAAATTATTGATTTTTGCAAAGATAATAATATCCAAATCATCCCCGCAATTTCAAATGAACAGGACCCTTTACCTGTAGAAGCGATTTTTGATAGCCCAGTCATTGTTGAACAACATGTTCAAAATATTACCAATCTTGTTTTGGAAAATGGGTTTGACGGGGTTGATATTGACTATGAAAGTCTTGAAACAGCCGACCGTGAAGATTTTTCCAGTTTTATTGTTCAATTAGCAGTAAGCTTGAAAGAACAAAATAAACTTTTAACCGTAGCTGTGCACGCAAAGACTTCTGACGAAGGAACGTGGGATGGTCCTGCTGCACAAGATTGGATGGTTTTCAATGAATTTACAGACGGGGTCAATATCATGGCTTATGATTATCATTGGTCGACATCTGAAGCTGGCGATATAGCACCGGTTGACTGGGTTGAAGATGTCCTGGATTATGCTGTTACAGTGATCGAGCCCGAAAAGATTCATCTTGGCGTCCATTTCTACGGCTATGACTGGCTGGCAGAAGAAGCTGAAGATCTGACCTATACAGACGTGCAGGAAATCATCGCCGCAGAAAATATCACCACCATTGATGTTTCAACTGGACTGGAAAATTATTTTACCTACAAAGATACTTTAAACAAAACTCATACAGTTTATTTCGCCGATAGTTATACAATTGCACCAAAAATTGACCTTGTAAACCAATTCGATATTGGAGGAATAAGCATTTGGAGATTGGGGAATGAAGATCCTGAAAACTGGGATGTTATTTCAGATAAGTTTATTTAATTTAATTATTATTCATACAATATTATGTTCAAGAACTTACCATTAAAGCTGATTCTTGCTATTACTGGAGGGGTGGCCATTGTTGGTGCTGGAGTGTTGATACTTTATGACAGGACGGACCTCTTCGATCGATTCCCCTTGATAGGAGAAGATGAAATAGAAATAGTTATCTGCGATGGAAGTATCTGCAAAAACAATGTAACCGACCAAACTTCTGAAATGCTGATTTACAAAGGCGACTATGACGGAGTTGAAGAATTTGTTGAAGTAAACACTTCTCCTGATGGAAAGCACATCTGCTTTTTAGCGCAGGATATGGTCCCAAGATGGGTTTACTACGCTGAGGCCGATGGAACAGATGTCAGAGAAGAAATTGCACTTGCAATAAATTGTGTATGGTCAAATAACAGTGACAAATTTGCCTTTATCAATCACACAACTGACGTTTCTCCACATAATGTTTATGTATATGACATCGAAACAAAGGAAACAACGAATCTCACCGAGAGTGTAAATAGTTATGAAATTGAAAGGATATATCAAACTCCTGTCTGGTCGGATGATGATTCCACTATTAGAAGTAAATACATTCAATATGATTCAACTGCAGACTGGGCAGAAACACAAGGAGAATCTGAGATAAACCTGGCAACTGGCGAAGTGACTGATTTGTAAACAATCCGTTGTTTACAACCATTACTTACAAGTAGCCTGCTACTTGAGAATACCAGTTGGCGGCAATGATCGAATACCCGGATGTGTTCGGATGAGTTGAATCATACATCAGACTCGTTTTTGCCTGATGAGTCGATGTATCATACAAATCCGACCAATTTGCAGTGAAGTATTTGTCATCTCCGGTAATTGAACTTGCCAATTTAGTGTTATAGTAAGAAATTGCCAGAGATCCCCATGTATCATATAAATTATTCGGAATAAATGCCGACAGAATCAATTTCGGATGGCTGCCATCCGGATTTGTGTGAGCTTTAACGGTATTTACTATCTGCTGGACCTCAGAAGCAGTTTGATTAACTACTGCATTAATTGTGTAAATATCGGCTTCTGCTATATCATTGCCGCCAACCATTAAAAGGACTACCTCTGGATTGTACTGGTTCAACCAGATGGATGTATTTGCCAGCACATTTTCTGCTTTGTAGCCATTTACGGCTTTGTTCACAACTGTGTATTCACCTGAGCCAAAAGCACTATTAATTGAAGCCTGTAACTTTGCCGGATAGGTGCTTGAAGAGCCATTATATGGATAGCCGGCTGTAACGCTGTCTCCAAGGCATACAATATTTTCCGGCTCAGGCTCTGGAGTTGGTGCCGGAGTCGGCGTCGGGGCTGGCGTCGGAGTAGTTCCATCCTCAGTTCCATCCAAATCCTGCGAATTTGAACCAACACTGGAAGTACTATCTGTGTCAGATCGCCCCGCCCCATCTGGCAGATAAATATTTGCATTATCCCCTCTTCCATCAATATCAAAATTATAATTAATTTCCCCTTCCTCTGCTGCGCTTACATCCTGTTCATCCTGCTTATCATTGACAAAGACCCTAATCCAGCTGATTAAAACCAACAAAAACAAAGTAAAAATCAAAAACCCTACAAAAATCAGCCTGACATTTTTAGTTAGTCTTTTTTTTATCGACGTCATCTATTTACCTGCTATACAAAATTACAAATGTTCCACTTTCAAGAATGGCAACTCCCGGGTCTGCACCGTCCACTCTAGTGCCGGACTCCATAGTCCAACTCACCCCATCAGGCGAAATCGCGGATTTGACTCCATTGTCCGTTCCATAAAACCTCAATTTCCCCCCAATATTTATCACATCTCCAAGAAAAGTCATATCCGCATAAACGTCATCCTGTTGTATAAAGTCTATTCCTGTAGAAGATGTTGAATGAACATTCTTTTTTGTGCCGCTTACAGGCGCCGCACTCAGATCTTCCCCCGCTTCATGGAATGCTGTGTAATGGTGCCAGACACCATCGAAATACACGACTGCAGGATCAAGGACCATCTGGCTTACCTCCAGCTGTTGCCCTTCGCTGACAAAAGTCCCATCAATTGTATCCGCCTTTGCGGAATATAGATTTGGGAACGCATCTCCCGGTGTCTGATATGTGAAATACAATCTGAAAGTGCCATCCTCTAGCTGCACCAAAGTAGGATCGACCGGATTTGGATTCGCCTCCATTTTTTGCGTGCTGCTTGTCAACCCGCTAAATTCAACTTTTTTAATTTTCGACCATGTTTGTCCACCGTCAGCAGAGATTGTGTAAACAATCTTGTCAAAAAGGCCCTCATTTACAAAAGAAAAATATTGGAAAGTTGCAATCAGATCTCCATCCCTGGTCGTTATCAGATTTGGGACGCCAGAATGACTCATGAAAAATTTATCACCTGTAAAATCAAGTCCGTTGTTTGAACTCGAAAGATAGATATCCCCGTTCCATGGACCGGTATCAGCATTTTCCCCTCTTGCGATCCAGGCAGGCATAGTATTGGTATCCTGTTCAAACACATCAGGTTCTAGGGAATAATCAATTTCCAAAATACTATTTTGACTGTCTTGTTTTTCATCATTCAAATCCTCTTTTTCATTGTCCCCAGGCAGCAAGAAAACTGCAATAAGTACGCCCAACAGGACAAGAAGGAATATAATTACCCCAATAAGCACCACTATAATTTTCCTGCTCATCTAAAACTAATTAATAAATATTTACTCATTATAAAGAGCCTGCAGTCTTAAGTAAAACAAAATGGACACTAATGAATCGTATTTTGTATAATCATCATATGTGCTACAGATACTATATCGGGACGAATTTTTATATTGAAAAAAGGTTTTCTACTGTGCCCTTCGGGCTGGGACTGCAGCCAAATCTCAGTGCTTCCCCATCTCAGTTCCTGCCGATTATCCGCGAATCTGCAGAAGGCAGAAAAATTTCACTCGCTAAATGGGGACTGATTCCCTCGTGGGCCAAAAACGATGATTTTGCAAGTAAACTCGCCAATGCGAGATTGGAAAGTATCGAGACCAAACCATCGTTCGCAAGACCGTTTAAATTTAAGCGCTGCATTGTGCCAGTTTCCGGCTTCTATGAGTGGGAGCACAGGGAAGGAGAAAAGATCAAATACTCAATTGAACCAGAAGATGGAAATGGCTTTGGACTTGCAGGACTATGGGATGAGTGGATGCCTCCAAACGGAGATCCAATCATAAGCTATACGATTCTAACCACCAATCCTACCCCTAAAATAAAGAAAATTCACCAGAGAATGCCAGTGATTCTTGAAAATGACGAGGAAAGTATTTGGCTTGCAGAGGACAGCAAGACAGATTCGCTAAAGCAATTATTTGATCCATATCCGTATAGAAAACTCAAAGTCTTTCAAACAGAAACCCACTAAACCAGCAATCTAGTTTTTGACGTCAATCCCGCCAAAAATCATAACCCCTTCTATCAATACAGTCACAGAAGAATCACTGTTTGAATCTGTCTTATCCTCAACCCCTCCAAAAAGGGGCAATACGCTGCTTTTTACTTTCCATCCTTTTGGGATAATTATTTCATTACCGCCGAATAAGCTGAAAGTATCAATGTTTATAGTGTCTCCCGCTGGCTTAGCCTCTCTCAAATCGATATTATTACCCCCGAAAATTGCCGTTAGCGATGCCTTTTTAAAATTCTGTGATTTAATTTTTCTCTCATTGCCAAAGAAAAATGCAAAATCATCAAGAGTATCACCTTCGTGGTGTTTCGATATCGGCGTTTTAAAAAGCCCAAAACTTCTCACCATCAGAATCAGCCCTACTAGAATAATTATCAACGGGAAGAAGTACTGCTCGATATCTGCCTCGAGAATATCTGAAAGAATAAAAAATATCCCCAAGAATAACAGGATGAATCCGGCAACCGGCTTTCTTTTCGCAAGAAGAAACAGCCCGATTATAAATAGAATCAGGCTCCAGAAACTCCCAAAACCTACCAGCAAGCTGATTCCAATTGTGATTAGAATAATGCCGCCAAATACATTACTCATATGTCAAATTTAATAAGTAATTTAGAATATTTCGTTTAGCAGGTTTTATTAAATGACTAGATAGCTATTCGCCAAAATGTTCATCTTCCTCATCTTTAATGGCATCCTCTTTTGTCACATGGACTCTTCCGTCAATATGATTTGCAGGGGCATAAACTGTATATAACTTCATTTCCTCAGTTTCTGAAGTATTTACAATATTGTGCTCTATTCCTGCCGGCACTACAATCGCAGAGCCATCTTTCAGTTCGTTTTCCTCACCATTCAGGACAGACTTCCCTTCTCCTTTGTCAATACGGATAAATTGATCGACTTTGTGATGGACTTCGCTCCCAATGTCTTCACCAGGCTTTAAAGACATAAGGACTAGCTGCATATGTTTACCTGTATAAAGAACTTTGCGGAAATTTGTATTATTGAGAGTTTCCTCTTCAATGTTGTCTACATAAGCCACTTTCGACATATTCATGAATTACTTAGTAATAAATTAAGCAGTCTATCAAATACATACTATCCTCTCAATGTCCCCGAGAAAACCTGCCATGCCAGGGCCGACTTGGCAAGCAGACTCAAAACTATATACATTCTTTCTCCAAACAAGTAATTTCTCCAGGGCCCGATTTTTTTGTACTGAAGGAACATATTGATAGCAAAAATATTGAAAAACAAGAAAAGCGAAATCAAAATTCCATAGACAAAAGTTGGAACTGAGTCTGAATAATTGTTAAGCGCTCCGTAGAAATACATTGCGATAACGATCCAAGGAACAATTCCTGCAATGCAGCCAAATACAAAGCTCAGCCAGTTTGTTTTCTTTGTGGTTTGATTGTGCACTTCCATGATAAGCCCAAAGAAAATCATCATGGCGTTTAAAGTAAATATCAAAATCAAACTTGATAAATCATACATCCCGGAAAGCATAGCAATAATAACAATCATTAAAGAAGAACTGAAAGCATACTCATACCATCTAAGATAGTTGATTTTCTTTTTAAGATTCTCAACGTACCACTCATAAACAACCGGTAAAGTGAGCAGGAGATGCGCTAGTGCGGATATAAACAAGAACCCCGCTACTACAGGACCAATTTGAAGAGATGCCACCTCAACCGCATTTGGTGCAACGGAATTTTGGAAAGAATCATAGTCAAGATAAGAGGTTGTAATCGGCAGACTAAAACCATTACTTAAAACAAGCATTAAAACACCTTGAGCAAAATGTAAAATGGCCATAATGCCATTAAAGATTCTCAGATTCCGGAATTTCGTTTCGTCCATAAAAAAAAATTAAAATATTAAATAGTCCGAGCTGCAAATTGCTCATTCACATAATAAAGAAAATGATGCGGAAAAGCAAAAGTGTTATAATTAAGGCAGAGTTTCGATGCAGCGCCTGTAGCTCAATGGATAGAGCAACGGTCTTCGGAACCGTAGGTTGGGGGTTCGACTCCCTTCGGGCGCACATTTTATGATAAAATCGACAGTTTTCCTCCCGGATCAAATGACCAAAAGGAATTTGATCCGAAAAGGAGAAGACCACGGAAGCTAAAATAAATGAGTTTACGAATTTATGTAAGCTGAAGTGCGTCTTCGACGCAGGGTTCGTAGCTCAATGGTAGAGCAACCGGCTCTTAACCGGTAGGTTGTGGGTTCGAGTCCCACCGGACTCACGTTTTTTAACTGGGATCAAACTACCTCCGTCTGTATTTGTTCTTGAACAAATTGCAAAGGCGTTTCCTTTTCGATTATTCTGACAAATTTTGAATCTTTTGAATGAGAAAGAAGATCCTGTAGCAGCTCTTTCCGTTTGATAAACGCTTCTATTTTTCCTTCTTTATACAAAGCCTTGTAGCTGTCATCCATTACCTCTACAATCGTAACCGCATTTGCATTGTGTCTTTCTACACCGGTTGCAATCACTAAAGAGTACGCATCAGGATCGGTAAATCTATCATTGGCAAGAATTATAGAGGCCAGAGCTTCACTTGCATTGGCTTCAACAAATGTTTCTTTATCTATTGGGTTTGCGTATATGAAGTCAACTTCCTTTGGGAACGGGTTAAAATCCGTATCATTTGAGATCAGTACAATTTTCAGATGTTTCCCAAAATGCTCTCTTAATAATTTAACCACTCCTGCTGTCAGTGATGTATAGCCGTAAATTACTACATGGTTGCTGTAGCCGATTCGAATTATTCCCTTTTCTCTTCGATCATATGTAATTCTGATTAGATCTGCGACTTCTGAAATAACAATAGCCAGCAGAACCAACCCGGAAGCTATAACCAGAGCACCAAGAATTTTTCCTTCTACTGTGACTGGATACACATCTCCATATCCAAGTCCGGAAATTGTCACAATCCACCACCAGAACATCTCTCCAAACGAATCGAACTGGATATTGACATCTCTTTCAACAGCAAAAACAATAAAGGTTATAGACAAAGAAATTACGACTGTTATAGATATCCAGGCGAAAGAGTGTTTGATTCTATCTGTAATCTGCCTATTGAAACTGACCTTTTTCATAATTTCATTCATGAGAATACTTACTAATAGATGAAAGCAGTATAGCTAAAAGATGAGGGAAAGTTAAGAAGAGAACAAATCTCAATGAGATATAGAATGCCTATTTACGAATAGATAGCTATAGTGGTAGAATCGAGAAATTTTTATCACAGAATAATGAGTATACAACCTGGACCTGAATGCTCAGCAGTTGGGTGTCCTTTCGAGGGAAATTGTATACTTGACCCCAAGGTACCAGCACAAATTATTGCGGACATCGCCCGGGAAAATGGGATGCAGGGACAACTTATTAGATGCCCTAGATCTCCGAACTATGATCTCGAGGGAACCTTAGAAGAAATACGGACCCAAGAAAATGCTCAACAACCAGAATAAATTACTTGGCAAATTTATTGTTTTGGGTACTGATCCACAACTACTATAATAATCTTCTAATTCTAGCTTCTCAGCTAAATGATGTAAATGGTATAATTCTGCTGCTGTTTAACAATATGCAGACGTGGTGGAATTGGTAGACACGCTACCTTGAGGTGGTAGTGCCCATAATTACGGGTGTGGAGGTTCAAATCCTCTCGTCTGCACTTAAAAGATTAGCAGAAATCCAAAATTTTCTGATATAATCTTTATGTCCTTTGGGGTTGTAGCTCAATTGGTTAGAGCATCCCGGTCTTACCGGGAGGGTCGCGAGTTTTAGAATTGGCACATGTTTGCAGTTTATATACTAAAAAGTGAAAAATTTGACCGATATTATATTGGGAGTACAGGAAATATCAAAGATCGTCTGAGAAGGCATAACGAAGGGAGAGAAAAATATACAAAGAAATATGCACCTTGGGAACTAAAATATAAAAAATATTTTAATACAAGATCAGAAGCAGTACGATTTGAGAATCATATAAAGGAACAGAAGGATAGAAGTTACATTGAAAACTTAATCTTAGAAGAGAAAGCGGGGTTGTAGCTCAATTGGTTAGAGCACTCGCCTGTCACGCGAGAGGTCGCGAGTTCGAATCTCGTCAGCCCCGCTTTCTCTTTTCATTATTCCCATTTCAATTGATTAAAGCATCCCGGTCTTACCGGGAAGGTCGCGAGTCCCGGTAAATCCATAGATTTACCGAGGATCCTCGATTTTGTAACCAAAATAAAATTTTGGATAAAATCGGGATTCGAATCTCGTCAGCCCCGCTTTCTCTTTTCATTATTCCCATTTCAATTAATTAGAGCATCCCGGTCTTACCGGGAAGGTCGCGAGTCCCGCTAAATCCATAGATTTACCGAGGATGCCCGAATGGGTGCCCCGCCACTTATTATCGACTCCCATATTCCTTCCTGCTAAAATACCCACATGGAACTTAAAATCTTTAGTCTAAATTGCTGGCTCTTGCCGCCGCCCTTTTCGATAAACAACCAAAAAAGACTGAACAATATTGTTTCAACAATCAAAGTATGCCGCCCGGATATAATCGCTTTACAAGAAATCTGGCTTAATAGATATATCAAAGAAATTGAAGAGCGATTGCAGGGATATTCCTTTGTAAAATCCAATTCAAGTATTATTAATAAAAGCGGCCTTCTAACAGGTATTAGAAAAGAAGCTGCAGATTTCGAAGTTAATTATTTCCCGCAGCATTCAGAATATGGACTGTTTGAGAAGATAGCCCGCAAAGGCTATCATACAATCAAATTAAATGAAGATCTATCATTTATCAATACCCATCTATACTGCTCAAGAGCTATGACCGGCGAACTTATAAAAAAGACTCAATTCAAATTCCTCCAAAAATTATTCCCCACTCAAAAAGTAATCCTTGGAGGAGATTTAAATATTAATGAAAAATTACTTGCGAAATTAAATACAAGATTTGTATATGACAAATCACAAGGATCGACAGTTTCTTATACAAACGCTCTAACTAGAGCGAGATTCAATAGATTTGGCGTTCCAGATCATAAAGTTGATTATATTCTCATCTCAAAGGATACCGGCGCATCAATAACAACCAGGTATATCAAAAACCCAATCGTATCAGATCATTACATGCTGCTATCAGATGTTAAAATAACATAATGGAATTCATGAAACGTCACAAAGAAACAATTACAACAGGTCTTATCATCCTTTTTGGAGCAGGACTTCGACTGGTCAATATCAGTGCACCGGATTTCTGGCGGGACGAGGCCTTTACCCTTCGTGCTGCAACTATGCAGTTTGGAGATATGTGGAGCTCACTTACGGCTGATACAGCTCCGCCGCTCTTTACTCTAATTTTGCATTACTGGTTGAAAATTGTCCCGTTAACAGAGTTATCGGCCAGAATTCCGTCATTTATTTTTGGAGTGGCAACGATCTATTTTGCATACCTGCTTGCCAAACAGCTTTTCCCATATAACAGGAAATACATTTATCTAACTGTAATATTAACCGCACTCAATCCAGTATTGATTTTCTATTCACAGGAAGCACGCGCATATTCACTACTCTCACTCCTTGCAACCATTTCACTCTATTTGGTTTTCAAAATTACCACACAACCTAAAACCAAAACTTTTGTCTGGGTATTATTAAGTATCATAACAATTCTAGGCCTTTACACTCACAACCTGTTTATTTTCATTGCTTTTGTAAATGGCTTGATAATTTTCGCTTCAAGAGCAAACCTTAAAGATCTCAAACAGACTGCTAAAAGAAATATTCCATTGGCTTTAGCGTATCTTGCAGTAGGCATAGTATTTCTGCCGTGGTTTCTCGTATTTCTCGAGCAGTCCAAAACTGTCTCACAAGGCGGATTCTGGCTGACCCTTGATCCGGTCAATGACCCAGCCAAGCTTTTGACTGACACATTCTCAGGCGAGCAGATTTGGATGGAGAGCGAACTATTTCGTAGTGTTCTAAAATATTTCTCAGACATTCTTGCAGGACTATTTACAGCAGGCAGTTTTATTATAATTTATAAACAACGACAGAATGATAAATTCAACCAAAAACTCGCGGCATTATTGTTTTGGATATTTGCAAATTTTTTGATAGTTTATCTCTACAGCTTCAAAACTTCATTTATCTATATCAGATATCTTATTTATCTGATTGTTCCCGCACTCATAATTACAACCATACCTCTTCTAAATCTCAACCTCAATAAAACTCTGAAATACATTTTCACCGCATTCGTAATTGGAAGTCTTTCCATTTTTTCAGTAATTACACTTAGGAACATTCCAAATTCAAAGGCTCCAATGAAAGACCTGATAGCCCAAGTTGAGGTATTAAACAGCGAAGAGAGTTTAATATTGCATTCTCACGCATATACAAATCACGGCTTTAAGATTTACTCGAATTTGCGAAGTCAGATTTATAACCCGCAAGATAATCTGCCTTATTATGAAGGCCTGGCCGTATTGAGTGAAGATGATTATTTTAGACAAACTGCGGTGGCTGGCTACAAACAAGTCTTTGTAATCTATCTTTGGGATGAGGATCAGGATTTAGCCGGCGAACTTGAGAAAAATTACAAAAAGTCAGATAATTACGACTATTCTGGAAATCTGCATTTAGATATTTGGACATTAAAATAACTTCATGAAAAAAACAACTCTAGTCATTCCAACTTTCAACGAAAAAGAAAATATCGGACCCCTTCTAGAAAGAATTCAAAAAGTCTCGAATGAGAGTCTCAAAGATTTAACTGAACTGAGCATACTTTTCGTCGACGACAGTTCTCCTGATGGTACTCAGGATGAAATCCGCCGGGAAGCAGAAAAATACACAAGAGATTTTGAAATTGATATTTTATCTCGAGAAGAAAAAACCGGACTTGGGACCGCCTATATAGCCGGCTTCAAAAAAGCTATTGCGAGAGGCGCAGATTATATCGTTCAAATGGATGGCGACTTATCTCATGAGCCAGAAGTGGTATCTGAAATGATCAAAGCCCTCAAGACGCATGATTTTGTAATAGGTTCAAGATACATCAAAGGCGGTCAGCTTCCAAAATGGAGCTTTGTTAGAAAGATGATCAGCAAAGGCGGAAATCTGTATTCAAGAATTATCCTTGGGTTTAATGTGCGGGACTATACGGGCGGGTTTAACGGTTATCAAAGAAAGGTTTTAGAGACAATCAAGCTGGATGAAATAAAGAGCAATGGCTATGCTTTTCAAATTGAAATGAAGTACCGGGCAAAAAAAGCAGGATTTAAATTCCTGGAAATTCCAATTCACTTTAGAGACCGGACACACGGGAGCTCAAAGTTCTCAAGGAATATTTTTATCGAAGCACTTATAAATACTCTGCGACTGAAATTTACAATTTGAAAAAAATTTTCAAGCTTTCTTTTTAGTCAGATAGTATTCCAGATGTCTTCCGAATAACAGTCTAGTATGAGCCTCAAGACCGGGGACCGAGGTTAGGAGCAATCCGACAACCGGATTTATGAACCATTCAAAAGGAATTGTCAGCCTGCGAAGCAAACTAACTCCATCACGCTTTGGCCTAATTAGACTGTCAAAGATAATTACTATGATCAAGGCCGCCAGTGTAAACTGGAGAATCGTCGAAGAAACGTTGCTAAGCCTCGCGCCAAAAACTGTGTTAGCAAAACGCGGATTGAGAGCAGGCGGCAGGTTGGCCCCAAGAAGCAGCAAAAAGGATGAGGTCGGAGCCATAACATGATCAACAAGAACATGAATTCCTCGATAATATACCACCCAATTTAATTTCCCAACTCCAAAAATCATATTTTTCAATACCCAGCCATCATCCGAAACACCCCACTGCCATCTGCGGGATTGGTAGTAATTGTTTTTAAATGTATCCCAGGGGTTATCACCTTCAGCAGCATCTACAAGAATTCTTGTCAGCAGCGGAATAGCGGATACTTTTGATGAAAACTTAAAACTGGCCTTGAAAAAAAGATGGAAATCCTCAGGTGTGATCCACGGTGTCCAAAATCCGACCTGCTCAACCAGCCAAAACGAAGTTGAGTATGTAGAAAAGGGGATAAATTTATCAGGCCGGACCATCTTGGCGACATTGTACATACTAGCTAGAGAGTTACGAACTCTTGCTACAAAATCAATCCTCCAGATATTTGCATAAAAAAGAATTACTCCGGTATAGAACTTGAAATGTCTGTCCGGCCTGGTCAAATATTGATAGGAAAGAATCGAGAAATAATTCGCCGGGAGCTTCGAATCAGCATCACAGCTTGTGACAGTGGTAAGTTTTTTGTCCCAGCCGAGTTTATCAATTTCTGCTTTAGCAACCCGCCCCGCAGCAGCCATATTTGAGGATTTCCCGATAATCTCGTTTTTACCGAGCTTGTGAACAGAAATCCAAACATTACCAAAATATTTCTCGTATTTATCTTTTAAAATCTTGGATTTTGTATACCCTTCTGGATCTCGCTCTTCCGCTCCAAGTACGATACTTATCTGCCTTGTCGGGAAATCCTGCTTTTTAAGTCTTCTTAAAGTTTCTTCAAGGACGCCTATTGGCTCTTTAGCATGAGGAATCATTATTACATGATTTAGATCCTTATAAGAAGGCATTTCCAGACTCCTTAATTCTTTCAGTCTTTCAATTTCTCCCCGGATAAATCTTTTCGTTTTCCCCTTTTCAAGACTGAATACAATCTTTTGTACAAAAGCGGGGAATTTTGAGATCGAGCCATAACTTCTATACTTGCCCGAAAGTACCTGCAAGTTTTTAGTTTCATCGAATTTTACTTTTTTAATGGTTTCATAGATCTTTTCCAGACCACGAATTGTTTTGTCAATATCTTCCAGCCCCTCAAGTCTTGCCTGCCAGTTAATCTGCTCTGAAGATCTCAATTTAAAAACCGACAAAATATACTGGACAGCCCAGGATACAGATCTATATAGGAAGAAAATATTGAAAAGTATCACAAATACTGCAACCGCAACTGGGATGAAGAAGCTTCCAATCAGTACAAAGAAAATCACTCCCCAGGTAACGAGCGCAGGGACTTTTTCGAAAAATTTATCTAGTAATGTTTTCTTGAATGTGACTTCTGCTGGCATGTTTTATAGCCTATTTAAAAATATTTTGTATTCTTTCAGTAATTTTTCAGAGTTGTACTGCTTTGATTTCGCTAAATTTATATTACAAATATCTTTTAAGTGCTTCTTATTCTCAAGTAACACGTTCACCTGCTTTGCAATCTTTTGGATATCTTCCTCCTTATAAAGATATCCATTGATTCCCTCTTGTATCAAGTTTATTGTATTTGGAGTTTTTAGACAAATCAGGAGATTCGAAGTGCAAAAAGCCTGTAATATTTTTTGCTGCTCAATTCTGTTATCAAGATTTATATAAATTTTTGACGTGTTTAGAGCTTCAGCTGGCTTTGCTTCTATAACACGCTTCTTATATTTAGAGTCCAAATTTTTACTCGAGTTGATTTTTCTATAAAGCACCTCTTCTACCAGAAACTTGCATCTATTTGAGAAAGTCTCCCTTAGAAGCAAAGCCAGATCGTCTCCTCTGACAGAAGGGCCAACACTAATTCCGGTGAACCCCCCAAGTTTCAGCTCACCCACCCCTTCTTCAATATCAAAAAATGCCGGCAGAATTTCTGCTCTACCTCGATATTGATAATCAAACTCGAATTTATTATTAAAAACTATTTCAAGAATAATTCTATAAAGCAAAGACTTAAACTTCGATCGAATTCCTGCCAGAATTGACTTGCGCTTTGTTTTGAAATTTTTCTCCAGACATTCGATCGAAATAAACTTAATATTGCGGCTGAGTAATTTCAATCCGACTAATTTTGCACTCCAGGCTTTTGTAATACCGCCTTGGATAAATACGACTCTGTATTTTTGGAAGTCTTTCAATATCTGAAAAAATGACCTTTTCTTTCTCAAATCAAATTGTACGGGTTCAAAATTCACTTTCAAAATTTTTCCTAAATCAACCTTCCCCCCAAAGTCCAGTAAAAGGACTTTTTCTTTTGCTCTTGCCTGAATATTTCTCTCAATATTTTCGATAAGCTCTTTATAAAGTGCATCCGGTTTGAAAAATTTCCGCCTTTTCGCAGCTTTTTGCCGCAGTTGATCTCTTTCTTCTTTTTCTTCCATTAGATGCTTCATCCCTTGTGTAATCGAATCGGCGTATTTAGAAGAAACCGCGAAGCCTGCATTCCCAAGGATCTCCTTTGAAACCGCATTATCCGCGCTGATGATGCATGCCCCGGCAAAAAGCTGCTCAACAAGCGAATATGGGAAATGTTCATAATCTTTCAGATTCACACAAATCTCCGCATTCCTTATCACGACCGGCAGGTCTTTTTCCTCGATAAGTCCTGCAAAGACGATTTTCCGCTGGAGCTTATATTTTGTGACAAGCTCGATAATTTCTCGTGCTCTTTTCGATTGACCAAGAGGCTTGTTATCCCAGCCGACTTTGATTTCAGGGCTCGCCAGAAGCAGCTTGCAGTCCGGGAATTTATGATGGATCTGGGCAAAAGCTTCAATCAGACTTGAAACATTTGAGCCTTCATATAAATGCGAATAGAAAAAAATAAATGGTTTATTTACTCTGTAAATAGTCAATATTCTTCTAATATTTCTTTCGTCATCGCTGATATTTTTTAGATCGAAACACTCATCTGTTTTGTCATGAACAACAATGATTTTATCTTTTTCAATTCCATACTTATTAGAAAGCTGAAGTTTCTTAAATCCTGTTTTTACTATTATTTGATCGAAGTTTTTGAGATTTTTTACTGTTGCCCGTCCAGGAATAACGTTATCAGCAAGCACAAAATATTTTGCGGTCCTGACTTTCAAACCGCCGTATTTGAGATTAAAACTGATAAAACAATCAGCTTTGATCTCCTGATCCAATGCCTTTTTAATCCTAGGACTCCGGATCTCAAAAACATCCATACCGGAGTTTTCCAATGCATGGCAAAGATCTTTTCTAAAAAAATCTTCTCTCCCATCTAATTTGCTCAAAAAATCAACTGCAATTTTCATACCCGTATTTTACATCAATTGACAGATAGATTGAAGCAGAACTCTATTTGAAACATATTTCTTCTACTGCTATAATTTCCACATACTTAAGTTTAGATATCCTGCAACTATGTCAAAAAAAGGAGCCATCACAACGATTATTATCATTCTTTTTCTGCTTTTCATTTTATGTTCTTGCTGCGCAATGTTCTTTGTTGCTACTAGTGCGGTTTCTGATTACGGACTCAGCTCTGATATCACCGAGGAAGTGGTTGTGGACGGTTCAGATGGAGATGCGATAGCTCTTATAGATATCCAGGGCATGATTGCATCAAATACAGACGCCCTAGATAGCGGAAATAAAGACATGGTAGATATTATTATTGAAAAACTAGAGCGGGCAAGAACTACTGAAAAAGTAAAAGCTGTAATAATCAGGCTGGATACTCCCGGAGGCACAGTCTACGACAGTCACATAATTGCACAAAAAGTGAAGCAGGTAAAACAGGAAAAACCTGTAATCGCCCTTATGACAACTTCTGCGACTTCCGGCGGTTACTATATCTCAGCCCCCTGCGACAAAATCGTTGCATCTGAAGCAAGTTTAACAGGCAGTATTGGAGTGATAACACAAATCACAGACCTCGACGGACTTTATGAAAAACTTGGAATTGATGTCTATTCCGTCACAAACACCCAGGGAGATGTAAAATCCATGGAGAATCTTTCTGATCCAAACAGCGAAGATCGAGCAGTACTAGAGCAGGTCCTTGATGACTATTATGAAGGCTTCGTAAATGAAGTAGTAAATGGGAGAGATATGACAAGAGAAGAAGTACTGGCTATTGCAGATGGAAGCATCTTCAGCGGAACCAGGGCAAAGGAGCTTGGACTTGTAGATGAATTAGGAGGAGTTGATAAAGCGATCGAGATTGCCGAAATAGAAGCCGGCATAAGCGATGCAAAAGTAATTGAATACAATACATACATAGATCCATTTTCAAATTTCTCATTACTTATGGCAAATAAAATCAATCCTTTGAAAGTCTATACTGATAAAATCAGCGCTGATCCTGGGATGTATTCGTATTATTTGCCAAAGTAGTGAAAGTTACCAGAATTTATCGAGGGAAAAAGTCGAACCGGATAAATATTGATATCGAGGAAGAGTTCGGATTTTCAGTTGAAGAAGATACTTTGATAAAATTTGATCTTTATGTCGGTAGAGAAATTAATGAAAGTTTTGTCAAAGAGATAGAAGAGTTTGACAGATCTGAATATCTTTTTAATAAAGCTGTAGGGTATATCGCCAGAAGACCTAGAAGTGAGAAAGAAATCTGCGAATATCTGGAAGAAAAAAGCACAAAAAGATTTGGAGAAATAAATGCTGGAAGCATTGCAAAGGCTATAGACAAACTAAAAGGGCGGGAATATTTGAGCGATGCAGAATTTACAGCTTGGTTTGCAGAAACGAGAATAAATCAGCGGAAATATTCCGCTTTTCAAATAAGAAGTGAGCTGGCATTGAAGTTTGGGATTGATAAGGAACTGATAGGAAACATTCTAGCAAAGCAGAACATCGAGGAAAAAGAAAGAGATGCGATTGAAAGCCTGATAAGCAAAAAGCTAGGTCGTTACAAATCAAAAGAAAAAATGGCTCAGTATTTGAAAAATAAAGGTTTTGACTGGGACAATATTAAAACTGCACTAAATATTTAATTATTAGTTTAATACAATGAAAATGCTCGCAGATACAATCAAGAAAGCCAGAGAAGAAGCAAAATTATCTCAACTTCAAGTTGGAGTAGCTCTTGGTGTATCCGATAAAACTATTTCGGGTTATGAAGCAGGACGTATCAGCCCGCCGATTGATAAACTTCAAAAACTTGCCGAACTACTCAAAAAGCCGATCGGTTACTTCGTTGGTGTTGATCAGCGGGAATACAAAGTTGCAGCAAGATTAAGAGGTGTGGAAATAATGCTTAGAGATATCAGACGGGAACTTCGAGAAATCAAAGCTCTTGCGCAAAGCACAAATTTGGATGTTTAGCAGTTTTGTAGTAAAATCAAGCCGTTTTAGAATATTTTTTGGTTTAATTATTGACTCATGGATACAGACATTTTAAACAAGGCGGAACAAACATATTTAAAAACCGATATTCCCGAATTTGAAGTTGGGGATACTATTGCTGTGCATACGATTATTAGAGAAAAAGGAAAACAAAGAATACAGGTTTTCAAAGGCGTTGTAATTGCAATCAAAGGATCTGGGACAAGAAAGACTTTTACTGTTAGAAAAGTCGCAACTGGAGGGATTGGTGTGGAAAAAATTCTTCCTCTTCATTCCCCAAATATCAAAAAAATTGAGTTTATCAAAAAAGGAAAAGTAAAAAGATCGAAGATTTATTATATGCGAAAGAGAATTGGTAAGCTGGCAACGAAAATTTCAGAGGGAGAAATGAGAGAGTCAATGAAAAAACAGCACGAAAGTTTGAAGGAGGAAAAACTAGAAAAGGAAGAAATCGCACCAGAGAAGGTGGTTGAACCTGAGGTTGTTGAAGAAACCGAAGTAAAAACTGAGGAAAAGAAATAACCTAGAGACAAATCTATGTCCCAAAACTTTTTGGCTCCGTTTCAAGAGACTAAATTAATTTCCAGAAATTATGATCTAATAGTTGGTATCGACGAAGCTGGCCGCGGGCCATGGGCGGGACCTGTTGCTGTTGGATTTTTTTTATACCTTAAAGGCGATGCTATAATAGAAGGTATCGATGATTCGAAAAGCCTGAGTTCTAAAGCGCGTGGTATTATTTTCCCTGAGCTTATTTCAACTAATGATAATTTCTGTCTGCTTGGCACCTCCAAACAAATAGATGAAATTGGCATTGGGAAAACGATTGAAAGATTGATCGGTGACGGCATAAAAAAAATTCTGGCCGGAAACACAGATGCCCGGATTTTATTTTTGATTGACGGATATTTCAAAGAAAATTTCGATGCTGAATATGAGCTGATAAAAAAAGGTGATTCAAAATATTACGTAATAGCAGCAGCTTCCATCATCGCAAAAGAGACAAGGGACAATCTGATGAGAAAATTTGCAGTTAAATTCCCCAAATATGGCTTTGAAAAGCATATGGGATATGGAACTCAGTATCATAGGCAGATGCTGCAAAAGTATGGACCGAGTGAAATTCATCGAAGAAGCTTTAAACCTGTCAGAGATTTTATTTAGCGGTACCTTTCTTCAATCTCCTCCCTTCTGACATCGGCTTCAATGCTACCCAGACCAAGAGTTGTAAATACTAGGAATCGAGTCTTTCTAAGCGCTGGATAGATAAATTCTTTTCCTCCGCCAAGTCTGAGTGCGATCATCCCTATAAGAACTGCTGCAATCCCTAATATCCAAGGAGTCTCATCGACTATCCCAGTTGATGGCAACACTCCTGTTGTTCCGCAAAGATCATCTAAGTAGAAATTATACCTGACCTGATCGCTGTCATAAGTTACAGTAGCCACATTTTCGACTCCTTCGGCAAGTGTTGCTAGATTGGCATTTGGTATGGTAACAGTATAGCTGAATGTCTGACTTTCATTTTCACTGAAAGTTCTTTGGGTTTCTGTGCCTGTCCATGTGATTATCCCGTTACTGATACTTCCTGTCATCCCAGATGAGGAAGTAATGCCTGTTACCCAGCTATCCTGGATGCCATCGTCAATTTCATCTGTAACGTTGGTGATGATTCCGGTTCCCGGTCCAAGGTTTGTAACTGTCAGGGTATAGCTCAAGGTCGCCCCACCTGCTGTGCTGCAAACAGAAGTACCTGTTTTAACTATCAAAAACGCAGGTTCTACTTCTTCCCCGGAATCATATGTAAAATCATAAATACAAGCGGGGATAGTTTCCCATGTTGTTCCGCCATCGAAACTTACCTCTACTTCATAGCTGCCATTAGCAAGGCTCGATGCCTGCCATGCAAAGTGATACTGCCAGTTGGTTTCTGATACTTGTGCCACTGCAAATGCCGTGACTATACCCTCTCCTGGATTATAGACATCTTCTCCGACTGGTATATCATCTGATGTTAAAGTTACTCTCAATTTAACGTTAGCAAGTGTATATGGCTGAGTAGTTCCTGTTGTGTTTACCTCAACGTCAAAAAGCTCTATTTCATTTGGCCCGACAGGATCTGTGGCTGCTCTATCAAGGGCTACGCAAGTATTTGTATCTTCTGCAGTAACCATCTCACAATTTATATCACAACCAGGTGTTGGAGTTCCGCCATGATCACACTCTTCTGTTCCATTTACTATCCCATCTCCGCAGTATGTACAGTCTGCACGGCACTCTACATCTAGAGCTTCGCCTGAAGGACAGATTATTCCGCTAAGCGTTTCTGGATTTTCGCAGGTTTCTCCTGCCTGGCAGATACCATCCCCGCAGGATTCATTTGGTTCTACCGTACCGCTGCAATTTGAGAATATAAAATCAAAGTTATTCGCTGTTGGATTACCATTCCAGATATCATTATCTGCTCTAGGTAATCGACAGTGATCGTAAAATTCATAGCCTAAATCGGTTAGCTTATCTGCTTTTTCATAACTACTGCTTGATACCGTACATACAAGAAAACCTTTTTCATAATCTGGATTTGTTTCTTCTACATTCAAGCATTTTAAATTATTAACATTTTCATCATAATCACAATATGTGTTTGCAAGTGTAAGTACTGAATATGAAGTGCCATTTGAAAGAGTTTTTGTTTCATCAATATTGGAAATTACAACATCAAAATGTCCGCCCCAGCGAATATTATCAAAAAGTACTGAATATTTCCCATCAGTACCTGTTGTCGTTTTTATAGATTTACGCTCGAGTGCAGCTGGATCATCATTATTGATAAAGATTTCGACCCCAGTCATTGGATATTTCGTAGTTCCTTCCTGACAATAGACATTACCTTTAAACGTAATCGGATAAGTAGTAGTCCCAGTATCAGTGCCCTCATCCCCACCAGTATCACCGCCACCGCCATCCGAAGTGCACTCTTTTCTATAAATAACAGCTCCGCAATTACCCCCCCCCACACTATCTCCTGGCTCACTAAAATCTATCTGAACATACCCACAATCTACCGAGTTTAGATAGCCTTCAATGTTTACTTGCGCACCAGAAGACACCCCATCAGCTACTTGGACACAATTCTCTATACATCTACCAGTCGTTTGTGTTTCTTCGCATACACAGCGATCAACATGCAAACCATTACAGTAGTCGGCACTTGCCATAGTGCAATTCATACCAGAACAACCAAACCCGTAACCAGGATTCAGCAAACTGACAAATTCCCACGCTCCAGCAGCAGCACTTTCATCCGGAGCCTGACTTTCTCTTGAAAGCCTATAGCCTATATAAACGGACGCCCCGGCTAGTCCTAAAGTCAGAATAAGAAGAAATACAATTGTAAACCTACGCGCATTCCCTTTCACGATTTGTTATTTTTAATTTGCAACTAGTATGCAAACAGTATGTAGAGTTTTTTTCGCGATGTCAACTCAAAAACAGCCCCTCAATGTTAAAAAGAGTATAAATGGCACCTCCAGCAATCAGCACAATCAATACCAATTGTAGAATTCTCGCTCCATATTTCTGCCATTCTTTTTTCAATCCACCAACCTTCAAATATTCGAATTCCAGCTCTTTCTTTTCTTTCTGCGCACTCAAATTCGCAACAACCGCCCCAAGCAGGAAAAGCACAATCAAAACCTGCATAGAATAATTAAAGAAGAAAGCAAGCATCCCAAGCAAGACCAAACTGCCAAATAGTCCATGTGCAAACATTGATTTTTTATCCGGTTTCCCGGCAAGAGACCTGGCAGCTAAAGCAAGACTGCCGAAATACACCACGAAAAGAACAAGCCCAAGAAGTCCATAACTGGAAAACACATTTGAAACAAAAGTCTGACTACTCACATCAAATCCACCACCGATCATAAATTCAACAGCCTTGATCCCTTTAAACACATCAATGTTGTCCTGTAAACCACTTCGAAGAAGACCCAAAGTTCGATCAGAAAACAGCAAATTCAAAACAACCGCCATAGCAAGACCTAATGCAACCAACATATTCAAAACAGCATAAAGCGCACTATCAACTAGTTTAAATTTCAAACTCCCCTTTTTGTAGCTGATCAAATTACGGATATCTTTTAGTTTATAATCTCTTCTCAAAAAACCAATTCCAAGAATCAACACCAAAGCAAGCATATAGACAAATGCAAGTTCCAGATCAAGATTGAGAAAGCCAAGTAAGGCAACAAGAATCAATTCCACAAAGTAAATGACCTTAAAATAATAGCTTTCAAGTTCAAGCCCGAACCCAATAAAGGCTGGTAAAAGTGCTAATATCAAATAAGCAATCGAAGTAAACACCTCTCCATCAATAATGTATTTCCCAACAACTAATACTTGAATACTTGCAAACAAAACAAGCAGAATATTTTTTAGCCGGAAATTTTTCCTGAAAGAAACATCAAAAATATAACCGCCAAAAAGCATTAGAAGAATTCCCAGAATCGTATAATGCCAGGCACTTTGATTTGGAAGCATCCCCTGGTTCCCCTCGAGGTCTAAAACCTGCTTAAGAAGCAGTGTCGAAATCAAGCCAATAGCCAGTAGCAGCGAAGATAGGTCAAACTTGCTCTCCGGGAAAAATTTCACCCCGGCTAAAACCGCTTTCACAGCCTGCGCTGCAAGAATTATAGCCAATGCACTAACCAGAAGCTCAAAAACATCCACATACTGCACCTTCGCAAGAATCGTAGTTCTTGCGAGCAAGAATGCAAAAACGATCCCGGTTGTAAGCTGAATTAGATTTAGCAATGTATAAGGAAGCTCTCTGCTTTTTATTTTCGGCAGCGAAAGATCCAGAGTCCTCGAACCACTCAAACGAATTCTCAGCTTTGACATTTGAAATTTATATAATAATTAAAAGTGGGCAAGTTTCACTTTGTTTTGTTAAAGAAAGATTATCATAAAGAGGCTCATGCTTCAAGCGCAATTGCCTAGGTGCTATAATCTCGTACAATTACTGTAAATTATTGAAAACAATTGACGGGCTCAAAATTTCAGAAAAGGTTCTATCCGATGTCAAACAGGAAGTCGAAGAATTAGAGACCAAACCAGTTCTGGCAATAATTTATACTGGAGAAAATGCTGCCAGCGAAATATATGTAAACAAAAAAATCGACGCTGCGAAATTGGTAGGGATCAAGACAGAACTTATTCGTTTACCAGATACGACAACAGAAGATTTAATTCAAATTACAGATGCTTTAAATAAAAGGGACGAAATCACCGGCTATATCATACAGCTTCCAATGCTAAAGGGTATAGACGGAGAGGAAATTCTTGCAAATATTGCCCCAGCGAAAGATGTAGACGGATTGAGCCCAGAAAGCCTTGGGAATTTGTGGCATGGAAATGACTGCCTGGTTTCAGCAACCGCGCTTGCAGTTCTAGAATGCTTGAAATACTTCACCAGATATGAAGATGGGGAATATAGCCACGAAGAATTGGAGCGCGGGGATGAATTTCTTAGCAAGTCCTTGAAAGGCAAAAACGTGCTGATAATCAATGACACTCTGCTTGTGGGCAAGCCACTAAGTGCAATCATGCTAAGAAACGGCGCAACTGTTACTATTGCCAATGAAAATACACCGGCACGGGAGCTGCAGAAATTTGTCGGACGATCGAAAATTGTAATCACTGCAACTGGCAAACATGGCTTGATCAATTCACATATGATTCACGAGGGACAGATCCTGATCGATGTCGGGATAAATAAAACTGCACTAGGCATAGGCGGAGATATCGATCCAAAGGGACTTGAGAACATGAATATCTGGTATACACCTGTCCCGAATGGAGTCGGTCCAATCACAGTTGCAATGCTTCTAAAAAACGTATTAAATGCATACAAGAAAAAATATGAATAAACCAAATCTCAAAAAATCTGACCTAAAACTAGCAAAACTAATATTACTGGAAGAAATCCGCCAGCAGGATAAACTTTCAATGATCCCTTCCGAGAATTTTACGAGCAAAGCTGTCCGTGAAGCTGTTGGAAGTGTGATGATGAACAAATATTCCGAGGGAAATATTGGAAAAAGATACTACGAAGGGAATGAATTCATCGACGAGATTGAACAGTTAGCAATCGACAGGGCAAGGCAAGCTTTTAATCTACCGCAAAACTGGGGAGTAAACGTTCAAGCGCTTTCAGGCAGCAATGCCAATCTAGCCTCCCTTCTAGCCGTATTAAATAAGGACGATCTAATCATGAGTATGTACCTGCCTGATGGCGGGCATTTGTCTCATGGCTGGTCATACAATCCAGCTCTCAAGCCCGATCCTCAAAATCTGGTTTTTAAAGAAGGAACAAAAGAAGTCCATGTGGTATCAAAGCTTTTTAAAATCATTCAATACAAAACCGACCCAAAGACCCAGCTATTTGACTATGACAAACTGGAAGAAATTGCCCTTAAATACAAGCCAAGGATGATAATTACCGGGGGAACAGCTTATCCAAGAGAGATTGATTATAAAAGAATGCGGCAGATTGCAGATAAAGTCGGAGCTTTGTATTTGGCAGATGTCGCTCATGAGGCAGGTTTAATAAGTGCAGGTGTTTTGAGCTCTCCTGTTAGCATTGCGGATATCGTGACAATGACCACGCACAAGACCCTAAGATGCACGAGAGGAGCAATCATTCTTGCCAGAAATGATTTGATCGAGAAAATCAACCACGCAATTCTTCCGGGACTTCAAGGCGGTCCGCACAATCACAATATAGCAGGAATCGCTGCCGGACTTAGTGAAGCATTAAAACCAGAATTTAAAATCTACGCTAAACAAGTTGTCAAAAATGCGCAGATCCTGGCAGAAGAATTAAAGAAGTATGACTTTAATCTAGTCTCTGGAGGAACTGATAAGCACATGATCCTGATCAATATGACAAACAAGGGAATCCTTGGGAAAAAAGCTGCAAGAGCACTTGATCATGCAGGAATCGTTGCAAATATGAACACCATGCCTCAAGAAACAAGAAGTCCGGCAAACCCATCGGCCCTTCGGCTTGGGACTCCGGTCATTACAACTAGGGGGATGAAAGTAAAAGAAATGAAACAAATCGCCAAATGGATAAATGAAGTTATTGAAATTGCAAAAGAATATACCAACTTGGAATTTGACGAATTTGATGAAAGGACCGCAAAAGATAAAAAAATCAAAGCCATAGCGATAGAAGTTAAAAAGCTTTGCAGGAAATTCCCATTAGCGATTTAGAAGGTTCGCATACAATCTCTCATATTCCCCAACCATCCTACTGACTGAAAAAAGTTTTTTGACCCTTTTTCTGGCCCTTTCAATATTTTCCTCCCTTATTCCCTTATTGCTTGCGATATTTTCAATTGCTTTAGCCAGCTCCCCGGAATTTCCCGGCTCGACAAGAAGGCCTCCATCCTGGACTATTTCAGGCAGTGCTCCTGCTGTAGTTGCAATAACCGGGATCTCATATCCCATAGCCTCAGCAGTAGCCATTCCGAAACTTTCATCTAAAGAAGGCTGGACATAGATGTTTATTCCCGACCAGAAATCCTTCAAGTCTTCCCTTACTCCAAGCCATTGAACGTCAAAATTCACCTTTAGATCAACTGCGTGCTGCTTGAGAAAATCTTCTTCCGGCCCTTCTCCCACCACTTTCAATATTATCTTGTTGGAATTATTTTCACCAAATTTTGCAATTGCCTCTAGTAGAAAAAGAATCCCTTTTCTTCTGTGAAGTGAGGCAATAGTACCAACCGCAATCGGCTCCCAGGACTTTCTTGGCATGATTTTATCAAACTCTACTCCGTTATAGATCACACTGGAAGTTTCTTTTGAAGTTATTTTTTTGCGCAAAAGAAAGTCCTGGACTGCTTTTGAAACGCAGACAGTCCATGTCGTAAACCTTGACATTCTTCTTAAATTTGCCAGCTGGTAGCCCCTGCGCCAGTTCTGCGGCAATGTATAATCTTTAGTCCAATTATGCTCAGTATATACAAGAATCTGCCTGAATCTTGAGTTGAGCATTTTTAAAAATGAACCAGCCTTAACCCCCTGTGCATGAAGAATTACTCTTGGATTTTTCTCAATTTCTGCTTTTAAAAATTTACGCAATTTCCGGACATTGCCAATGCCTCTTTTGAATTCAAATTCAAAATGCTTGATCCCTAATTTCTTCGCCTTTTTCGAAAGGAACCCGGAGGGACTAATTACAACGAGTTCGTAGCCCTTTTTGTTCAAACCTTCAAGAAGCTTTAGAAGCTGAATAGGCCCGCCCGAAAAGCCCGCATCTGCAATTGCATAAATTATTTTTGTTTTAGCTTCCGTCATTTTTATCACAATTTAATATTCGAAAAACTCCATCTTCCAGACTGGCAGGGCAGTATCCATCTCGTCTCCTGACAAACCAGTCTTCTTCATTTTCAGGGAGTTTTACATTTGAGTCCAAAATATTTTCGGGCGGGTAGTTTGTCGCCGTGATATTCCAAAGTCCGATTAAAAAAATATAAAAAACAAATAGTCCTGTCATCAATAAGCCAAAAACGCTGGTTTTTGACAATTTCCGCCTTCTATCTTTATAGCTGGTTTCAATTTCCTTTAAGCTTGGATAAATCCACATCCCAAGACCCACACCAAGGGTCGAACCAGTAAGCATCCGGGTTAAATTTGTACTGGAATAGAATACATGCCCGCTCTCGGAAAGTCCAAGCATAGTAGCTACAAGCTGGATTCCTCCATCAAGACCGATCGGCAGGACGAAAAGAATTGCCTCATACCATTTAATCTCAGCTGTTTTAATAAATTTAAATACCACTCCAGCAGCAAATAATCCGAACCAGATAAAAGCATCTCTTGTGCACCATGCGACCTGGTAGTCAAAGATATGAAGACTTCGGTAATGAAGCTGATGGCAGAAAAATGAGTATATAAAATAGATATATTTTGCTACTTCTTCCAAACCAAAATGCATAAGAACAGGAGCAAGATAGGCAAAAAAATTAAGCATAAAAACGAAAAGCAGCAGTAAATTGTATGGAGTTATATATTTTTTCATTGAATTTTTGCATCAATTAGTACTATCTGGACCTTTTGCTGCCCATTCCACTCATTTAGAGAAATCCTGCCAGCAAGATCAATCTTACCATTTAAAGTGATTTCTGATAACTCCTCTGCTTTACCAAACGCTAGAACTTCTACGAATGATTTTCTTTTTTCATCCGTGACAACTAGTTTGAGATGTTTTTCATCTGTGCCGAATTTGAAAATTTTCACAACTTTGAGATCTCGAAATTGGAAAACTGGTTCTTGATTGCCTTCCCCAAATGGAGCCAGCTTCTTAAGCTGCTTGTAAAGTTCAAGGGTCAGATCTGAGAAGTCTAACTCCATATCAATTTCTAACACTCGCTGAAACAGTTCTTCACGAAAGTTTTCATTAATATACTGAGCTATTTGGGTTTTGACGTTCTGCATGTTTGTCTCTTCGAAACTCAAGCCTGCGGCTTGGGAATGTCCGCCAAATCGAACTAACAGACTTTCATGCTGGGCAATAACTTCAGTAATATTTATTCCCTCGATGCTTCTGGCTGATCCGACTATCAAGCCATTCGATTTTGTGGCAGCAATCGCCGGCTTGTAGAAAGTCTCTTTGAGTTTGCCAGCGACCAAGCCTACTATTCCTTCATTCCAATTCTCATTGTAAGCAAATAAAAAGCTATCCTCATGTGAAATCTGCTCAAGAGCAGAATCCATCATAAATTGCGTCTCCTGCTGTCTTTGAATATTTAAATCATTTAAATACCAAGCAAGCTTCAGAGCTGCATCTTCGTTTTCTGTTGAAAAAAGTTTAACAGCGATCATTGCATCTTTCATCCTGCCGGCAGCATTGATTCTGGGACCTATTACAAAACCAATATTATAAGTGTCTGTTTTTGTGATGTCTCTGCCGGCAACTTTCATCAAGGCTTTCAAGCCGGGATTTTCTCCTTTTCTGATTCTTTCCAGGCCAGATTTCACAATCATTCTGTTTTCTCCGATTAAAGGCATTACATCTGTAACTGTTCCGATGCAGGCAAGATCAAGATACTTATATGGATCAAACTTTCTATTTTTCGCTTTGTTCAATTTTTCAGATAAAGCGCAAATTAATTTCCATGAAACTCCTGCACCCGCAAGATGTCTGAATGGATATTTCGAATCTTTCCTGTCCGGGTGTATAGCAATATGCGGGAAATTTTGATCTTCGGGCAGTGTATGATGATCCGTCACTACAAAATCAACCTGCTTTGAAAATTTCTGAATGATTTCCGAATCTTTAATCCCGCAATCGACTGTGATTATCAAATTAATCCCCTGGTCTATCAGAGATTTAATTGCTTCCTGATTTAGCCCATAGCCCTCATCGAATCTGGAAGGAATATAAGGTATAACGTCTACACCAAGTTCCCTGTACAAGAACTTCCAAAGTATTGAAGTGGCGGTAACTCCGTCAGCATCGTAATCCCCATAAATTGCAACTTTTTCTTTTTTTTCTCTTGCTTCAAGAATTCTTTCCGCTCCCCTTCTCATATCCGGAATCAAAAAAGGATCGTGAAATTTACTCTCTTTTTCAATACCGCGGGAGGCCATTAGCAATGGGACTATTTCTGCAACTTTGACTTTTTCATTGAGAATTTTCCAGATCATGAGCGAATTGATTTTATCCACCTGTAGCCAAGATACCCCCCTGTAAGAACTAATGCTCCAAGGCCGAGGTAAAGAAGAACCAGGACAATCTGATGCATCAGCTTTGCGTTTTTGTATTCTTCTGATTGAGGAATTATTTCTTTACTGTCATTGAATTGCAGCTCGATTTTGTCTGATGAGACATAATTTACGTCTGCTTTGACTGCCGTTGCGACTACTTCGATCTCTCTTGTGCCGGCATAGGTTGCGACTAAACGCTTTTGGACTGTAGTTGTCTGGCCGGCACTTACTGTTGGTCTTGAATATCTTGATTCCGTGCTATCCGCAAATTTAATTCCTGATGGTAATTTCCATTCAACAACGACCCGGTCAGAATCTATTCCAGAGTTGATTTCTGCTATAAGATAGAATTCTTTTGAACTCGGGCTCTGACTTGCATAGGACAAAACTACATCAAGATTCTCGGAGTCATCTACTTGTTCCAGATCCTGCATCTGATCGAGGGTTGTCTCCTCGTCCTGCGCAAAAGCGAGAGTAGGCAGTGAGAATAATGATAAAAGCATAAGTATAATAACCAAACCTTTCATCAACCAGCCGGAGTAATAACTATTGATAGTATATTAGCAGATATGTATTTGGAATTCCAAAACAAATAAAATTTCTCCACTGTTTCTGCAAATAATCCCAAATGTTATTCGAGAATCTCTCCCAGCAGCTCCTTCACCACCAGCGGATCGGCCTGTCCTTTGGTTTCTTTCATTACCTGGCCGAGTAAGAATTGAGCTGCGTTTGGGTTCTTTTTATAATCATCTACAATTTTTGGATTTGCATCGATTACTTTTTTCACCACTTCTTCAAGTTCATCACTGTTTTCAATCACTGTCATACTATATTCTTCAACAATATCAATCGGAGATTTTCCGGTTTCAAAGACCTTCGTGAGAACTTCTTTAGCAATTGCAGATTTGATTTTACCCTCGTTAAGCAACGAAACAAGTTCTATTAAATGCTCAGGCTTTACTTTCGAATCTTCAAGTTTGACACCATGCGCTTTTGTCAATCTCCTCAGATCCCCAACCAGCCATTTAGTGGCCTCAACAATCAATTCGTTATTTCCCTTTGCCATTTCATCAAAAAATGCAAGAAGAGATCTATTGGCAACTAAAACCTCAACAGTGTCAGGATCAAGTTTATATTCGTCCACATAGCGCCATTTTTTCTCTTGAGGAAGCTCCGGAATTTCAGCCTTAATTTTCTCGATAAGTCCCGAATCAAAAACCATTTTTGGAATGTCCGGCTCGGGAAAATACCTATAATCAGCACTGGTTTCTTTCGTTCTTTGTGAAAGGGTCTCCCCTGTCATATCCTTAAGACCCCTGGTCTCCTGAGTTAATTTCTCACCCTTTTCCAGAAGTCCTGACTGCCTTTTGATTTCAAATTCAATCACCCTTTTTAGAACCGAAATAGAGCCAATATTTTTCACCTCAATTTTGTAATCCGGCAATTCATTTGCATGCTGTGAAAGGCTTATATTTAATTCAAATCTCATCTGGCCTTTTTCCATATCAGCATCACTTATTCCGCAATATCTGACAATCTGCCTCAGCCTTTTTGCAAAAGCCTCAACCTCTTCGCTTGAAGTAAAATCCGGCTCAGTTACAATCTCAAGAAGAGGGACACCGGATTTATTGAAATCAAGAAGAGTTTTGTCACCTTGATGTAGAGACTTGCCCGTGTCTTCCTCCGCGTGAACTCTAGTGATTCTAAATCTTTTTGCATCTCTATCTACATCAGCTTCTACAAATCCGCCCCTGCCGATTGGCTCGTCGTATTGTGATATCTGATAACCTTTTGGAAGATCAGGATAGAAATAATTTTTACGGTCGAATTTCGATTCTTCTGAAATAGTGCAATTTAGAGCTAGAGCGAGCTTAATGCACTTTTCGATAGCTTCTCTATTTGGCACAGGAAGCGCACCTGGCAGTCCAAGGCAAACTGGACATGTATGAGTATTCGGCTTGCTGCCAAAATATGCAGCGTCGCATCCGCAGAACATTTTTGATTTTGTTTTTGGCTGGAGATGAATCTCCAGCCCTATTATTGGTTGGTACATTATTTAGTTTTCTTTTTATAACTTTCAGGATTGACATTAAACCCTAGTTCTTCTTTTGGTGTTTCTTCCTGAATTATTAATCTATTTAACGTTTCATAAACTTCCTTTAATTGCTCGGTATGATCCTTTTGATGTTTTTTGAGCCCATCCTCGAGCTCTTTAATTTTCTCAAAAATAATTTCATTGGTCTGGACTAAGTATCGCAACTTTGCAAAAGCCCGAACAATCGCGATGTTCATCTTGATTGCTCGGTTCGATCTTAGCACACTGGCAAGCATTGCTACCCCAAGCTCTGTAAACACGAATGGAGTATAGCGCCTACCACCATACTCTTCCAGACTTGAGGTCGCAATTTGCGACCTCAAGTCTGAGAATTCTTTCTGAGTAAGCCTAAACATAAAATCATTCGAGAATCTTTCCTTATTCCTGGAAACCTGTTCATTCAGTCTTTTGGTAGCTACCCTCCTATACAACTCAGCCACATCAGAGTCCAAAATCACTTTTTGATCTCTTATCCAGAAAATCTTTCGTATTACTTTTTCTTCTGCAACTATGTCCATAATCCCATCATACAGATCAAAGATGAAAAAACTATGGGAAGATCCTTGTGATTTAATGGAAATCTATGAATTTTTAAAGAGCTAAATTCCGCCGCTTATCTACTCGCTCAAAATCTCCCAAATTCTCCCAAGTTTCAAAACTCCCAATTCATCCTTCTGTTTCCCGAAAATCTGCATACCGGTTGGCAGCCCCTTACTATCAAATCCTACTGGCACGCTCAAACAGGGCAGACCGGCTAATGCGCTTGGCTCAGCCAGTTCATCCATCAATTCTCCAAATATCGGACTTTTTGCAGCATCACCGATTTTTGTCGCATTCATTGGCATGGTAGGGCCTATTATCAAATCAACCTCTTGAAAGACTTGTTTAAAATCTTCGATGATTAATGTGCGGACTTGCTGAGCCCTTTTGTAATAAGCATCATAATATCCAGCAGAAAGCGTATAAGCCCCGGTCATACTTCTTTGCTTTGCTTCATTGCCAAAGCCTTCCTGGCGATTGTATGCTATTTGATCTAGAAAAGTTTCCGCTTGCTCACTAGATCTATGCCCATATCTGATTCCATCGATTCTAGCTAAGTTTGACGAGATTTCACTTCTGGAAATGACAGTATAAACAGCAAGCGCATACTTTTGATCAAAAAGGGCTATTTCTTTGACATCAGCACCATTCTTCTTCAGTAAATCTATCGCTTCTTGAACTTTATTCCGGACTTCAGAATCAATTCGCTCGTCCATAAAATTCTTTGGGACACCCAATTTCAGCCCCCCCAAGTCTTCAAGTTTAAAGGAATTTATGGCTTCGACCAGTTTCATTGCTGGTTCATCAATTGATGTAGCGTCTTTCGGATCATGACCCGACAGGATTTCAGTAAGTATCGCAATATCTTCAATAGAATTTGCCAAAATCCCGGGACGATCCAGAGACGACCCCATAGCAATCAAACCATAACGGCTGAATCTGCCATAAGTCGGGGCAAAACCATACACGCCGCACCATGCAGCCGGACCCCTTACTGATCCTGCTGTCTCAGAACCAATCGAATAAACACTCATTCCAGTAGCAACAGCCGCAGCAGCACCGCCGCTTGAACCGCCGGCTACATGTTTTTTATTATAAGGATTGAGAGTTGTAAAAAAATCAGATTTCTCTGTGCTGCTCCCATGTGCAAACGCGTCCATGTTGGTTTTGCCCATGAAAAATGCACCTGCAGCCAGCAATCTTTCAGTAACAGTCGCATTATAAGGGGAAGTATAATTTTTCAAAATATTCGAACTGGCTGTAGTTTTAGTTCCTTTCCAGTTAAAATTATCCTTAAGAGATGCAGGTATCCCCGCTAGCTGCCTATCTCCAGACTGCTGAGCTTTCTCATCAGTTCTGCTTACAAAAACATGCAATTTTGGATCGAGTTCCTCGATTGTTTTCCTAGTTTCAGAAATTAATTCTTCATAGGAATATTTCCCGCTATCTATGTCTTTTTTTATTTGTGTGATGGTTAATCCTTTGAGATTCATGATATGAGTTTATCAAGATTGACAGAATTATTCCAGAATTTGTTATTTGACGGGCTCTATAAAAAACTTTAAACTATCTTTATATTCTTTTGTCCAAGAAAAGAAGTTCTGCCCATGGTAATTGATAATACAAAACTAAAGCAAATTCTTGCCAAATACAAAGTTGCAAGCGAGAAGCAGATACAAGGCGCTCTAAAAGAGGCTCAAAAAACTGGCAACGGGGTTGATCAGGTACTAATCGAAAAGAAGATTCTTACGAAAGATGATATCGCCGAGGCAATAGCTAAAGAGTATGAAGTTCCCTATACCAATCTTTCAAAAAATACCCCCTCAGAAGAACAGCTTCTAAAAATCCCGGTAAGTGTTGCAAAGCAGTATTATGTCGTTCTTATCTCAGATTCTCCCCAAAAAGCCGTCTTTGCGACCGATGATCCGACTCAGGAAGGCTTAAAGGCAAAATTAAAAGAAGTTTATAAAGACCAAGAAATTGTTTTGACATATTCACTACCTCAAGATATCGAAAAAGTACTAGAAAGTCTTACCGAAGCAGGAAAGCCGGTGGATACGGATAAAGCAGGAACAAAGAACCGGGGATTTTTTCAGAGATTATTCAAAGGGACAAAAGCAGATAAAGGGAAAATCAAATCCAAGAAGAAAGTAGAATCAATCGAGATTAATAATGAGAAATTAAAAGAGATCTTACAAAAGGGTAAATATGTCGGAGAAAGCGAACTCGCAAAAGCTTTTATAGAATCTGAAGAAACAGACCAGCCATTATCGCAAAGGCTTATAGAATTGGGGCTGATCTCTAAAGATATAATCGGCCAGGCAATTGCGGAAGAATTTAAGGTCCCATACGCTGATCTCAATACAAACCCGCCTGGAACCCAGCAAATCCTGAGAATTCCAAAAGAAATCGCAACAACACTTTATACAATCCTGTATAAAGAAGATACCAATACGGTCACTGTAGCAACAGATAATCCTTCTCAGCCAAATCTGAAGCAAAAACTTAGAGATATATTCCCGAATAAAAGCATTGTTATAAATTATTCATTAAGCAGTGACATTGAAAGGCTGCTGATAAATTACAGAGAGGATCTTACCAAGAGATTAAAAGACGCACAGGAAAAAGGAGACAGACCGGCAATTACGATGTTAAAAGACATTATGGATGAGGCAATCACTTTGAAAGCCTCCGATATCCATCTAGAACCAGAAGACGATTATGTTGTAATTCGTTTCAGAATTGACGGCGTTATGCAGGAATTTGGGAAACTTGAGTATTCCTTCTTCCCAAATATTTTAAACAGAATAAAAATCTTGAGTAAATTGAGAATTGACGAACATCTTAAATCACAAGATGGGTCAATGTCATTTGGAGAAGAAGAAAAAGAGGTAAACATCCGCGTATCTATAGTACCGACATTAAACGGAGAAAAGGTCGTAATGAGGCTTCTTGCTAAATATGTCGAAGGATTTGCCTTGAGTGATATTGGACTGGGCAGTGCAAATGAAGAAATCTTAACTAGGGCCTCCAAGAAACCATTTGGAATGCTTTTAGTAACCGGGCCAACCGGCAGCGGAAAAACAACAACCCTCTATTCTGTCTTGAAACTTCTAAATAAGCGCGATGTAAATATTACTACCATCGAAGACCCGGTTGAGTACAGAATCAAAGGAGTCAACCAGATTCAGGTAAATACAGAAACGGGTCTGACATTTGCAAAAGGCCTTAGATCAATTGTCAGACAGGATCCAGATATTATACTAGTAGGAGAAATCCGGGATGAGGAAACTGCAGAAATCAGCGTAAACGCTGCTCTTACCGGACATCTTATGCTTTCGACTTTTCACGCGAATGACGCTGCCACAGCAATCCCAAGACTACTTGATATGAATATTGAATCATTTCTGCTTTCCTCAACTCTGGAAGTCGTAATCGCGCAAAGACTTATCAGGAAGATCTGCAATAAATGCAAAACCAGCTATGAAATGTCCGCAACCGAAGTTAAAAATCACCCAGGACTTGGCAAAGGGAAGATGACTCTATATAAAGGTACAGGCTGTTCTGCCTGCAACAACTCCGGCTACCTAGGAAGAACCGCAATATTCGAGATCATCGAGGTCAATAAAGAAATGAAAGACCTTATTCTGACAAATCCATCAAGTCAGGAGGTTTGGGAACTTGCTAAAAAACAGGGCAGCAAGAGTCTCTATGAGGATGGAATAGAAAAGATCAAAGCCGGGATCACAACTATCGAGGAGTTAAGCAGAGTCGCATCTCCTAGCGAACTTTAAAAATCAAGATATGAATTTTGGGAAAATCCTTCGACAAATCAATATAAGATTAAATCTCAATCCTGGCGACAAGAAATATTTTCTCGAGAGCCTTGCCCTGCTTGTAGGCAGTGGCATAGGAATCGCCGACGCACTGGATTCCATACGCCATGAAGTCAAATCCAGCGCCATGAGAATGCTAATCGACGAAATGGTGCATGATATTGATGGCGGGTCAAATCTAGCAGAGGCACTTGATAAGGCAAGTCTTTTCCCTTCATATGTAATAAATCTAATCAAAATCGGAGAGGAATCCGGGAATTTATCGACAAATTTAAAAGTGATAGTCGACAGGCAGGAAAAAGAAAGCGACTTCAGATCAAAGACAATGACAGCATTCCTTTATCCAAGTCTAATATTATCTCTGACGTTTGGACTTGCAGTTTTTGTCACCTGGTTCGTGCTGCCGCGACTGACAAATATCTTTAACAGCCTTGATATTGACCCGCCGCTGTTAACCAGAATTTTCATCCAAATCGGTGAATTTCTGGATACCAGCGGAGATGTGGCTGTGCCTATATTTGTAGCAGCTGTGGTCTCTTTAGTTTTTTTTCTATTTGGCTTCAGCAAGACAAAATTTATAGGTGAAGAATTACTTCTTAGATTTCCAGGTGTAAATACATTGATTGTTGAAACTGAAATTTCAAGATTTGCTTTTGTATTAGGTACTCTTCTTGAAGCTGGTTTGCCAATTGAAGATGCTCTCCGCTCTTTGGCCGATATAAAAACTACACGCAGATTTTCAAGATTTTATAGGAAGCTGGCATCTGATATTCCAAAAGGCGATTCTTTTTCGCAAAGCTTCGCTTCAATAAAGGGTCTGAATAGAATTTTTCCGCGCCCGATTCAACAAATGATAATATCTGCAGAAAAATCTGCTGAATTACCCGGAATTCTTCTCAAACTCGGAGAGATATATGAAAAACGACTTGAAAATACCACCAAAAATCTTGCTGTTATGCTTGAGCCGATTCTATTAGTTATTGTTTGGCTAGGGGTGCTTCTGCTTGCCGTTGCAATTATTTTGCCTATTTATTCTCTTGTCGGGAACTTTAATGCGAGATAATGTATGAAAATATGGAAACAAAACAACAACAAAGGGTTCAGTCTATTGGAAGTACTGCTAGTTGTAGCACTGATAGGAATTGTAGCCGGTTTTTCTGCTGTTGTTTACACGGATTTTCAAACCCGTAATGAACTTGACCTGACCACTCAAAAAATCGCCCAAAGTCTTAGAACTGCCCAGCTCAATTCTCAAACAATGAAAAATGATTCTACATGGGGAGTCTATATTGCAAGTAATGAGATCACAGTTTTTGAGGGACCGGACTATGCAGGAAGAAACGTTGATTCTGACTTTATTCAGACATTTTCGACTAGTATCTCCCATACCGGACTGGATGAAATCGTATTTAGCAAATACTACGGAGTACCAGATACAACTGGAGCAATTAATCTTGCGACAACTAATAATAGCAGTCAATTAACATTAAATGAAAAAGGTACCCTGGATTATTAAAACTAAAAAAACGACCGCAGCATTTTCACTTGTAGAGGTGCTTTTAGCTATTGCAATGCTTGCAATTATTACAACAGCAGTATTCGGGGCAGTTTTCTATGCTCAGGAATCAAGTGTGGTAGTCACAAATAGAAATAGAGCCCTTTATCTGGCCGAAGAGGGATTGAATGCAGCCCAGGCAATTAGAGATGATGATTTTGCGAATCTGATTGATGGAACGTATGGTTTATCCAGCGGATCAAATCAGTGGATATTTAACGGATCTTCTGATACTGTTGATATTTTCACTAGAGAGATAGAAATTTCAACAGTAGATGCTACTACAAAGCAGATCCTCTCAAGGATCACGTGGACCCAAAATGCCGGAAGAGAAGGACAAATAGAATTAGTTACGTATTTATCCGATATTTATATTAGCGAAATAATTGAGCCACTAGTGAGCTGGGCTATACCAAACATCGCTCTGAATATGGATCTGCCCGGTAATGATAATGGGATAAAAATTCAAATTATTGGAAATTATGCCTATATTTTAAGAGGCAGTGGTAATTATGAATTTTCCATTTATGATATTTCCAATCCACTTGCACCTTCGTTAGTCGGCAACACAGCGACAACGGGAACACCTACGAATTTTTTCGTCGTGGGTAATTATGCTTATGTGACTTCTACTGACAACACACAGGAACTTCAAATCTACGATATCACGACACCGGCTACTCCTACGTTTGTGAGCTCGGTCAATCTCAATGGCAATGGTAATGCACAAAGCGTGTATGTTGAAGGAACTTATGCATATGTTGGCAGGGTAAAAAACAACCGGGATGAATTTGAAGTTGTAAATTTAGCTACTATCGCCAGCCCGACAATATCTGATACACTCGAAATTGGGGAAGGTGTAAATTCCATTAGAAAATCCGGGAACAATTTATTTATCGGGACAACTCGCAGTACCAGCGAGCTTCAAGTCGTCAATGTTACTAATCCAGCAGATGTCAGCGTCAGCTATATTTATGACTTGCCGGGAAATGACTTGGTAAATGATCTGGAGCTTGTTGACAATAATTTATTTACAGCAACAAATGCCGGATATGTTTATGTTCTTGATGTAACCAACCCCGCCTCATTCACTATAACTGGAACTTATGACGCCGGGGGATCAGTAACCGGAATCAGTGTTGATTCTATAAATGAGTATTTATTCTTAGCATCAAGTCTTCATGACTATGAATTTCAAGTTATAGATATCAGCAATTTATCAGCCCCCGCCCTTTTTGGATCAGCAATATATGCTACGCTAAATGACGTTGCCTATGAAAGTGTTTCAAATAAAACTCTAGGAGTTGGCGATGCAAATGCATCAGAATTGGTAGTCTTTGAACCACAGTAAATAGTATATATGAAGAAATACTTATTGAATAAAAACGGAATGACATTATTGGAAATACTGCTCTATTTGAGCCTGGCCTCAGTTGTGCTGCTTTCAGTTTCTGTATTTATTACTTCAATATTTCGAGCAAGGATCAAAAATGAGGCGGTAGTCCTAGTCAACGAAGAAGCTGCGCAAATTATATCCCAACTCCAAATCGAGATTTCCGAGGCCGATACAATAAATCAACCTGCAGAAGGAGCAGCAGCAGCAAGCATAGAGTTTCAAGTAACCGGAGACCCAGTAGAAACAATTGATCTGCAATCACAGCAGATAATCTACACTTTGACAGGAAATCTAGGGATCGCTTTGAATTCAACCAAAACAAACGTCACAAATATCAATTTTACAAGAATGAACACAGTTAGTGATAACGAGAGCATAAAAGTAGAGTTTAGTATTGAGCGGGATAACTCAAGCGGTTTGCAGGAATACGAATTCTCAAAAACTTTTTATACAACAATAAATATTCCAAGAAAAACAGGTGAGACAGAAACATACTTATAAACAAAACAAAAAAGGCTATGTGACTCTAATGAGTGTTCTGATTTTGAGTGTAATTGCTTTGAGCATTTCAGTCACACTGCTTGCCATGGGAATAACAGCCACACAAAACAGCTTAAGCTTAGAAGATGGCAGTAAAGCCAGTGCATTCGCTGATGCCTGTATGGAAAAGGCATTAGACAGTATTCGGGCAGACAATCTTTATACCGGGACAGTTCCGCTTACATTTACTGATGGAGAGTGCAGCGCAGTTGTGACAGATATTGCAGGAAACAACAAAAGGATCGAATCGATCGGAACAGCAGACAATGCAACTCAAAGATTAGAACTTGAGACAACACAGGTTTATCCGCAGCTTATTATTGATTTTAGAAAAAATACCGAAGATTTCTAGCTTTTTACAAATAGCTCTTTACTTCTTTTATGTTTTTATTTACAATAGTTTTCATATTAACTGCTCATTAAATGAAAAAACAAATACTTAAAGTCAGAGACGGTTTTACACTTCTTGAAGTTCTTCTAGTAGTCGCAATTATTGCAATTTTGGCTGGAATTGTAATTTTAGCTCTAAATCCAGGCAAACAGATTTCGGATACAAACGATTCTCAAAGAAGCGTCGATGTCAACACAATTTTAAATGCCGTATGGCAGTATTCGCTCGATAATGACGGAAGTTTACCTGCCGGGATTACCGGGACTTCAACCGAGATTTGCGCAACGGGTGCAGCTTCCTGTACCGGCCTTGTAGATCTTTCAGTTCTTACAACCGGAGAGACATTTTTGGTAGCAATTCCGGAAGACCCTGCCGGTGGTATAGCTGCGAATGGCTCTGGATACAATATTTCTACTACCCCAGGAGGCAGACTGACAGTTACCGCAACTCAAGCGGAAAATACAACGATAAGTGTTTCCAGGTAATTAATTATCTTTCGAGACCATTTCTACAACCTTGCTCAGGTCGATATCTGATTTGACTATATAATCAGATGCCCCAAGTTTTTTGGCCTTTTCTACATCCGAAGGCTGCGATAGATTTGTAAGGACAATTACTTTTGTTTTATTGTTCTCTTTTTTCATCCATTCAAGCACATCAAACCCATTCATTTCAGGCATTATCAAATCCAACAGGATCAAATCGTACTTCCCCTGTGCCAGTAAATCGGTGGCAATCTTCCCATTTTCCGCAACAGTCACATCAAATCCTTCAGCGTCCAACTTGATCTTTAGAACTTCAGAGATCGGCTTATCATCTTCAACAATCATCACTTTCTTTGCTGTACTCGTTGTTTTTGCTGTTTTTACTGTTGCCATTTTGTTATTTTGTAATATATCGACAGTCTAGCAAAAAACCCCATTAAAAACTAGCGGGTCGCAATTTGCGAAGTACAATGCAAGAATCATAACTAAAACAACGATGCTAAGGAAGGATCCGTATGGCACAAGGTATTTCAATAATTTCTTTTTGTTTCCGCCACTCACTATCAATGCAAACAGGATCCCCGCGACACTTGAGATAAAGATTGCCAGGGTGAAATAAAAATAATTGAGAAAAAATCCCAATCCAAAAGCCAGCTTCACATCCCCAAATCCCATTTTCTTGTCACCGGTTAAGAAAAACGTCAAAAGAAGAAGTCCGGCAGCAAATGCGACATTGAAAATGCTCCCCAATAAATTCCCATGCGTCAAGATATTTAATATTCCGCAAAGGATAAGAAAAATTTGCATTTCATCCGGTATTTCAAGATAAAGTGCATCACTGATTGCTATTACAAAGATCCCCAATGAAAAGCCCATATATATTACAGCCTCGGATAAATCCAATGTGCCAGTAGCATATAAATAGCCCCATAAAGCAGCGATAACTCCTAAAAATATTTCCCCGGATAGCTCTCTTTTTGAAATAGTTTTTCTACAGTACCTGCACTTTCCTTTCAGAAGCAAGAACGAAAAAACCGGGAGAAGATCTAGAGGACCCAACTCATGTTTGCAAAATTCACAGTGTGATCTGGTAAGAAGAGATTCTCTTGTTTTAAGCCTGTAAACAAGCATATTTCCAAAACTGGCCAATACCAGACCTAAAACAGAAAAAAATATTATCAGTAGAAATTCATACATCATGAAGGTATTGTACTATTTTTGCACTACTCTTTGAACCACAACAAATCCATCCTGCACATGAACTGCATTTTGGAGAGCTTCTTGCTGATTTAGACTTTCTGTCACAAAATCATCTCGAAAGACATTGATCGCACCTATGCTTGTAGAAGTTTCTTCCACGTCATCAAGTAAAAGCTCATCAAATACGGAAGCAGCATCTAATGCAGTTTCTAATTGATCTTTAAAGTTTTCCAGCTGTTCTTCAGGGATATAAATCTTTATCAAGTTTGCAATATTCTTGATATCTTCGTTTGTTAATTTTTTCATTGGAGTCATAAATTTATTCTAACCTATATTGCTCCAATATTTCAAGCAGATTTAGAACATTCTGGTCTAAGTTATGCTTATTGATGTAGATAGCGCCAGCTCCAAGCAGATCGGCCTTATTTTTTACTTCGCTAACTAAATTTTTTATAACAATTTCGTCTATCGGGTCTACCACTAGAAAATGAACTGTCAGATCAAATGAGCTATTAGAGAAAAAAACAAAACCTAGAAGTTTTTCACCTTGGAAATATCCAGCAGAGAAAGAATTCGGGGATTGGAGAAAAGCAAGCATCCTGGTTTTGAGATTATTGTAACCACTTTCCCCAAGTATTTTAAGACAGCTTTCGATATCTTTTTGTTTAAGTTCTCTGATCATTCTGATAAATTTACAATTCAATCACATCACCTTTGACAACGTTTCCAGGAGGATCAACGTTTATTTCCCATATTGCTTTTATTGTAGCCAGATTGTCCCGGATCTCATACCAGCTTTCGTTATTATAATCGCGTCTATCAGCTTTGAATCCCTGAACTTCGATCCCAAGCGAATTACAAATATACATTGCTCTATTTAGATGGAAATCCTGTGTGATAATTACGGCTGATTCGACATTAAAGATCTCTTTTGCTCTGAGGCAGCTATCATACGTACGCCTCCCTGCATAATCGGGCTGAATTGCTGCCTCGGGTACTCCCTCAGCTTTGGCAAGCTCAACCATTGCTGTCGGCTCATCGTAATCCATCGTTCGATTATCGCCTGACATTATCAATTTCTCGACTTTCCCGGCTTTGTAGAGATCTACTGCAGAAAGCACTCTATCTTCAAGGATAGGACCAGGTTCATCTCCCCAAAGCCCTGCTCCAAGTACCAAGGCAACTTTAGTATTCTCTACTTCTTCAATTTCGCTGTGTTTATAGGCTGAATACGTTTGTGCTATCCAGAAATTTACAAGAAAGATTGAGAAAATAATAGCAAGAAAGATTATAAAGAAAGCTAAAAGTATTTTCTTCCAGCTGCCTAATATTTTTTTTAATTTCTCTTTGAATGCTTTGATCTTCCTTTTATTTTGTCTCATATGACATTCTATCAGAAAAAATAAGTGAGCTAGGCTAAGACGAATTAGCGTCGCTCACTATTAAAAGCAAAAATGTGCAGTAAAACTGGAGACAGTCTAATGCTTATTTCAATTTTTGTAAAGGATTTTTTTGTCAAGGGATTAAATATATTTTTCCCAATTAATTTTCAGCCATTTTTTGCTGAACCGGTAGATATCACCAAGCTCTCGTTTTTCCATTTCTTTTCTTATTACTCCGCCTTTGTGAGGATGATCGTAAATTTGATTTAGCGGAGAATTAAATCCGTGTGCGTAATGACACATTTCGTGTGCTATAGTTCCGATTACAACATCTTCCGGGATAGTTTCATCTTTAAATTTGGAGGTGATTCTGATCACGCTGATCTTTTTATCGTCTTGAATTTTTACCTTCTCTAGATGCTGTTCGATTCCTCTTGTTTTCTTTGTCGCCCAGGTAATGCAGCCTAGTTGTCTTTTGGCACCACGACCGAATTTTATTATAACAAGATTTTTGCGCGGGACATCTGAGAAGTGGTTCTCCCAAAGCTCATACATTTTTTCCTCCAGCCATTTATTGTCCCGCATATGTAATGATTAAATATCGATTTAAATTTCCCTCTTGCCCATCTGCATTATAGTCTGCTTTTATTCTTAAGCCGGACCGTTTTAATTCATTAATCAAGCCGTCAATTTCTTTATCACTGAAACTATGACAGTATCTTGGCAAGTCAGATCTATCCCAATTAAGCAGATAATCACCATCTTCAAAGTAATTAAATAATTCTGCCGTCACTTTGTCAACTTGATTTTTACCAAGAATTGTCTTGTCAAATCGCCGCGATTTACGGAATTGCCAGAAAGTAAGAGCTAATTGGCCGTTGAGAGTTAACTTCGAGGCTAAGTCTTTCAAAAGTTCCAGACGGTTTTCGCGTCCTGGTATGTGGTGCATCAAGCCAAATACAACTATTAGATTGTATTCCTGTCTAATATTATTTAAATTCTGCGTTTCAAGAACATCAATTACCTGAAATTTTTCATTGCCGTCTGCTTGATAACGCGCATGCGCAATTTGGATTAACTTTTTTGAAGCATCGATGCCAAGATAATTTGCAAAGACTATCCCCTGCTCTTTTAGAAATCCCAAAAAACGCCCATTTCCACAGCCGACGTCAAGAATACTATTTAATTTCTTGCCTTTTCGTATCAAAATTTCAGCCAGCTTCTCCCACCCCGGCCAGTGAATTTCACGCGTATCACTGAAACTCTGTGCTTGAGCCTGGTAGAATTTTTTGTTTAATGAAACTAGTTTATTTTTGATTATTTCCTTCATCTAGACATTATACCGCACTCTAAAGAGTAGTTTTTATACATTACCGAAAGGTTATGCTAGATTTCAGCAGAGAAAAGACACCCGCTAAATCTCTTCCTGTGAAGACCAACCCAGAGAGCGGGATTTATCAAAATAACCCAACATTACCGATTGGCAATGTTTGTAAAGTAACTAAAACAGATATCCCTTCCAACAAATTAAAAAGCAGGCAGACAAGAATATACTGGTATAATCAACACATGGCATACAGAACATTTGATCCGACAAAATACGAACGGGAACTACTAGGAATTTTCCAAGAAGTCCTGCAGGCTAAGAAGCTAAATCAAAGCAGGCTGCGCAAAATTCTTCACAAATATCCACGAGATGGCAACAAAATATTTTCCAAGGACCAGCTCGTTCAAGGATTTCAGTACCTTAAATCAAATAAGAAGAATTTTGCGCAAAAAGAACTTCCGGAATATCTAAAAAAGCGTCCCGTTAGAACAATTTCCGGAGTCACAACGGTCACAGTTCTTACCAAGCCATTCCCCTGCCCCGGCAGGTGCATTTTCTGTCCAAATGATATCACTATGCCAAAAAGCTACATTGCCAGTGAGCCCGGAGCACAAAGAGCTATCGCAAATAGATTTGATCCTTTTAAACAAGTTTACAACAGGCTCAAAGCATTACATCAGATAGGACACCCAACAGAAAAAATCGAACTTCTGGTTCTGGGCGGGACCTGGAGCTATTATCCAGAAAGCTATCAGATTTGGTTTATCAAAAGATGCTTCGAGGGATTGAATGCTTTTGATCCTTTAGATTTAAAAGAATTCCCCCGACAGGAAATCGAATTTTCACCCAATAATTTCAATAACAAAATAAGAAAACAAACCGGAAAAAAGACCTACAATGAGTTAATTAATACAAAAGAATACAAAGATAATTTCGCGAAAGAATTTGAAACTAGTTTGCAGAAATCCACATGGGAAGAATTGTTTAAAGAGCATAAAATCAATGAAACTGCACACGCTAGAAACGTTGGATTAGTCCTTGAGACTAGACCTGATACGATAGATACAAAAGAAGTTTTGAAGCTCCGCAGATTTGGAGCTACAAAAATTCAAATCGGTGTGCAAACACTTGATCCAATCGTCAATAAAGCAAACAAGCGATTTGAAACAATAGAGCAGATACGAAACGCTTTTAGTCTTCTGCGGCAAGCAGGTTTCAAGATCCACGCCCATATGATGCCAAATCTTTACAAATCAACGCCCTTAAAGGATCTAAAAACATACAAAGACTTATTTAATCAGCTGGACTTCAAACCAGACGAGCTGAAAATATATCCGACATCAATAATTCCACACACCGAACTTGCCAGACTTCAGGAACAGGGGAAATACGAACCTTATAGTCCGCAGACCCTATCAAACCTGCTTGCCGACATGATTGAAACAACTCCAAGATACTGCCGTCTCAGCAGAATTGTCCGCGATATTCCTTCAGGAGAAATTGTGACAGGGAACAAAATTACAAATCTCAGGCAGCTTATTGAAGCCAGACTGGAAACCGAACTTCGTAAAAACGAAAATATCAGGGCCAGGGAGATCAAAAACATTAAATTTGACAAAGAACAAGCGATATTTAAATCAACTAACTACAAGACAAACACCTCAATAGAATATTTTCTTGAATATGTGAGTAAAGATGACAAACTTCTTGGGTTTTTAAGACTTTCACTTCCTAATTCAAAAACTAATCCAATAACAAACGAGCTAAATAACTCCGCAATTATTCGAGAAGTTCATATATATGGGCCGGCGCAAAATATCCGGGGAAGCAAATCAAAAAAAATTATTCCTACTAAAAGCAAAGCGCAGCATATTGGATTTGGCACAAAGTTACTCCAAAAAGCGATATCAATTTCAAAAGAAATGGGATTTGACTACCTTAGCGTAATTTCTGCAATAGGCACAAGAGAATATTACAGGAAAAGAGGATTTAGAGACGGGAGGCTGTACCAGAAGACAAAAACTCATCTCTCAAGCTGATATTCCGCTATTAGCTGTTTCTGGGCCCTATTCATCATTCTCTTCTCGCTCCGCCAGCCATCTTTGTTCCCCAGGCTAAGTGAATATTGTCTCTCCCAAGCACCAGCACTCCATCTACTTGTAGAGGGAACTTTTCTTCCGCTCCAGAGCTTTACGCTCAAATACTGGTCCATGATATTTGACCTAATTGCCTCTTAAAACGCAAGATAAAATTACATAATACCCCAGTATATACTCAAAATATCACCCCATAGATGGTATAATCAAGTGTTATTAGTGAAATATTATGTCGGAAGAAAAACACAATCAATCAGTAAATTGCTTTTTCACATTTTTGATTATTATGCTCCTTTTTCTTGTCTGTTCAGCATGCTGCTGCGTTGGGACTTTCCTGGCTCCGATGCTTCCGCTTTTATGCCCATTTGCATGGCTGTAAACCTTAAATCTACCGAAAAAATTTTAGCAAATTAAAGTATTGTGATAGAATTACATTCATATTTTTTACTTCTTTTTAATGGCAAAAACAACACAGAAATCTGCACCCCAAGATCAAAATGTGATTGAGCTTGATTTGAAAGTTATCCTTACACCACTAGCAGTCCTGATTTCAGGACTATTTATTGGAATAGTATTGATTGTAGGGCTTTATGGTATCAATCAGACTTTGAAAAATGGGTCTACTGGTGTGAAAGGAACAGATACGACAGCAGATACCGAGACAACTCAAGAAACAGCAGGAGAGCAGACGACTTTGTCTAATGGCGATGCAGTTTCAACAAAAATCTCAGACAATACCCCAATTGCCGGAGATACTGGGGCAAAAGTTGCAATCGTAGAATACTCTGATTTTGCCTGTGGATACTGCAAAAGACATGCAACAGAAACACTTGATCAAATTTTAAGTAATTATGTTGACCAGGGGAAAGTTGCCTACTACTTTAAAAGTTTCCCAATATTTACACCTCTAAATGCTGCCGGCGGATACTGTGCAGAAAAGCTTGGCGGAGATAGTGCTTTCTTGAAATATCATCAATCTATGTACTCTCAAGAACAGGTTACCGGGGAAGAGGCCCAAATTCTCAGCGTAGCAAAATCAATTGGACTTGATGAAGGATCATTTAAAGAATGTCTAAATAGCGATGAGGCAACAGCGCAAGCAACTGCAGATTATGATGAAGCAGTATCACTTGGAATTGGCGGAACACCAGGATTTATAGTCGGGAAATTAAATGACGATGGCACAGTTGAAGGTGAATTCGTTTCTGGAGCTCAAGCATACAGCTATTTTGAAGAAGTTATTGCCAAATATCTTTAAAATTTATGGATTATTCGAGATTTTTTATACCAAAAGAGAAGATCTTTAATGGTAAATTTTCACTTGAAAATCCAGCTGATGTAAGAAAGATCCGTCAGGTCTTGCGTCTTAAAAGGAAGGACAAAATCATTCTGCTGGATAATTCCGATCAAGAGTACCTGGCAGAAATTGAAAAACCAACAAAACTTTCCATCAAAGGCATCATTCTTGAATCCCGACCACTCCTGCAAAAAGCCGGAGAAAAATTACAGATAACTCTGGCACAAGGGCTTCCTAAAGCCTCTAAAATGGATGATGTGATAAGGATGAATACAGAACTTGGAATTTCAGGTTTTATACCATTTGAGAGTAAATATTCTGTTTTAAAATTGGACAACTTCAATCCCAAAAAGCTTACCAGATGGGAAAAAATTGCAAAATCGGCAAGTGAACAAAGCGAGAGAAAAGAAATCCCCGAGATAACCGGACCTATGAATTTTGGACCATTACTTGAACAGGAAGCAGATATTAAATTGCTTTTACATTCAAGACAGCTCCCAGGCTCTAAAAACATTTCAGAGATTACTTCATTATTAGAAAATAATTCACACCCCACTCATGTTTTAGTTGCCATTGGGCCTGAGGGAGGTTTTTCCGATGAAGAAATCAGCCAGGCAAAAGAAGTCGGATGGCAATTGATTTGGCTAAATCTGCCGATTTTGCGAACTGAGACTGCCGGTGTTATTGTTTGCAGTTATTTGATTCTTAACAGCTGACACTGCTATACTTACGTAAATTATATTTTAACAATTCTTCATGAAAGCAATAGTAATTTTTGGAAGTACCACAGGGAATACCGAGGAAGTCGCCAATTATGTTACAAACGGGCTTAAAGATGCCGGGCATGAAGTTACTCTAAAAAATGTACTGGATGCTAATCCGGAAGATCTGATGGGATATGATTTGATCGCTCTTGGATCAAGCACCTGGAATGACGGAGAACTGCAAGATGATTTCATCCCATTTTACGAAAATATGACTGGAATTGATTTAAAAGGGAAAAAAGCTATTATTTTTGGCTGCGGAGAGTCAATATATGATCATTTCTGTACAGCGGTAGACACCCTGGAAAAGAAATTACAAGAACTTGGCGCAGAGATTGTAGCCAAATCATACAAAATTGACGGAGACATAGCAGACGATCTGCCAAAGGTCAAAGAATGGGCTTCTGTAGTTAAATAATCGCCTATTTTTTCTTTCCCATAGACATGACTGCAAGGCCAACAACTCCGCCTACAAGCATGACACTGCATAGTATCACTAGCCACCAGTAAGTCACGAGCAAAGTGATAAGTGCTACTATTATTGCAGAAACGACGCCAAAAACAATTGTCGTTACACATCCGATGATTTTATTCAACCCTGGTACAAGCTTTGTAAGTACTAGAACTGGCGCAACCAGCGCGCTGAAGCCTAGAGTCAGAAGCAGCCATGCGACGAATCTCAAACCCCATCTCATAGCACTTTCTTCTCCTTGAAGCTTTGAGACTAATTCCGTATCGGATAAATTTGAAATCATAAATACATCTCCCCCGTCGATTTTCTTGTTGTGAATATTACCAATTACTATCAAATCATCACTTGCTGGCACATAACTGACGATCATTTTTGTATCACCTACTTGTGCTGAAGGATTTTCGTAGATCTGCGGCGCACCAGCTCCTGGAATTACTACATCGGTAATAATTTCAGTCTGCATATCGAAACGCTTCCCAATATCAGTTGTATCAAGCGCAATGTCTCCCAGACTGAATTCTCCAAAGGTTTGTGTAGTTTCCTTTGTAACCCATTCTTCATATATATCAGTTTTTTCTGAAGTCTGTTCGATCTGATCGCCATTTTCATCAGTTACAGTTTCGGTACTCTCTGAAGTCTGCTTGACTTGCTCATACATCTGATATTCAACTTCCAGATAAAGCGCTTCTTTATCGAAAATGTATGGAGTTTGCACACCATAAGCATCTTTAACAATATATTCCAGGCTGGCCTGTGAAGATAAAACTGCACTTCCTTCAACTTTTACCAGTTCGTCTTTATCCCCTGCCTCCTCAATGCTGAGCAAGTCAAGTTTTTCGATAGTTTTCGAATCATCTGAAACAGCTACAACACCGGCAATAATTATCCCGAATCCGATAACCAGCATCACACAGCCTCCAACCATGCCGGTTATGCTTTTTGATAAATCTCCAAAGAACCCGCCGATTTTGCCAAGTGGTCCCGCCTTTCTCACGACTTTTGAAGAAACAATCCTTTCTGAACTTGCACGCAGATCGTGGCCAGCCATATTTTTCAATTAAAAAATAAATTAAGAATCAAGATACTTATTTAGAATATATTGCTTAAGTTTAAAGTATCCCTTTTCCCTTATTCCTATTATTTCATAATTAAGCTTTTGATAAAAGCTTTTCATATTTTCGAAGCAATATAGCTCAACCACGTGACCATTTTTTGAAATAACAAAATCCTCATAGTAGGCAACAAGCTTGCTTCCAATTCCCTTATTCTGCAGTTCTTTCACAACTTTTAGCCAGCTGATAAACCCAAGCCCGGCGTATGTCGAATTACCCCAGATAAAGCCTGCTAACTTTTCACCAGCAAAAGCACCAAATATTGCGATCTTTGGGAAAAGTAGATTTGACTGAATGTTCTGACGGGTGTAATCATGCGAGAGGAAAAAGTCACTTTTAGAGGCAATCTCTGGAATATCGACCTTGAGCATTTCTTCGAAAATCGGATAAAATTCATCCAGATCCTGCGCTCCGAGCCTTCGAATTACTATTTCCTGCTCCACTTAAGGTCTTTAATAACTGGGATTTTTCTTATAGAGAAATAGAAAATGTCTATCAAGTCAGCGAACATAAACGTTTCGACCAGAGTATTTAGCCCAAGAAAACTTAGAAGTAAAATTACTGCAGCTGATATATCATTTGAAACTAAAACCAGCGGCATAAAAATTATTATTGAAAACAATCCGACAATTACAAAATTCCTGTCATATTTTAAGATAAATTCTCGTATAAATTTCGGGAAGTCATCCTGAGAATGCGCTTTTGCGGCCAAGTTGATCTTGAAAAGCAGCAGCATATCTACAAGCAGCCTGCCCACACTCAAAGTCAAAAACAGACTGATAATCTCATTGGTAAGAGGGAACAATCTAGACAAATTAAACAGTATTGAAACAAAAACCAAAATTTCAATAACATTTTGCACAAGGAAAGCAAAAAGCAAAGCATATCTATTTCTGCTTTTTTCGATGTTATTTAATAATATATACTGAAAAATAAGATACATCGGTAAAGCAAATCCCACAAAATATTTAATCCCGGTATAATTTTTTGCCACCAGATTATTTTCTTTTATTTGAGTATTTACAAATCCCTCAAGCTCCGAATATCTGTTCGTAATTGACTCATTATCTGTATCCAGATCAACAAAATCCACTATCACCTGGGAACTGTTTATTTTTTCGATTCTGTCATAACCACCGATATTCTTTGTCAAATCCACTACCTGATCCAGATCAACATCAGTGGAAAAATTAAGTTCGACCCTTTTCGTTCCGGCAAAATCGCTTGAAAGGGTCGGTTTGATCAAAACAATTACTGCTATGGAAACTGCCAATGCAGCAAAAAGCACAAAGTATTTTATAATTTCTATTTTCTTTCCTTTTTCCATGAAGTATTCTGCATAAAAATAAACTGTAACAGGAAAATCTCAGTAAAGACATATAATTGCAGCATCGAAACAAATATTAGTACTCCAAATGCTCCGGCGAACTGATCCACTACAAAAAGATTTATAACCGATGCAAAGAAAACAACAACAAGTGCTAAAAAGTGTGCGTTTCTGTAATATTCCCGGACCTCCTGAATCTTCTCCATAAGAACTTTCATTTTACCGCTGGTATCAAGCCTTCTTATAAATATAAGGTTTAGCAGCAATATAAATAAGACCCCAAGAAGAATTCCTGAGACCAGTGAGAGTGAAAGCTTGGTCCCAAAAAGTTTCATCAAAGCAATTCCCCAGATCAAGTTGACCAGCAAATATAACACTTGATAAATACCAAGCCAGTTGTATCTGTAAATCAAAATTATCGAAAGGAACCCAAACATTAAAATAAGCGCAAGTTTAATATTATTCATATAGTCAGTTCCAAGTATAGGCTCAACTTCTTCTACCGCCTGGAGATTAAACTGGCTGTCCAGTTCTCCGGTTCGGAAAACTGCTCCTACTGCATCATTAATTGCAAAATTGTCTCCTACAAGGGAAGACATATACATAACCGGCTTGGAATCTTCTTTATCAGTATTTTCAAGCTGATATGAGCGCGTTGCTATCGGCTGACCGTCAATTACAAGCATTGTTCCTCTATAAGTCTCTGTCTGGGTCGCAATTAGTATTGGTAGCAATGCATCTGATGAGAATGTCATCTTGAACCCATATCCCCCGGCTTTTTGGCTGTAAAGAGACGACAGATCGACAATTTGATCTTTATTCAACTCAACTGCGATCATTCCAGTGAAAAAGCTAAACGAATCTTCTTCGGTTGCTGTTTCCGGATCATAGGCAGGGTCCTGGCTCCAAAGCTCTATCACACCCTGGCTTGCTAGCAGCTGCAATATCTGTTCATCATCTTCAAGATTTTTTGAGATGGTCAGTTCCAGCTGGAGAATGCTTTCATTTTCTAGAGACCATCTCAGTTCAAAGTCCTGATAGCCATAGTGCTCTAGCCTCGCGCCGAATTTCTCTGCGTTTGATTTAGCTTTTGCCTGATAATCTATTTGAATGGCCGGCTCTTCCTCATTATTTTGAGAATCTGCTGCAGCACCTTCGATATCTGCCTCAGGACTTGCCTCAGGGAGAACTTCGCCAATTGATAAATCTGCGGAAAATATGTACTTCTTCCCGCCATGAAGTTCTAGTGAATCTCCGAATTGCAATTCTCCTTTGTATTTATCATTGGTGATTGTGGCAAGATTTAGACCGTTCCAATCGATTGTCTGGCCCAGAAGTTTGATATTTGAAGCCGGCCAGGCAAATACTGCGATGATTGCTGTCAAAATTATAAATAGTATTGCCAATGTGTTTCGTATTCGCATAAATGGATTTTAGCAGAAAGTGTGCAGGGGTGGAATGCTTGACAGGGTTTTTTGTATATATTAGAATGCGGTCACGCATATGAGGCGGATATATAGATTATATAAAGGATAATATGCAAAGCAATTTATTTATGCGCAATCTCTTTATTGTGATTATCAGGGCAGGACTCTGGGATATCGCAAGCATGGAGGCATAAATAAATTAGAAAAAAATCTAAATTATTAAATCAGACCTCCAGAAACGGAGGTTTTTTATTGTGGATGAAAAGCCGGATCAATCCAAATTATAGAGAATGTGAATATTGTGCCAGTCCTATGGCCCTTGTCGGAGATCAAGATCATCACGGGGTTACTGACACATACGAATGCCATTGCAACCAATGCCGATATGCAATCGATGTAGCAACATGGGAGCCCTGGGTGCTCCCGACAGAAGAGAAACTGAAAGAAATGAATGTTTTTGATAGTGTTGTTGAGAAAGGACTGCCTTACACGCTTGGCAGCAATCCTGAATTTTATAATCGTGCAAAAAACACCCATCGCGGACTGCCGCCAGTAAAGCAAGAACCACTAGAGAAAATAACTGAATCTCATAACCCAGAACATCTTGCAATATAAATTATTTATTGAAAATTTTCGATTATGACAATATATGTTGTAGAAAACACAGAAGAACGCAGAGCCTTAGCTGAGGCTTGTCCAATAAATAAAGAACCTGAATATCGTCCAACCGTCTATCCATGCATTCCCCTAAGCAAATATACCGGGATGCTTGGACTTATCAGGGGATCAAGCAATATGGAAAGCCCGAAACAAGCAAGAAAACTAGGGAAGTCAGAAGCTTTAAGAATTTGCGGGGAATGCCCATTTAATATAGAAAACCCTGATGCAACGCCAGTTAAAGTAATTTCTGGATATGGCGTCCGCTGTCAAGGTCCTCAAGTTACTACTACTCAAGCAATGACTCCAAATGGGATGAAAATACTTCCCTTTATAATTCCACAGCCGACAGAATTAGAGGAAATACCTGATGAAGAAATTTTCGCCCCGGAGCCTTAGACAAAATTGTATTTTTGACATTATAAGAATCTAATATATAATTACTGCGGGGTAAATATTTCAACAATGAACGAACAAGATCCAGGAATTCAAAAACAATTAGAAGCTGATGGCTTATTAGTCCAAAGACCGGATGGAAGTAGAGGGCTGGATCTGCTAGCTGCACAAGATTGTGCGGAATTACTCCTAAGACAAAATGAATATACTACTTCCGAGGCTCCTGCAGCAGAACTGTATGCGCGTGCACTTCCAGGTGAAAGACCGAAAGACCTAAAATTTGAGGAATCAACCTTTAGAGAGCCCTAGACTATCTAGCCCCGATACTCCCGCCACCACCACCGCCGCCTGAGAAACCACCACTAAACCCTCCTCCGCCAGACCAGCCGCCGCCGGAACTGCTGCCTGAACTATTTGGCATAGAGCTCATTGTGCTTGCTGAAACCCGGTTCATGTTCGAGAGAGAATTTGCAAGAAGGATTGAATTGAAAGTTCCGCTATCAGACTCGTACCAATCAGGCTTCCCATCATAAATCCCCTTAAATGCTTTTGCCCAGCTGTCCTCCACACCAAATACAATTGCATAGCTCAAGTATTTCTCGAAATTCTCCGAAGTCAAGTATTTCAAATATTTCGTACCTTCTTTTGCCAATCTGTAGCGCTCCGCCGTATGCAAAAACATCCTGAAGCCTTTTGCCTTTTCAAAGATTATCGTTCCTCTGGCAGTCTTGCTAGGCATAAAAGGCCCGACAACAAAGAATGATATCCCGGCTACAACCAGAATCATTGGCGGAATGACAGGCGGCACAACCCCCAGCATAAATAGAATCGGACCAAGGAATGCCGCCGCGAGCACAGTTAGAACAATGCCAATCACAAAGGAAAATATCCCGAGACCAATATAAGAAAGACGCACAGTATTTGGATTATGATCAAAATACCCAAGTGTAACCATTTCCTGATAAATTGCCCGCTTGATATTTGGCAATTTCATATAGAATTTATTTTTCAATTCGTCAGTTGTAACAGTATCATCACTCTCAAAGATGTCTCCCAAAATCATCTGCTCGACATTTCCAAGATCAATAAAATTCTTCAGTTTTATAAACTCATATTTCTTCTTGGAAATTTCTCTGATTTTGACATATCCCCTATAAGCAGCATCTATCAAAGTAGAAGTTATATCGACCATATCAACCTTTTCGTCTTTTACTGAGCCTAATAAATACGGCCTTATATCCTCAGGCGGCTTGAACCACGGCACAATAGTTCCCCTGCCCCCGATATCTCTTCCTTTATTTCTCCAGCGCAAAAACACAAGAAATACTGTAAAAGGAATGAAAACGCAGGAAAGAAGGTTTAGACAGATCATACTATAAGACAAAGTCTTGGCCCATGAAGTTTGATCCAATTTGATTGACAGATCCTGTATTTTGCCTGGTGTAATCGGAACCTCTAAACTTTCAGATTCAAATCCAAGTTTGGAAAATTTAATTTCATAATCACCCTCAGGCAGTCCTGCGATCACATCGCCGCTAGACATTTCCCTTTCAACCCCAAGATAAGAAACTGTTTGCAAAGAAGGGTCTAAAGTTAGATTGATCTTGCCAGGCTCATCAACAGAGTCATAAGGCAGTTTCAGAAGAACAGTAAAATCCTCATAAACAGCCATGTTTTCAACAGAAAGCACTAGATTGTCAGGATTGATCTCATAATTATAATTTCCGACGAAACCCACAACATCAAAATCGTCTTCCACAATAGCAATATCATCCGGGAAATTTATCGTTACTTCAGCTTTTTTGAAGTCTTTTGTTCTCTGCTCAGGAAGCGTATTCCAATAGAAAAGCACATAATCCTCGTCTTCAAAAAAGCCCAGTCCGCCAAATACGGTATAACTGATCTCCCAGGTTACTTCATCACCATTAAATGTCTTCGGACCAAAAGCGTATTCGATATTTTGAGTCCTTTCAGAATATCCTGTCGTAATAAATAGATCCAGATCACTCACAGGAACTTCAACGCCATTATATTTAGAGCCGGTGATTTGAAGTGTATCAAATCCGCCGCATTGCAAAGAAGGATCACTTTGGCAAAGCCTTACATTTTCGTAGTCCTCAAGTGTAATCCCACGCTCAAGCACTGAGAATTCCCCAGTAAATCTATAAGTCACTTTTTCTGTGATATCCATTGTGGAATCTTGATTTACATCAATTTCCACTTCGAAATTTTCGAAAGAGTAGTCTTTGGCCTGAGCAGAAGATTTATCCAAAGCAGACCAACCAAACCCTAGAAGCAGTATTGCAGCAAACAGAAATCTTTTCATCGATAGTTCTATACTAATTATTTCTCCTCTTCGTCAGTGAAGCTCACTTTTACATTCTTTCTCTCTTCTTCACTGGATTCAAAGAACTTCTTAGAATTAAACCCAAGCATTCCAGCGACCATATTTGCAGGAAAAACCTGAATTTTCATATTGTAATCCCGGACAGCTCCATTGTAGTATCTTCTAGCACTTTCAATCTCAGTTTCAATTTCTTTCAAAGTATTTTGCAGATTCAAGAAGTTCTGATCTGCTTTCAATTCCGGATAGCTTTCTGCTACAGCGAAAAGGGTCTTAAGTGTCGATCTCATTTCACCTTCTATTTTCCCCAATTCTTCAGGATCATTCGTTCCCATTGCCCGTGTCCGGAGTTCTGCAACTTTCTCAAAAGTTCCTTTTTCGTGCTTTGCATAACCTTTGACAGTTTCAACAAGATTTGGAATCAAGTCGTACCTTTTTTTGAGCTGTACATCAATGCCGCTCCATGCTTCCTCAACTAGAACTCTAAGCCGGACAAGCCCGTTATACAGCATAAAAATATATCCAAGAACCCCAAGCACCAAAACTCCTACGACAGCCAAGCAAACAAGAAGAATTTCCATAAAAATTTATTTAATAACTAATATTTACAGTATAGCCAAGAAATGGCTAAATCTCAATATGCCAGCTCGTTATACTGTCAAAACGATCTTCAAGAGAAACCATATTTTCCATCTCGATTCCTCTAACCCGATTATTCGCAATATAACTATAAACAGGATGGTATAGATAAATCACAGGCAACTCATCAAGAACAATTTCCTGGAAAATTTGATACTCCGGCTTGCGGTCAGATTCATTAAAAAGAGCCCTGCCTTTCTCCAATACATAATCAACTTCTGGAGGAGTTTCTTTCTTCCCGCCCCGAATAACTACAGTCGTCTTTTCTGATTTATAACTTGAAATGTTCAAATTTGGATAACCGATCTGCGAACTATGGAAAAGCTCGTATCTATCAGGATCGATAAACGTACTAACACCATAAAGAAGCATATCGAAATATCCTGGCAGCAAATAATCATTATTCACCTCAGCAATTGTTTTCGCGACAAGGTTTAGTTTTACCCCTATTTGTTCCAAATCTTCCTGGATCAAAACCGCAATTTTTTCCCTGTCTGAATTATCTACATACACCATGTCCAATTCCAATATCTCTCCTGCGCTATTCTGCCTATACACTTGACCTTCGGCCAGAATCCATCCTGCTTCATCAAGCAGCTGGCCGGCTTTAACTGGATCATATACATTTCTGGCAAAATCTGTATAGGCAAAAGACGTTACTGGGATTGGACCATCTGCTGCGACCCCTGCTCCGGCCAGACTCTCTACCAGGAATTGCTTATTGATAGCGGAATCAACGGCTTTGCGGACCTTCTTTTCTTTCAGCGAAGCTTTACTTGATTCTGCCAGGTTAAAATAAATTCCCCAGTATTGATTGTAAATAACATTACTTGGATAAATGCCCAGATTTGAAAGTGCCGACAGCTCGTGCAAACCATCAGAATTAATACCAATTAGTGAATGTATTTGCCCGGTTTTTATATCTGAAACTGCTCTTGTCTGGTCTTTATAAAGTCTGAAAATGAATCTGGAGAGTCTGGCTTGATCGCCGTAGTAATTTTTATTCCTTCTTAAAATTACTTCCTCTCCTGATAATGAGCCGACCGTAAATGGGCCAGTACCAATTGGATTGGTATTAATTTTTGGTTCTGCGTAAATAATGTTTGTTGAATCTACATTTTCCAAAAGGTGTGCAGGCAAAATCTTGAATGAAATGACCTCAAAAAAATTCGGAATCACTGAGCCTTCCTCCTTCAAAGAAAACTCGAGCCTGTAATCGTCGACTTTTGTAATTACGATTTTCGAGGCAGCTTTCGAATATACGCTTGAGGTCTGGTTCCCGAACTCCAGAGTTTCAAGTAGATTAAAAGTCGCAATCACATCATCGGTAGTGAAATCTTCTCCGTCATGCCATTTAACCCCTTCGCGAATTTTAATTCTGAATTTCTTTCCATCACCTGCGTCAATCACACTTTCAGCAAGGACTTTTTTCAAGCTGCCATCTTGGTTCACCTTTATTAAAGGCTCATAGACAAGCTCAGCAATATCTCTTTTGAGCTGCATATTGGTGACTATTAGAGGGTTGATAAAATCAACCGTCTGGACTCCCCCATCTGGCTGCTGTCCGACAATCACCCCTTCAACCATCGTATCTGTATCGATCATCAAAACTGCAGATATATCTCTTGAAACAAAAAATAGAAGTAAAGTCAGTAGAAAGAAGTTTAGAAAAAAATGGCTGAATGGTCTCGATTTCAAAAAAAACTGCCGGAACTGCGCAGCGAAAGACTCTTTCCCGACGAAGAATTTTTCCGGATAATCCCAGAAAAAGTCTCTAATCTTGATCAGGAAGTTTTCAATTTTTGAAAAAAGCCCAAATAGTCCCATAGAATTTTCAAACTTATCTGCTTAGAACTAGAGCCAACGCTATTGAATTTATTACAAAAAGAACTGCCAGAAAGATTGTCATCCGGGAAAGACCCGCCTCCAGGCCTCTTTTTGACCTATAGCTATCACCACCGCCTCCGCCGAAAACTGTTCCCAAACCTCCGCCGCCTTGCTGCAAAAGCACAACAAGTGAGAGAAGAATCGCAATTACTGCCTCTGAAATCTGCAAAACATTCTTTATTTCCATGAATTTTCGTCTAATTGTTTAAATATAAATGTCAGAAGGGCAGAATATACTGCAGTTACGATAACTGCCAATGTTTCAGTTTCTATTTCCATCATTGGGAATTCTACCGGGCCGAAAGCTCCTCCGAGATATCCCGCTCGAAAGTCCAGAAAACCTACTACAACAGTATCAAGCATAAAGAAAAACGCAAATGTCAGAAGTGTTCCGACTATCACAAAACCCCAGAAGTTTTTAGGGAACTTGAAAAATCCAAGTATCGGCTCAATAGCAGAGATAACAAGTCCATACATGATGCCTGTTGCTACAAGAGAAAACACCCCTTCTTCTTCAATGACCCCATTGAATGTTGTGACAACGAAGCTTAGAATTAGTATTTGAAATGCTAGATTTTTAATTATTGACATGGGGCCATTGCTAATAAATTATCAGGCTATTTTAGCAAATTAGGAAACAATTGTCCCGATGTACTCTTTCCCAATTAAAGCATTTTTGAAACTTTCCAGGTCGCTTCCTGATATTACAATAAAATTTTTTCCTGCCTCTTTTGCCATTGCGCTAGCGATAGGGTCTACGGGGTAATTACCTCCTGGTTCATGTTCCTTTTTACCTCCGATAATTTTAAAATATTCATCCCAGGTCAGCTGGTCTAATCTTGTAGCGCTTGGATCTTTTTTGGGGTCGGCTGTATAAACACCATCTATGTCTTTCAGACTTATAATCGTATCTACATTTATTTTCCCAGCCATTAATAACGCATCTACGTCTCCACTATGCCCGGCTCTGCCTCCACCTCCCACTATTATTGATTTGCCTTCTTCAAAATCTATCTGTTTCTCATCATAATAATCTTCATAGGCAACAATTCTTTCGTTACACAATTCCGCCATGTACGCGCGTACAATTTCTGCATTCAGATTATTACTTGTTGTCCCGATCCAGTGAAGCTGGATCGTTTCATTTATTCCTCCAGCTTTTGCAATGTCACGGTATTTACGCATCAGATAGCCTCCGCCCAAAACGATAAACATACGGACATCCTGAGTGATTAATTCTTCAACGACTTCTTTGAACCTTGCCAAATATTCAAAATCAATAAGCTTATCTTCACTTTTGCTAATCATCGATCCGCCAAGTTTCACAACAACAGTTTTCATAGAAAGTTTGATAATATTTCGCATTTTACCTCATTTGGCAATTTAAATTCAAAAATTCGTCAATTTGATATATCATATACAAACAGACTATGGATTATTTAGGACTAATTCAAAAAGTAAAAGCTCAAGGAGCAGACACTCTTGCTTCTCCGACTTTCCCATTTAACCCGCCTGGAGGGACTATCACCCCTACCCCGACACCAGTCGCAGATCAAAATTCAATCACTATCGAGACAGATTCTACGCAAATCACAACTGGCGAAAATATAAAAGTTAGAATCGCAATCGATTCACAAGCCGAAGAATTAGGAAGCTTCTCAATCACAATCAGTTTCGATCCGGAATATATGAAAGTACTTGATTCAGACCTGACACTTAGCGGGGTTCAGATTGATTTTATCGACAGCGTCTTTGAAGCAACGACAAATACTGCTAATAATTCTACCGGAATAATTACTTTAAAAGGCGAGGTTGCAGAAGGCGAGGAGACCTCTCTTGCAAGGACTGTTGCCGAAATCGAATTTACCGCCTTGAAAGCTGGGACAAGCGAAGTAAAACTGATAGAATCCAGCAGCAGCCTTGTGAGTACACAAGGAACTGATGTTCTTGAGGAAACCAACTCTTTGAACTTTAATATCTCCCTGCAGACAGCAACTACTACGAATGATACCGAAACAACTACAATTACCATTCCAAAGACCGGGATCTACGATAATCCGGCATATCTCTCCATTTTGATTGGAATTCTCCTAGTGGCAATAGGTATTATCTTAGCTCGCACCTCCTCTAGTGAAAAAACACGAAAAAACTAAATCTCTGATGAGCACAATTGTGCAAATTGAGATCAATTCAGATATCAGCAAGGCTCTCGCGGAGGATTTAATTGACAAGGCCTTTTTGGAGTTTGATTATGTGATCAAAAAATTCTCAAGATTCGATCCTCAAAGTGAGCTCAACCAGCTTAACAGACATTCAGGTGAATTTTTTAGAGTCTCGGAAGAGCTGTTTACACTGATCGAACTAGCCCTGCAAGCCTCAAAAGAGTCGGGCGATGTCTTTGATCCGACAATAATCGATCTTCTGAAAACTTATGGTTACGATAAAAGTTATAACCCGGAGAATATCGTTAGAAAATTAGACAAACCGGGTTTTAAAAAAGATTTTCAACGATTGTTAACCTCAAGACCAAAACCAAGGGAGACAGAGCTAGATCAAAGTAACCAAGCGGTCAAACTCCAAAAAGGCCAGAAAATTGACCTCGGGGCGATCGGCAAGGGTTATGCAATCGATTTGGCAAGAAAAGTGCTCGAGCGAAACGGAATCAGTGATTTTCTGATCAATGCCGGTGGTGATATTTTTGGCAGATCGGTCAGTGCAGATAAGCCGAAAACTGCCGCACTTTTCGATCCGCGAAATCCCGACAAATCACTTGGCAATATCAAACTATATAATTCGGCCCTTGCAGGCTCAGGAAATTTTGCTAGAAAAATCGGGATTTTCCAGCATATAATAAACCCGCTAAAAGGTACAAAAAGTCAAAATAGCGACATTCTGCAGACATACGTGATTGCACCAACAGCAACTGAGGCAGATTTGTATTCTACCGTTTTATTTCTAACCGGCAAAAGTGGATTAGATTTGATCCACCAAAAAGGTTATCAAGGGCTAGTCATTTCAAATAGCGGTTTGAAAGGGAATATTGATATAATTGGCAATTAGAATGTCGTTTTGCTATCATCATTTTTATCAAGTTGTTAGTATAAAAGTATGAAAATAATTATTTTTGCAGGAGGCCATGGGACCAGACTCTGGCCGCTTTCTAGAAGAAATTCTCCAAAGCAGTTTGAAAAGTTTTTCCATGGCAAATCAACCCTGCAGATGGCAATTGAGAGAATTTCTCCTATTGTAGAATTTGCAGATATTTACATCAGCAGCAACAGTAAATACCAGACAATTCTGGAAGAGCAGCTTCCAGGAATTCCGGCAGAAAATTTCATCTGGGAGCCAGAGCGAAGAGACCTAGCAGCTGCTGTTGGGCTCAGTTTTATGAAATTAAAAGCAGATGGATACGAAGGGCCGGTTGCTATCCTCTGGGCAGATCATTTAATGGATCACGTTGATGAATTCCGCCAGGCGCTTCTTACCGGGAAAGAACTAATTGAGAAAGATCCAAATAGATTTGTCTATCTTGGCGAAACTCCCCGATTTGCAAATCACAATCTCGGATGGATTACTGTTGGCGAAAAAATTGATGAAATAAATAAATTTGACATTCTCGAATTTAAAAAATGGAAGTACAGGCCAGAGCTGGAGCTTTGTAAAAATATGTTTGCATCCGGGAAAAGTTTCTGGAATCCCGGATACTTTGTGACTGCAGTAGATTTTGTAATTTCTCTTTATCAAAAATTTCAGCCGAAAATTTATTCTCAATTAGAAGAAATTGCGGCAAACCCCCGTTTGCTCGAACAGATTTATCCCGAAATTGAATCCGTCAGTTTTGACGACGCAATTTTAGAGCACACAACTCCGGATCAGGCAGTTGTGATCAAAGTCAATCTCGGCTGGAGCGATCCCGGGACTCTATACGCACTAAAAGAAGCTCTGCAAAAAAGTCCTGATGATAATATCACCCAAGGTAAAACTTACGATCTGGGGTCAAAAGATACACTTGTAGTAAACAAAGATGAGAGCAAACTTGTTGCTACATCAGGGCTCAATGGGATGGTCGTGATAAACACAAAAGATGTCCTTCTAGTTGTTCATAAAGATAATGTGCCGGATGTGAAAAAAATCGTTAGTGAATTGGAGGAACGCGGAATGGAGGAATATATTTGACCTCGTAAATTTATTTTTTAGGACTGATTAATATGCTTATTAAAATTATGGATTGGGGAGCTGATCTGGCTCACAGTATCGCAAAGCGGATTCCAGTGATTGGGAAATACTTTACGGATCAAGTAATCCGGTTTTTAATTATTGGCACAAGTGCCTTTTTGATAAATTTCGCTATTTACCAGAGTCTGATTTTATTACTCGATCATTTGATTGATAGCAATGATGACATCATAAGAGCATTGATAGTCGGACTGCCATTTCTATTGGCTTACTTCATTGCTTATCTGTTCAATTTCTATATGAGTAAAAAGTGGACATTTAAGAATCAAAGTCCACAAACTGCCAGACAGGCATTTAAATTTCTAGCAGTAAATACTTTCAATGCAGTCAGCGGTGCAATAATTATTGCAATTTTGGACAACATTGGGATACCGCCGATCATCGGACAGCCGCTGTTTGTAGCTTGTGAAGCATTTTGGTCATATTTGCTATACAAGCTCTGGGTTTTTAAAGAGCCCTGATCAACATGTAATTTTAATTATTCTTCATCAGATACATCCATACTTGGAAGCCCTTCAACGTCTTTGTGCCAATCAAAAGAAAGTAACTGATGAGCTGCATGTATCGCATCTGATAAGAATTTGAAGTTTGAACCTATCCAATCAGGGTCTATCCCTGGCTCATCCGGATCCACTGCTCTTGAATGCTCGGGATGAATTCTTCTTTGTGCGTCAAAGGTTCTAGGAGAAAATCGCCTGCTAAAGTATGAGTGCAGCGTTTTTATTTTTCTTCGGCGAGAAGTCCAGTCTTCGCCTTTCTCGGGGCGGATTTCTTCAAAATCCACCTTGAGGATGCCTCCTCTGAAAGGATATCCGAAATAAAATCTCTCATCATATAAGACAGGATCATATTGCTCCCTTGCGTAAACAGCAGCATAATTTAAGGCCGTTGACAAATCCGGATTATCATATAATACACTTTGAGGAGAACTAGATTCAGTCATTAGACTCGGTAATTCCTTTGATTTCCATCCATTAAGAATATCCAAAGCTAAAATTCTCTTCTGATCTGGATCAAATCTCTGCTCAAATAATTCAATATAGTTTTTTGGGTTAGACTCAGGCATAACGATACTTATTATATATGTATTATATTTGCTTACTTCTAATTGTGCAACATTTTGCTATAATTGCACTTATGTATTAAAGATTGAAATGACAATTCTTATCACCGGCGGAGCGGGCTACATCGGTTCTATTACTGCAGCAAAACTAATCCAATCCGGTTATAAAGTAATAATTCTCGACAATCTTGAAAAAGGACACCAGGAAACTCTAGATCAAATAAAGCAGGTCGCAGGTGATTTTGAATTTATAAAAGTTGATTTGCGTGACAAGGAAAAGCTCGAGCTTGCACTTGGAGAGGTTGACTTTGATGCAGTTATTCATTTTGCAGCATATATTGAGGTGGGCAGGAGCGTGAAAGAGCCAAAGGAGTTCATGGAGAATAATTTTGGCGGAGCAAAAAATTTGATTGAGGTAATCGTCAAAAAAGGAGTTAAAAAATTTCTCTTCTCCTCTACCGCGGCAGTTTACGGACACCCGGAAGAACTGCCAATACCAGAAACTGCGAAACTCAAGCCGATCAACCCATATGGGGAATCAAAAGTGCGAGTTGAGAAACTGCTTGAAAAATATGCAGATTTTGGGAAATTGGATTCGATACGGCTTAGATATTTTAATCCGGCGGGCTCTCTGAATGGGTTGATCGGCGAAAAACACGAACCCGAGACGCATCTAATCCCCCTGATCCTAAAAGCAGGGAAGGGCGAGCGTGACAAACTTTATATTTTTGGGAATGATTATGAGACAAAGGACGGGACCCCAATTCGAGATTATATCCATATCATGGATCTTGTTGAAGCACACATTTTCGCTCTAAAGCACCTCGAGAAAATTTCCGGCACAGATGTATTTAACGTTGGGACTGGGACTGGCTATACTGTGAAAGAAGTCTTTGAAACAGTCAAGGAGGTTACCAGACTTGACGTGCCATACGAGATAGTCGAACGCCGCGAAGGTGACTCAAAAGAACTTGTTGCCGATCCTTCGAAAATAGAAGCTGTTCTTGGCTGGAAAGCCCAGTATAATTTACGCGATATAATACAAAGTGCCTGGGAGTTTGAAAAAACGCAGTAGTCTGCACAAAATTATTCTTTATAACAAATGGCATGCAATTTGAAAAATTCGGTATTGAAGGACTAGTGCTTATCAAGCCTGCAGTTTTTGAGGATGCAAGAGGATTTTTTTTGGAGACATACAGCAAGAAAAGATTTAAAGAAGAAGGCGGAATTGATTCTGAATTCGTACAGGACAACCATTCCAGATCAAGCAAAGGTGTCCTAAGAGGACTACATTTTCAATCACCGCCATTTGCACAAGATAAACTGCTCAGAGTAGTCAGCGGAGAAGTTCTAGATGTCGCAGTTGATATAAGGAAAAACTCTCCTACTTATGGGAAATGGCATAGCGTTGTTTTAAGTGAGAAGAACAAAAATATTTTCTTTGTTCCACAGGGTTTTGCACATGGGTTTCTTGTACTGAGTGAAACTTGCGATTTTGAATACAAAGTAAGTAATTATTATTCCAAAGAAAGTGAGGGCGGAGTTATGTGGAACGATCCTGATTTGGCTGTTGAGTGGGGGATTAATGATCCAATTGTTTCCGAGAAAGATTCGCAAAATCTGTCTTTCAAAGAATTTGATTCACCTTTTACCCGATAGAAATGCACAAGAACTGGAAAACACTTTCTTCTGATGTAAAGTACAAGAACCCATGGATTGAGGTTGTAGAGGATAGAGTTGTTATGCCAAATGGGAAAGAGGGAATTTATGGGTATCTTAAGAAGTCGCCTGGAGTATTTGTGGTTGCGAAAGACACCGACGGGGGAATTTATTTGGTAAAACAATATAGATACGTACTTAAGAAGGAAATATATGAACTTCCTGCAGGAACCATGACAGAAAATGACGACATCCTGAAAGTTGCAAAGAAAGAATTGCTTGAAGAAACAGGGATAACTGCTCAAAACTTCCAAAATATCGGGTATTACTACGCTGCGACAGGTCACGAGACAACAAAAGCCTATACCGTCATTGCAACGGATTTAGACAATACAAAGACAACTACAAAAAATCAAGAAGGGGATGAGTTGATAAACTTAGTAAAAAAAGTCAGCCCTAAAGAACTCCACCAGATGATAAAAAACAATGAGATCACCTGTGGTCTAACCCTTGCAGCTCTGAATCAATATTTTAGCTATAAATCATGAGGCAAAAACGGGGATGGAAAATTAAATCTTCAAAAGAAATTTACAAAAACCCTTGGATTGAAATCATTGAAGACCAGGTTATCAGGCCCGATGGAGAAGATGGAATCTATGGTTATATAAAGAACCATAGTGCCGTTATGATCGTTCCAGAAGATGATGATGGCAATATCGTGCTTGTAAACCAGTATCGCTACCCTTCTGATCAAGACTATTGGGAACTTCCTGCGGGAGGAACAGATCATACAGAGAATTTCAAAGAAATGGCAGAACAGGAGCTTTACGAAGAAACTGGAATTAAGGCGAAAGAAATGATTTTATTGGGAGAATATATCGAATTTGCTCTTTGCATGACAAACAAAAATTATGCATATTTAGCTAAAGGATTTGACAGTAGTTTTCTGAAGGACAACAGTGAAGGTGATGAAATAATTAATAAAATTAAGGCATTTTCGCAAAAAGAAATTAAAGCGATGATCGCAGATAATATCATTCAAAATTCTCCTAGTCTTGCTGTTCTAAATATGTATTTTAATAGAAAAAACAATGAGAAATAAAAAACCAGCTGCACTAATCATCGGTTCACATGGAATGCTTGGGAGCGAGCTTGTGAGACAAGCCGAAAAATATACAAACTGGGAAGTAGTTACCTCAGATGTGAGTGATGAGGGTGGAATAGACATAACAAACGAGGAATCTGTAAAAGGATGGTTCGAGAAAGTCCAACCAGATATTGTCATCAATTGTGCTGCATACACAAACGTCGATGGGTGTGAGACTAAAGAGGGATTTGAATTAGCAAAAAAAGTAAATGGATACGGCCCCGGCATTCTTTCCAGATTTTCAGCAGAAAACAATGCTCTTTTCATTCACATCAGCACAGATTATGTTTTCGGCGATGATCTGGAAACTGGCTACACAGAAGACTATGACAAATTCAAACCAGTTAATAAATACGGAGAATCAAAACTGTTAGGCGAGAAAGAAGTCCGGAAAGAGATGGATTCTAATCCAGATGCATATTTATACATTGTTAGAACAAGCTGGCTATTTGGGGAAGGGGCAAAAAATTTCATTGCAAAGATTATAGAATTGAGTGAAAAAATGGATACTTTGAAAGTTGTGACAGATGAGGTAAGCTGCCCGACATATGTAAAGGATCTTGCTCAGCGATTGATCTATATTGCCGAAAAGAAACCTGAGCCGGGGATTTATCACGCAGCAGGGCGCGGCGCAGCAAGCAGATATGATTTTGCAAGGCAGATAATCAAAGCTTTGGGGAAGAAGAATCGAATTGAGCCGACTACCCTTGCAGAATTTGGTAGAACTACCGGGATTGCTCACTACTCTGTCCTTCTCAATACGAAACTCCCAGTAATGAGAAAGTGGGAGGAGATGGTCAAGGATTATCTGATGGTTCAGGATCAATAATTTTATAAAATCAATCTAGCCCGAGATCAAAGCCGATTGGAGTCTCCGGCTTTTCCTCCTGAATTATCAATTCTTGCAAAGTCTTATGTATTAGGGATAATTTTGAGTCTGTCTTATCTTCCAGCTTATTCATTCTATTCTCAATTTCCATTAGTTTCTCAATAACTTTTTTATTTGATCTGATTATATAATTCACATAAACAAACGCCCTCATAATTGAAATATTTACTTTAACAGCCTCTTTACTTCTTAGAACACCGGATAGCATTGCGACTCCCTGTTCGGTGAAAGCTCTTGGCAAACTCCTCCTTCTACCTCCCCAGGAGCTTGAAGTGCCAAAATGGTACTTCAAGTTCTCGAATTCTCTATCATTGAGCCTAAACATGAAATCCTCTGGAAATCTTTCGATATTTCGGCTAACAGCCCTGTTGAGCTGCTTTGTTTCGACGACATACAAATCCGCCAAATCACTATCGATTAGGACCTTTCTACCTCTTATCGTAAATATCATTTTCAAGATTTCGGTTTTTTTAAATATTGGATTCATGTTCTTTAAGTAATCATCGTGCTATCCTATCAAACAAATATTGCAGGAATCTTATGCTTTTATGGAAAAATTATGGAAAATGTTAAAATATTATTATATTAAAATAATTCTATGTCACGAAACATATTAGTCACAGGGGGCGCTGGATTTATCGGCTCGAACTTCATTCACTACTGGATGCAGAAATATCCGGAGGATAAAATTGTTAACTATGACAAACTAACCTATGCAGGGAATCTTGATTCTCTCAAAGATTTATCAGACAAACCAAATTATGTCTTTGTACAAGGCGATATAGTTGATTATGATTTGGTTGAAAAAACCGTTAAAGAGCACTCGATCAATCTCATAGTTCATTTCGCTGCTGAAACTCATGTTGACAGGAGTATTGAAGGCCCTGCAGTTTTTGTCGAAACAAATGTAATCGGAACACAAGTGCTACTTGATGTCGCAAGAAATAATGGGAATATCAGATTTCATAATATTTCGACGGATGAAGTTTTTGGAAGCCTTGAATTAGATTCAGAAGAAAAATTTACTGAAAATACTCCGTACGATCCGAGAAGTCCTTATTCTGCTTCGAAAGCAGGCTCAGATCATCTAGCTCGAGCTTATCATGAGACATACGGTCTGCCAGTAACGATCTCAAATTGTTCTAATAACTTTGGACCATTTGAACATGTTGAGAAACTTATTCCACTAGTTATTACTCGTGCGCTGAGTGATGAAAAAATTCCTGTATATGGTGACGGGATGAATGTCAGAGACTGGATTCATGTAAATGATCACAACTATGGAGTTGATTTGATCATTGAAAAAGGAGAAATTGGACAGACTTATCTACTAGGCGCAAACGGAGAGAGACACAATATCGATTTGATCAAAGAACTGCTGTCTATTCTTGGCAAATCAGAGGATTTGATAGTTCATGTGGGGGATAGAAAAGGACATGATCGAAGGTATGCGATTGATTTCTCAAAGCTGAAAAATGATCTTGGATACGAGCCGCAAAAGCCAGCCAGCGAATGGTTGCAATTAACAGCAGATTGGTACAAAGAAAATGAATGGTGGTGGAGACCAAATAAAGCAGAAGCGGATAAGATTGCCGAAAAATATTTGACGAATCCTCTAGACTAAATTAAAGAGCAATACAAAGATGTTTGATTGGAATTTAATCCCCCCTTTTGCTATTATCTGTCCATGTTACATTGAAATCATGAAAGGAATAATTCTTGCTGGAGGCACAGGCTCCAGACTCTATCCAATCACTCGCGGAATCAGTAAGCAGCTGATGCCGATCTACGATAAACCGATGATTTACTACCCTCTTTCCACAATGATGACGGCAGGAATCAATGAAGTCTTGATCATAACAACACCAATCGACCAGGAAAGATTTAAAAATCTCCTTGGAGATGGCTCACAATACGGCTGCAAATTTGAATACATGATCCAAGAAACTCCAAGAGGTCTTGCGGATGCCTTTATTGTAGGCGAAGAATTCATAGGCCAAGACAAAGTCATGCTTATTCTAGGAGACAATATCTTTTTCTGGTTTGGGATGGAAGAACTCCTCAAATCACACACCGATCCAGATGGAGGAGTAGTCTTCGCTTATCAAGTTTCAGATCCAAAGAGATATGGAATAGTTGAGTTTGATGAAAACATGAAGGCAGTTTCAATCGAGGAAAAACCTGAGAAGCCAAAATCAAAGTACGCCGTACCAGGCTTATACATATACGACAATGAAGTTGTAGAAATTGCAAAGAACCTAAAACCAAGCCCGAGAGGAGAAATAGAAATTACGGATGTAAATGCAGAATATTTAAAAAGAGGAAAATTACACGTGGGAGTCCTCGGAAGAGGCACCGCATGGCTGGATACAGGGACTTTTAGATCAATGAATCAAGCTTCACAATTTGTTCAAGTGATCGAGGAAAGACAAGGTGTCAAAATCGGATGCATTGAAGAAGAGGCCTACAGGCAAGGATTTATTGATAAAAAGCAACTACAAGAACTAGCCGAGCCGCTTATGAAAAGCGGTTATGGTGAATATTTGATGGGATTAGAATAAGAAATTCTTAATCCCAATAATAATAGCTATAATAATTAGAGACTAACGAATCCCTTGTAACCAATCTTTCGTTCTCAGGATTTTGTGGATCAATTACCCATAAATCATCCTCCTTCGAAAAAAATAATAGCCCATCTCGCCAAAATGCATTATCAACCTTTCCGTTAGATGTTATCTTTGTTTCTTCTTTGTTACTTAAATCAACTACATATATATCTGATTTATTGTCTCTGTTACTGACAAATGACACGAACTCTGAGTTGTCCGAAAACCTTGGAGAATATTCATACGAGGCAGTATTAGTGATTTTTATAAGTTCACCTTTATTAAAAATACGTATAAATAAATCCGAACCCTGTGGGGTCCTTTCCCGGATCATAGCCATCTTCCCATCTGAACTAAATTCTATTATCTCTCCATATTTGTTCTCTTCATTGTTTGGCTCATATATACGATCCTTATCCAAATTAGTCGTATTCATTAAATAAAGTCCATTCCTGCTACTATCTGGATAGTATCCCTGAAACAGCACATATTTGCCATCATCAGATATACTGTAGAAATAAGTGGATTCATTTTCTGATGTATGGGCTAACTGCTTATTACCCGTCCCATCAATGTTTCCAAACCACATTTGATAGGTGTCTGGATAATCAGGGTGCTCCTTTACAAATGCCCTCTTTCCTGCTCTCAAATTATATGCTCCAATATTGCCATCATTGTCATTGTATTCATTAGAAGAAATCTTTGTAATTTTCTTTGTCAAGACATCTACTTTGTAAACAAGATCAACAATATCACCGTCATCATCTTTTTTCCCGTCTCTATTTGATAGGAAATAGACCACATTGTTAGCCTCATCGAAGTATGGAGAATAATTCCTGCCCGTGTTTCCAGTCAGCAGCTGTTCTTCAGAACCATCATAGTTTGCAATATATATCTGCTCATTCCCAGTTCTATTTGAAGTGTAAACTAATTTGCCTTCACGAACCATCTGCAAATCTTCTTGAAAATTTTTACCCTGTTCTACACTCCCCACTTCAATATTCTTTGTTATGTACCCATCCTTCACAACTTGCAATGAGGCCCTGTCTTTTAGTTCTAGATCTTTAATATAACATTCAGCTTGCCTTTGTTCATAGTTAATTGTTTCTATCTCTTCTTCGTTAATTGTTCCAGAAATCTTGAGATCTTCGATAACAATTTGAGATAGCCAATCAGTACAGTCAAAGGTTATATCTCCAGCTACCTCGAGAGTTCTTGTCCCAAGATCAATCACGAGCTGAGATACATCAACTTCAACTTCTATATCTTTATAATTGGGGGATTGAATCTTCACCCTTTCCGTTGTAATTTCAACATTTTTCACCTCAAAACTACCGTCATCCCCAACTATAATTGGTTCAGAATTTTCCCCAAGATTGAGGATTAAGTCATCCTCAACTACCTTGCCCTTGTTTTTCTCAAGATTCAATACACCTATAAAATCCCTGCGACCAGCAATCTGCATTTCAAACTCCTTGAAATTTGCACCTCTTTTGAGATTTACAATCATGGTTGCTGTTTCGTAGCCTTGCTGTGAGATTTCAATTGTATTTTTACCATAAGTCAAATTCGCCAGAGAAAACTCACCATTAGAATCTGTATTTGTGCATTTATTTCCTATACAGACTCTTGCTTCCTCTATCGAAATATTTTCATAGTCATATACTTGACCATCTAAAGATGAAGGGAAAATAATTGAATCGAGTTTGAAGATTAAAATAACCGGTATGGCTATAGAACATAGCAATCCAAGCACAAAGACACTCCATATAGCTATTCTGGTTGTTTTTCCTAACTCTTTGTACTTTTTAACAACCCTTTTAGAGAATGTCACTTTTTTATTATCTTTTGCCATCATATTGTTATTTAATACATATGAAGAGATTATACAATTTTTACAAGAAAAAACATTGTATCGGAATACAAATTTAGGAAAACTCCCACTTAGTCGAGAAATAATGTAAAATCATCTCGTTTACCGGATTCCACAGCATTATGAAAAAACAAAAAGTTGCAGTAATTGGTTTGGGATATGTCGGTCTGCCGCTTGCAATAGCAATCCAGAAAAGTAAAAAATACAAATTAATCGGATTTGACATAGATCAAAGCAAAATTGACCAGCTGAATGCCGGAGTTTGTTATCTGGAAGATGATTTCATTAAAGAAGAATTTAGGAAACACCCTGTTAATGTCGGGACAGATGTTAACGAACTCACAGACACAGACATTTTCATAATCGCGGTCCCTACTCCAGTTACAGATGATTATGTCCCTGACTATACCCCGGTTATCAAAGCCAGCGAAACTGCAGCACAGTTCCTTAAGAAAGGAGCAACTGTCGTTCTTGAATCAACCGTCAATCCAGGGACTTGCGAAGAAATTGTTCTGCCGATCCTGGAGAAAATCAGCAAATTAAAAGGCAAAAGAGACTTCAACCTTACTCATTGCCCGGAAAGAATAAACCCCGGAGATCCGAAATGGAATGTGTACAATATCCCAAGAAATGTCGGATCTTTGGATCTGAAAAGAAATAAAGAAATAGCAGACTTCTACAGATCGATAATCGATGCTGAAATCAACGAAGTTTCAAGCCTCAAAATCGCAGAATCGACCAAAATAATCGAGAATACCTTCCGAGATATAAATATCGCATATGTCAATGAACTGGCAAAATCATTTGACGCTATGGGTATCGATCTGATTGAGACGATCAAAGCTGCATCAAATAAACCCTTTGGCTATATGCCGCATTGGCCGGGAGCCGGAGTCGGGGGGCATTGCATTGCTGTGGACCCATACTATTTGATCCAAAGAGCTGCAAAATCAAATTTCAATCACAAGTTTTTGAAAATGGCACGCTCGATCAACAATTCTATGCCTCGTTATGCAATTCAAAGACTTGAAGAAGCTCTAAAAGAGGCAAAACTATCAAGAAACAAGGCGACGATTGCTATGCTTGGAATCAGTTATAAAGCAGACGTTGCAGATCTTCGCGAATCGCCGAGTCTGGAGATTAAAAGCCTCATGAAAAAAGAAGGCATAAAGACAATTATTTACGACCCGTATTTCCTGGAGCAATCGGACTTTAAAACTCTCGCAGAAACGCTGGCTGCATCTGATGGTGTATTACTTGCAACGGCACACAAGGAATTTTTATCTCTTGACGGCCAGAAACTGAAAAATACAAAACAAAAATTTGTCATTGACGGCAGAAACGCACTCGATAAAGCTGATATAATTGACTCTAATATTATTTATAAAGGGATTGGCCGATGAAACTAATAATTCTAATACCGGCTCTAAACGAAGCCGAATCAATTGCAAAGACAATCAAAAGCATCCCGCAAAAAATTACTGGAGTTGATGAAATCGTTTCTTTGGTAATCAACGATGGATCTGCCGACGCTACTGCGGAAATTGCAAAAAAAAATGGCGCACAGGTTTTCTCACACATAAAAAACAAAGGTGTCGGGGCAGCATTTCACTCAGGAATTGAATGGGCGCTTGAAAACCATGCTGATATGCTTGTAAGTATTGACGCTGATGGGCAGTTCGACCCAAAAGACATTGAAAAAATAATCGCCCCGATCCTTGAAAACCAAGCAGATATGGTCGTTGGCAATAGGTTTGCGAAAGGCAAACCTGAGAATATGTCCGGACTTAAATACTGGGGGAATAAAAAAATGAACAGGCTAGTTAGTAGTCTTGCAGGTGAAAAATTTGAAGATGTCTCTTCAGGATTTAGAGCGTACAATCAGAAAGCACTGCTAAACATCAACCTTCTTGGCAAATTTACTTACACACAGGAAGTTTTTCTCGATTTATCGATGAAAGGCTTGAATATTGTTCAGATTCCAGTTGATGTCAAATACTTCAAAGAAAGAAAATCCCGCGTAGCGGGCAATATTGTGAAATATGCATTTCGCACTTCATGGATAATTTTTAGAACGATTCGTGATTACAAACCATTGAAGTTTTTTGGATTGCTGGGACTTGGGATTTTTGTATTTGGATTGTTTTTTGATGGATTTCTGCTTGGACATTATATTCTTGCTGCTAAATTCTCCCCTTATATCTCGATTGGCTTCATTGGGGCATATCTAAACTCAATTGGCTTGGGGATCATGTTTCTGGGGCTGATTGCCGATATGTTTGACAGGGTCAGGCAAAATCAGGAGAAGATTTTGTATTATTTGAAGGCGGGATCGTATAGAGAATAGCCGGCCTTAATATTTGTTCACCGCCCTTGAATTCTGCTACAATGGGACTGTAACTATTTACTGCTTCTACTATGCTTTACGAGACATACTTGGGTCGCTATAAGAATATTCGCACAATCGGTAAAAAATACAAGAGATCAATGTCTTTTATATTGCTTGCTGTTTTGGCATTCGGTCTGATACTTAATCCCCTGGTAACCCTGCCAGCAGGAGCAAGTCAAACGATCACCGCAGTTGGGACTGACAAACTTAAAAACCCGGATTATTATCCAAAAAAGACAGAGAATTTAATCGCTAAAACTACTGAAATTATCGGGCTGGATTCAGAGATCACTCCAGCGCAGGTTTTTGAATTTGAAAAAGAAACATCCGGCTTCTATTTTACACTCAGAGCCGGAGAAAATTTCTCAGAGAGCAGTTTCAAGGTTGAATATCCTTCCGGAGAAATTTCAGACGAATATCTAATTCAAGAAAGTGACGTGTATTTTGGAGAAGATAGCTCAACCAGTTTAGGAAATAGAACTTCGGAATTATATTTATTCAATCAGGGAGTTACAAAAGTTTTGGTGTATTGCGGTTCAGATACCGAATTTGAAATCCATCAGATTGGTGAGCAAAACAACGACTTTGAAGATTCTCTTGGCCTAACGCAAATCAAAGCATTTAGCAGTACACCAGCCGAGACAACCTACAAAGAAGCGCTATTTAGCAATATGGGCTTTAATATTATCACAAGAGAAGAATGGGGGGCACCAACAGAAAGCGGATGGGGACCGACAATTGCGGATGTAAATAGAATTGTGATTCATCATACCGCTACAAGTGTCGATATGAGCAATCCTAAAAATACTGTAAAAGCAATTTATGACTATCACAAAATAAGATGCAACAACAATATCGGCACCGCACCAACATACTGCGACTATGCAGATACATGGCAGGATATTGGCTACAACTATTTGATCGATCCATATGGGAATGTCTACGAAGGCCGGGCAGGAGGCAATGGAGTTGTCGGCGCCCATGCTATTCCAAATACGGGAAGTATTGGTATTTCAATTTTGGGCGACTACAGCAATCAAGTACCAACCAGCGCTTCTTTGAATGCCTTATCAACACTTATGGCAAGATTGAGTTTGATCAATAATTTTTCACTGACAAAAGGATCCAGTGTACTCGGACATAGAGATGTAAATGCAACGGCTTGTCCGGGGAATGCTTTTTATAGCAAACTAAGTACAGTTACAAGCAATGCAAATCAAATCAGAACTACTGCCTCTACAGCAAAAACAGCAAATACAAAGATCAACGATTATCTTGCTCCAGAACGTGAATATATCAAAAAAGACGGAAAGACCCAGCTAATAGTTGATACGACAGGGCTTAGCCTAACTATGATCGAAAAGCTTTCTACAGTATCTAGGGGGATTGATGAGATTACAGAAATTGATAATGGGCTGATTTATACTGTTGATGATGCGAAGGCTGATCAGGTAATTGGAGAGACATATGTTGCTGCCAGCAGTACCAAAATTCAGCCTGATTTTATATATAGGCTTGAATCCTGGGACAATACTGATCCGGATAGATCAATTCCAAGCGACTATGATGTCAGTACTCACTGGAACCTGGAAAAGACAAATACGCCAGAAGCCTGGAAAGACCTGGGAGGATGTACTGGCGATGATAGCTGCGGGGGAGATTCGAGTGTAATAGTAGCAGTACTAGACACTGGAGTAGCTTATGAAGACTTTGATTTCGATGCCGGAGGGACATATTCTACTACCAAGTATTCCGGTTTATGGATTGATGTTCCTGGAGCTGCTGCAAATGGAACATACAATGAAGGCTACGACAGGCAATTTTATCAATTACCGGAACTCGCAGGAGTGAATTTTGTCGATCCATATGACCCCGCGTGGGATTTGCTTTGCAGCATAAGAACAGGCGGCGGTGCCTGCAACGCAACCGAGCTTGCAAAAATTGATCATCCAAACGACGATAATGGCCATGGTACTTTTGTGACAACGATTATTGCCGGAGATACCGGAGACACTGCACCTAATAAAGTTGTTGGAATTGCTCACAACGTATCTATAATGCCGGTAAAAGTTATGCTTCCAAATGATAGAAGTATGTGCCAGACAGCAGCAGGAGCACTTGATCTGACCTGCGCTGATTATCGATATGATTACCGTTCGGTTGGCACCACATCTACTATTGTTGCTGGGATCGAGCACGCGGTAGACAATGGCGCTGATGTGATCAACATGAGTCTTGGTGGAGAAGGAACAGATTCAGTAATGGAAGCCGCGGTTGATGCAGCTGTAGCTGCAGGTGCAATTGTAGTGGTCTCCTCAGGTAATGAAAATGATGATATAGCGAATTATTTCCCAGCTTCATTTAATAATGTAATTGCTGTCGGAGCAACAAACACAGATGATAGCAGATCCTCCTATACAAATTATGGAGAAGAGCTTGATATTTCTGCTCCAGTTGGCACTACGATTAGATCTAGAACTTTGAATTGCTATCCAAGCGAAAATGACTGTTCTAACGAAGCAACGTTAGACTTTTCAGTGTTTTCGTCTGAATCGACACCAAAAACAAGCAGCGGGACAAGCTTTGCAGCGCCGCAGGTTAGTGCCGCAGTTGCCCTGCTGAAATCATATAAGCCATTTCTTAATTATGAAATGATAAAAGCACTTTTATATCAAAATTCTACAGATATAGGAACGGCAGGCAAAGACAATCTTACCGGCTGGGGATTATTAGATATAGAGGCATCGCTAATCGGAGCGGATTATGCATTTCCCGCATCAAGCAAATGGCATGATTGGTTTGCACCATACGGAGAAGTGCCCGAGGTTGGTGACTTCAATCATGACGGATATGATGACATTGTGACTTTCACAAGCGATGGATGGGGCGACGTATGGATCGCCCTAAACAACAGTGGGACGGGCTTTAATACTTCTTCAAAATGGCATGACTGGTTCGCGCCATATGATGAGATCCCGGCAGTTGGAGATTTTAATGACGATGGATATGACGATATCATAACCTTTACAAGTGATGGGTGGGGCGATGTATGGGTCGCTCTTAATGATCAGGCCGGAGGGTTTGATACTGCCACAAAATGGCATGACTGGTTTGCACCATTTAATGAGATTCCAAGAATTGGAGATTTCAACGGAGATGGTTACGATGATATAGCAACCTTTACAAGTGATGGGTGGGGCGATGTATGGATTGCTCTTAATAATCAAACCGGAGGATTCAACACCGCAACCAAATGGCATGACTGGTTCGCACCTTTCGATGAAATACCGGCAGTTGGAGATTTTAATAATGACAGCTATGATGATATAGCAACTTTTACGAGCGATGGATGGGGCGATGTATGGGTCGCTCTTAATAGCCAGTCCAGTAGTTTTAATACATCTACAAAATGGCATGATTGGTTTGCCCCTTATGATGAGATCCCTGCAATCATGAATTTTGATGGCGATACAGATTTAGATATTGTTACCTTTACAAGTGACGGTTATGGGGATGTATGGCTTGCAACAAGTGATGGGGGGACTGGATTTAACCCATCACACCTTGCCCATTACTGGTTTGCGCCATTTAATGAAATTCCTAAAGTCGGAGATTTTGACGGTGATGGGAAAGATGATCTAGCCACTTTTACCAACGACTCTAATTGGTGGGGAGACGTCTGGGTATCTATAAATCAGAACTAGCCTGCGATGAAACCTATATACATCATTATTGGGACCAGAGCACAGTTAATAAAAATGGCTCCAATAATGCAGCAGCTAGAGATCCGAGGAATTAAGTACGAATTTCTTTATACCCAGCAGCACAAGGTCACGATTGACGATCTGCTTCAAAATTTCTCTATTAAAACTCCATATAGGCAAGTCATAAAACGAAAAAAAGAAGCGAAGACAATTAGACTCTTTGCCGGGTGGGCGTCTCAAATGCTCCTTGCCATGTTCAACCCATTTTCAAGAAGGCGACTATTAAGCAGCGGACGTGGATTGATTCTGACTCATGGAGATACTGCAACCGCTGCATGGGCAGCTATTTACGGGCAGACATCACTGTGCAAAGTAATGCACATCGAATCGGGTCTTCGCTCATATAATATCTTAAAGCCATTCCCGGAAGAGTTGATGCGCCTGATCACTTTCACATTCTCAAACTATTATGTCTGCCCGAACGAATGGGCAAAAAACAACTTAAAATGGTTTCCAGGCAGGAAACTCAACGTCGGAGCGAATCAAATGTACGATGCACTTATGTATGCTCTAAAAAAGATCCAGGAACCAACTTATAAATCAAAATTATCCAATCTAAAAATTCCTCCAAAATATGCAATAGTAAGTATTCATCGTTATGAGAATATTTTTAAAGCAGACGCATTTGAAAAGATCCTGCGCCTGCTTGAAAATATTGCAAAAAGTATTGATCTTGTGATTGTTTTACACCCAGTTACCGAGAAACGCCTTAGACAAACTGGTAATTATATGCGATTAAAGAATAATGCCCAAATTACTCTCGTGCCAAGGTTGGATTTTTTGAGTTTTGTGGAGATTAATAAAAATTCTGAATTTGTAATTACTGATGGCGGAAGCAATCAAGAAGAAATGAGTTATCTCGGTAAACCGACTTTACTTTTTAGAGATACTACTGAAAGGAAAGAGGGGTTAGGGGAAAATTCAATCCTTTCTAATTTTGACGAGGGGATTATTACCGATTTTGTTAGTTCGTATAAGAAATATGAGCGCCCAGCAAAAAATATCACTCCCTCTCCAAGTCAACTGACCGTCGACTGGATAGAAGAGATCACCAGGGTAAATAAATAGACACTAATTTCTTTTTCAATTAGAATCAGCTAAGTTATTAGACAATATTTATGAATGTAATAATTCTTGCTGCAGGGATGGGAACTAGATTAGGCAGCCTTGTTCCAAAACCCCTTACTCCGCTTAAGAATGAAGAGACAATCCTTGATTATCAGCTGAAAAATATTGCAAAATACGTTGATTTGGATAACGTCATTTTGGTAGTAGGATATAAGTTCTATTCAATTATCGAAAAATTCCCAAATCTAATGTATGTCTACAATCAAAGATACACTCAAACAAATACAGCAAAAAGTCTTCTTATGGCACTAAAGAAATGTAAAGACGGAGATACTATTTGGATGAATGGAGATGTTTATTTCGATCATAGAATTCTCCAGAAGCTTATGAAATCCAGAAGATCAACTCTAGCTGTAGATAACAAGAAGTGCTCAGATGAGGAAATTAAATACACTTTACATAAAGATGGTTTTATAAACGAACTCTCAAAAACAGTAAAAAAGCCTGTAGGCGAGGCACTTGGTATAAATCTTATCAAGGCAAAAGATACACAGACCTTCATAAACTCTCTTCAACGTGTAGAAGACACTGATTATTTTGAGAAGGCACTTGAAAACCTCACGACGAAAGGGAAGCTTCAACTAAAAGCTTTGAATGTTGAAAATTTGTATTGTAAAGAAATTGATTTTCCCGAAGATCTAGAAGAAGTTAAATCTCGCATTTCCCGAAAATGAAAATAGATAAGCGAAACATCAAACATTGGCTGTATTTGATTGTAACCACCGTAAATATTTTTATTGGTTTAGCTCTACGAATCAAGCCCTCCCCGAGAAGAATCATTTTATATGGTCACAAACTTAATGGGAACCTTCTGGCCTTTTATAAATACATAAAAGAGAACCAAAAGGATTACGAGATTTATTATCTGACAATGGATCCAGATTATTACAGGAATATTAGAGAAAAACACTCCGTTCTTCTCTGCTTGAAACCTGCCGATATGATTAAAGCTGCAAGAGCAAAATGCTTTGTCACTGATCATGGACTTCACAGCTTAAGTATTTATAAAAAGTTCACAAATATAAAATTTTTCGATGTCTGGCATGGAATTCCATACAAAGGATTCGATCAGGATGATTTTGCGCCGCTTCATAATTATGACCAGGTTTGGGTAAGCTCACCTTCTATGAAAAATATCTATGTGAGTAAATACGGTTTTAATGAAGAAAAAGTCAAAGTGACAGGATATGCTAGAACAGACCCTCTAGTAAATAATTTATACAACAGACAAGAAATCTTGAAGAAATATGGTTTATCCGGGTTCAAGAAGATCATTTTAATTGCGCCGACCTGGGCCCAAGATGATAAAGGCCGAAGCATTGTGCCCTTTGGTGTCCCAATTGATAAATTCTTCACTAGGCTGAATCTTGTCGCAAAATCAGTTAATGCGCTAATAGTTTTTCGAGCTCACTTAAATTCAGCCGAAATCGCCAATCTTGGGCCCTTGAGCAACGTTAAAATTATGTCGTATCAAAAATACCCAATAGCAGAAGAATTTTTGTACATCGCCGATCTTTTAGTCAGCGATTGGTCCTCTATTGTCTTTGACTATTTAGTTCTTAGAAAACCCACAATCTTTCTGGACGTAAAAGCACCATTTGCAAAAGGATTCAGCTATGATGCCTCATACCGGTTTGGGGAAATAGTAGGAAGCATGACCGATCTGGAGCATGCACTGGAGAAATATTCAAAAAAGCCTGCAGAATTTAATAAAAAGTATGCAGGATTGATGCAGGATGTAAGCGATGAAGTATATAATATCTACGCTGACGGGAAGTCTGCTAAAAGATATTTTGAGAATTTAGCAAAATTGACTAATGCATAAAATAAAAGTAAAAATCCTCTATAGAAATTATAAACCAATTCACGCTACATATACTTCTTTGCTAGAAAACCCTCCAGAAGGAGTTAATTATGTAATACCAAAGGTACGAAAAGATCTGAAACTTCTTCTTCCGATATACCGGAAGTTCGGGGATATGCGGATAAGCAAAAAATTAATGCAATTTTTGCAGAGGCAGGTTTTTGAAAAAGGGAGGCTGGAAACTGATAATATAGATCTTTTGCACTATGTTCAGATGCTCCCCAAAAAATTGCCTGACAAGCCTTTTATTATCGACATTGAACACGCTGCAGCGCTATTCAATTTTTCGAAATTCTCCCGAGAAGATATAAGCAATCTAATCTCAACTCTGCAAACAGATCAATGTAAGCAGGTAATTGCCCTTAGCGAAGCAGCGAAACAGTCTATACTCAAATTGACCGGAAACGATTCTGTAATAAGTAAAAAGATTAGCGTAATATATCCAGCCGTAAAAAGATTTTATGAAGCGTACAATACTTCGATAAATTCCAACTACATAAAACCTGGCAACGGGCTAAATATACTTTTTGTTGGATCTCATCCAGCGAATAAGGGACTTTTTGAACTCCTTGAAACATTCAATCAACTACAAGAACTTGATCTAAACTTGCATATAATTTCAAATGCCTCTAAAAAACTAATCTCTAAATTTACCAGTCCTAAAATACACTTCTATCCTTCAGAATTTGACCGCGAAGAAATTGTGAAAAGTTTTTATCTGCCTGCAGATGTATTTATTATGCCAACAAGAGGCGATACATTCGGAATGGCGTTTCTAGATGCACTTGCTTCAAAAACCCCCGTAATTACTACAAAGCAATACGCCTGCAAAGAAATCATTAAAGATGGCCAAAATGGTTTTCTAATCGATTCAGAAAATTTATATCTCGAGAAATATCCTATGCCCTCAAGAAAAATTGTAGAATCTTTCAGCAAGCGTAAGATCGAGGGGCTAGTGGTCGAACAGCTTGTTATTATTATCAAACGACTCTACAATGACAGAGAGCTATTGAAAGCAATGAGTGTAAACGCTCTTTTGGATTTTAGAAAAGGCGGTAAATTCTCAATAGAAAAAAGGAATGAGCAGCTAACTCATGTATATGAAAAAGCACTAAACTCATGAAAAAATATTTAGGTACAATCCTTACGATATTCTTTTTGACAGTTTTTTGTATTTATTTTCTAGGGAATCTTTCGAAATTTAAGCCACTGCTTGATATTTCATTAGGCTCATTAGTTCTAATTGGGATTCTCAAAATCATAGTAATTTTTCTTAACGGCTTATTTATAAAAGTCACACTCAAATCTTTTGATAAAATAATTACCCAACTTGAAACATTTTATATTTCCCTGCTATCTTCGATTGGAAACTATTTCACCCCAATGCAGGGAGGGGCTGGTATCCGGGCAGTATATTTAAAAAAGAAATTTAATCTTGCATATTCACATTTTCTATCAACCCTATCCGGAAATTACATAATTTCCTTTTTGATAAACTCACTAATCGGTTTGGTTAGTTTATTATTGGTTCACAAATACCAAGGACATTATTCAGGTGTGCTTTACGGATTTTTTATCGCATTATTTATTGTAACCCTGATTTTGAGTATTTTTAAAGTACCGCCAAAAATATTTCAGATCAATCTCAAGCTGAAGCCCCTAAACCGAATACTGAAAATAATCTTGATGATTGTCGAAGGCTGGAACCGGATTATTGGCAACAAGACTTTTCTACTGCAGCTCATTTTCCTTACAATCGCGAATTTTTGTATTGGTCTATTTACTGTGTATTGGGAATTCCATATTTTTGGGATAGAGACACATCTTTACAATCTGACATTGTATTCTGCCCTTGCCGGAGTGACATTATTGATCAGTCTTACCCCAGGCTCAATTGGTATTAGAGAAGGTGTTTTTATCTTTTCATCCACTCTTATTGGCATAACACATGAGGAAATCCTGCAAATAGCAGTTGTTGATCGAGGTGTTTTATTCTTTGTGCTTGTAGTTTCCTACTTGCTAATAAAAATAGTCCCCGCACCCAAAAATATCCGGATGTTAATGAGAAGAAATGGTAAATAGACTTCAATTGAAAAATAACTGGCATCGGTATCTATTCGCAGTAATTATTGGGCTTTTTGTTTTACAAGGCGCATATTTTGCTCTAAGAATAAAATTCGAACTCCCGCCTGATGAAGGCTATCATTTTGAATTTATCAAACAATATTCGGAAGTATTATATACTCCGGAGAATTCCCCGGAGACGTATCAATTTGGTCCTATCAATCATAAACCATATTTGTATCATTTCCTTTTTGGCAAGCTTCTACATTTAAACATTTTTGGAATTGAAGATTTTGTCTTTATTAGATTACTAAACATCTTTCTGGGCGTGGCAACAATTATCACCACGTACAAAATCACCTCAATATTTACAAAGCGAAAGACGACAAAGTTGTTATCTGCCTTTCTAATTGCAAACACTTTGATGTTCGTTTTCCTTTCAGGATCCATCAATTATGACAATCTAGTAAATCTACTTGCCGCCTTGAGCATTTTATTTACTCTAAAATTTACAAAATCACGGGAACTTCGTTTTCTCCTTCTGTTTATCTCAACTGCTTGCGCTGGAGTACTTACAAAAATAAGCTTTATACCCCTAGCGCTAACTCTAGGATTGATTATTTCAATGGATATTATTTTTTCCCAATTAAAGAATCTAAGAATAAATCCTATAGAATTCAAAAAGCAGATAAATATCCTAAATATTCTTCTTTTTGCCACTTCTATGATACTTATAGTTTTAAGCCTGAGATTATATATCGGGAACTTTTTAAATTTTGGGGGGTTCGAGCCAAGCTGTGATCAGGTTCTTACTCAAGAACAGTGTTTAAATGATCCTATTTATACAAGAGCGATAGAGGGACAATCAACGCAGCCGGAAAACCTAATGAATCCGTTTGAATATTTTTTCCGATGGTATTTTTACATGCAGCAGAAATCACTTGGTATACTAGCACATCAGACAATGATTAAACCTTTAAAGTATCTAATACCTTATAATATTTTGATTATACTTTCACTTTTTCTCTATCTAAAACATCCTAAATTAATTAAACAAGATCGTAAACTATTGATATACCTAGGAATAACGGTAATTTCATACTTGCTCATTCTAGCTTTCTATCAAAACTACCAGACATACTTGGCTACCGGAGAAATTGGGCGTGCATTACAAGGCCGTTACGCCTTCCCAGTTCTTTCGGGAGTTTATATGCTATTTTTGTACCCTTTCGATAAGTATCTAAATAAAAAGCATAGACTTATACTCTACATACTAATCACAGCAATTTTCCTCTGGGGAGGATTTTTCTTCTTCATCACGAATGTGCCAGGCAGCTGGCTGAGATGATTCCTACAAACTCCAAACAGGTTTTTTATTCAAATCCTTGTTTAGATTTGGGTTGTAATATGGGTCATTATTAATGAATCCGCTCCACTTTCCCTGCATGTATTTATCCTCATATTCGCTGACTTGCGGATCTCTCGATTTTGATTCGTAATGATAAAGCTCTACGTATGGGGTGTAAACGTTTCTATAACCTTTTTCATACAATTTCAAACAAAGATCAACATCATTAAATGCTAGAGGCAATTCCTCATTGAACCCTCCGACCTCATCAAATTTCGCTTTGGAGAGCATCATACAGGCACCTGTAACTGCGAGATAGTTCCTGACGCAATGAAGCTGATTGAAATAGAAATTATTTTCTTCCGGCTGTCTATAATATGCGTGATTTGCAACCCCTCCTACCCCTAGCAAAATTCCCGCATGCTGAACTTTCCTGTCTGGGCAAAGAAGCTTACAGCCAACGGCACCAATTTCTTTCTGCTGAGCCCACATAAGAAGGCCTGAGAGCCAATCACTATTTACTACTTTGGTGTCATTGTTAAGAAAAAGAATATAGTCTGCCCTGCTTTGTTTTGCGGCAAAATTATTTATTGCAGAGAAATTGTACTCATGAGGATAATCGAGCACTCTTACTTTGTCTTTGATCTGGCCTAGATACTCTTTCGTCTCTTCCAGTTCGGAATTGTTATCTACAACTGTGACTGAATAATTATTATAGGATGTATTTTCCCAGATTGATTCCAGACAGGTTTTTAGAAGTTCGATTTTGTCTTTGATCGGTATAATTATTTCAATTGACGGACTGCCTGCTACTTCTAATACAGGAAGAAATGGATAGAAATCGTGGATTATTTCACCTTTTAATCCTCGTCTTCCTAAAGCATCTCTAAGTGCCTTTTTTGCTGAATCTATTGCATAAGACTTGCCTTTGATATCTGAAGCAGTTGATCCTTCAACTTTTCGCCAGGAGTATAACACCCAGGGAATATGTTCTATTCTTTCAGTCAGCTCCATCACCCGCAGACACAAATCGTAGTCCTGGCTGCCTTCGTAGCCTTTGCGCATTTTGCCGGATTTTTCAAAGATTTCTCTTGAATAAACGGCGTGTGTGGGATACATCATTGACCACATAAGTTCAGGTGAAAAATCCGGCTTGAACCACGGTTCTATTCTCGTGCCGAATTTATCGAGCTTATCTTCATCGAAGTAGACCAGGTCCTGATCACCTTTTTTATTTAGTAGTTTTACAATTTCATAAAGTGCGTGCGAATGAAGTATGTCATCATTATCCATGAGCATTAGATATTCTCCGCTTGAAATTGCAAATGCTTCATTTGTTGCGCCGGAGATATTCTGATTTTCCTCTCCAAATTTGATTTTTAATTTCCCCGTTCTGTCATTTGCCTGCAATTCTTCCAAATATTTTATTGTATTTTGATTTGTAGAAGCATCGTCATACAAGCACAGTTCCCAATTCTCGTACCATTGGCTCATGACACTTGCAACTGCCTCTTTTAGAATCTGGGAATCGACATTATAAACCGGCATAAGAATCGAGATTTTCGGAGATTTTTTGAATTCTGATATTTGCTTCCTAAAATCCTCTCCGCTCAGATATACTTTTTCAACATTTTCTATCCAAGTAGCATAAAGCTTGTTTTGATCAGGATAGATGCTCAATCTTTTCAGCTTCCCTGCTGCTCGTTTGAGCAGCCCCAAAATCCCTTCGTTTTTCAAGACTTCCTTCGATCTTTCGAAATAGTACATTTTGTTAGTATATAAAGATGAAATTCGTTATAATTATACGCTTAAATCACTGAAACTTTATCATGCAGAGCAAAAAAAGGAAACCTTCAATTGCGTATGTGATGGGATTTATGGGAATTTGTGGGGGTAATAAAATAATCTACGAGCATGCCAATAGACTTGCCAAGCAGGGCCTGAGCGTATATTTACTTCATCTAAACGATGGAAAAGATCGAGGCTGGTTTAAAATTAACCCGAAGGTGAAAATTCTGCCTTTCAAGAACAGCAGAGAGTGGATCGATAAAATTGATATCATAATTGCAACTTTCAATGAGACTTTCTGGGATATTATAGATTTGCCTGATACGATCAAAAAAGCATACTTTGTGCAGAGTGACGAAAGAAGGTTTTATGAAAAGGGATCGCTAGGGGAATATTTATCGAATGCGACGTATACTTTCAAAAATGTATATTATTATACTGAAGCAGTCTGGATGCAGGAATGGTTGAAAGCTGAGTTTGAGATTGACGCTCCGATTTTCAAAAATAGAATTAACAAAGAGCAATTTTTCCCGGATCCTGATTTGGAACTCAAATCAGATAAAGTAGTAGTCCTTGTTGAAGGCAATGCTACCACTCCTAAAAAGGGCGTCCAGGATGCAGCAAAAGCTCTTGAGGATATTGATTGTGAAAAATGGCTCTTAACTAATACTGCCGAGAACGAACTCCCAGATTATACAAAGATATTTAACAAGACGTTTTGTTTGCCACAACAGGAAAAAATCAGGAAGATATATTCATCTGCCGATCTACTTGTGAAACCTTCATATTTTGAAGGCTCTCCTCTGCCTCATATGGAAGCGATGTGCTGCGGGACTGCCGTTTTGACAACTGATTGCACCGGGGTAAGTGAATACTGCAGACATTTAAAAAACTCCTATATTGTCAAACTGGGGGATACAAAACAGATGAGAGAGGCTATTAAACTGCTTATACAAGACCCCGAATTAAGAAAAAACCTAGCAAGAGGCGGACTCAAAACAGCAGAAGAGTTCCTGTATGACTGGGATAGCGAGATCGCTAAAGAAATTGAATTTTTTAGTAGAATCCACGAGACAACTTCCCAAAAAGTAGTTTTTTCAGAAAATATAACCCGGAAATCACTAGAACATGAATATTTCCTCCGGAAGCAAAATCTATATACCCGAATCGTTTCTCTGGAAAATAAATTTAATACCCTCACCAGGATTCCGAAGTTTTTCTACAAACCGCTAAATAGATTACTAAAACGAACGAAGATGAACAAACCTGCAAAATGAACACAACTCTTTTTTAAGAGCTTCTATATTTGAGAATCTCTATTAATTCTTTCCCAAGCTTTTTAATGTCAAATTGTTTCACATATTTCTTCAGGCTTTCCCCTCTATACCAGTTTTTTGCCAATACCTTTTTAAGTTCCTGCGTTAATTCCTGTTGATCAAGTTTTGTAACAAAATACGCATTCTCCCCTTCTACTAGCACTTCCTTTTTTGCTCCCGCATCTGTTGCAATAACAGGAAGACCCATTGCCAGGGCTTCCATAATACTTGGGGGCATTCCTTCTATTTGGGATATTTGTACAAATACATCGCTAATGGCATACAACTCCCTAGGATCATCCATAAAACTAAAGAGATTAACATTATCCCCTATGTTAAGACTTTCTATCAAATTCTCCAACTCATTTTTTTGTCCTCCTTCTCCGGCAAGTATTAGACGAACCGGATCGAAACGTTCATCACTTTTAATTAGTTCTGCAAAACTCCTAACTAATAAGTCAAGATTTTTTACTGGTGACATTCTTCCTATGTAGCAGAATACAAAACTGTCTTTGTAGATAGAGTATTTTTCTCTTATTCTCGACTTATCGAATAAACTACTATCAAAATATTCAAGGTCAATTGGAGTTGGCAGAAATCTTACTTTTTTCTCAGATATCCCAAAATGTTCTCGGTAATGATCCTTTATCTTATTATTATTTACTATATGAAGGTCTAAAAATGTATCTTTTTCGATAGATAAGTCAAGGCACCCGTATTCACTATCATTATAAATGATATCGAAAATTCTTATTTTTGGATTTAACTTTAAACTTCCGATATTCATGTAGGCATACCTGCTATTGCTAATAATAATTTCCTCTATTGAATATTTTGTTATCTGCTCTGAAATAAAATCAAGCCAATACTTCTGATCAAGAATATTAGGAAGATTAAAAATACCAATTACATTTTGAGCCAGCTTACTATAAACATAGTCCTGTGCCGGAATGGTACCAATAATTATAAATTTATAACCATATTTTTCAGCTTCGTTTATGTAGTTCATCCAGAACCTCTCTGCGCCTCCTCCTCCCACATTCGGAACAATCAATAGCACCACTTTTTCTTTTAAATTAATTTCTTTGTCATTATTAAATTTAGCCATTTGGAATTTTGGCTTTTTCTTATTTTGTTTGCCGGCAGGCTTGTAATGGTCTACAGTATAAATATCTGGATGCAGTCTTCTGATCTTTATCTTTAGGACATCATCTATCTTATTCGCTTTTTCACTCAAACTTTCGTTGGAATGTTTTCGATAATAGAATAACGGTTCCGGTATTTTGTACCCTACCCATCCTGTTTTTGATATGCTTAGCCAAAATTCCCAATCTTCGTGAGCATTTTTCATTTCTTCCTTATAACCTCCAACCTCTTCCCAGCAGACTTTTCTAAATGCAGACGCAGTGAAAATTTGATTATGCACTTTTAAATGGTCTGGTTCAAAAACACCCGCAGGATAAATTGTATTTTCTTTGCCGAACATCTGAAGGTCACTAAATACCACACCTACTTCAGGCATTGTTTCGAATACCCATATACACTTTTCTAAATAGGACTTCTCAAGTTTATCATCGGCATCAAGGCAGATAATGTATTTACCCTTCGCCATACCTATTCCTTTATTCCTTGAGTAAACAACTCCTTTATTTGATGAATTGCGAGAGACTTGAATCGGTATCTCAGAATCCATTTCCTGGATTTCCTTTAATATCTTCTGAGTTGTTTTATCGTCTGAATTATCGTCAATAATAATTATCTCGGTCCTCTTCCATGTTTGCTTTTGGATACTAAGGATTGCCTCAGGCAGTAACCGGCCGTAGTTATAACAGGGGATTATTACCGAGATAACTGGGATTTCTTCTGAAATGTGCTGCTGCCCTTCAATCCTATAATATCTTCCCTCCCCTCTTGTAAATTTTCTTATGCGGGAGATGACTCGGGCAATTTTTGAATCAACAATAAAATTCTTCATTCGATCAATCAGCCTTTCAATGCGAGATAAAACAAGATTATTCCCAATAACTACATCAAAATTCCGATCTGTCCGCAAACTTATATCTTCCAATCTGTTAAATTTTTTGTTATTAAAATCCTTTTCCTTCAAATCTTTAATCACAATGTCTTTGTATAATAAATCCCTGTCTTTTGCTTTTAGCACATCAACAAGGTATTTCTGATATAACTCTTTATGCTTTGCGTAAATATATGCAAGATTATCCTGAATTTTCAGTGGATCGTTTCTTAGAGCTCCGAGCATTGATGCTTTTCTGACACGGTAAGAGAAGAGTATTTCCGGGATTGTGTATACCTTTGCCCCATGAGAAAGGCAGTTTATCCAGAACTCCCAATCTTCATAGCCATCCCGCATAGATTGATCATAACCTCCAACTTCCTCCCAAATTTGCCTCCTATACATAGAGGCCACCTGTATGTTATTTTTATAAAGCAAAAATGGGAGCTTTGCATTGTTTAATTCAATTACACTTTACGTTTCTCCAAATGTACGCATCCATGTATTTACAACGTGAATTTCAGGATGTTTATCGAGATAATCACATGCCTTCTTTAAAAAACTCGGATGATATTCATCATCAGCGTCTATACAACAGATATATCCCCCGGTCGCGCTTTTGATCCCCGTATTTCTTGCACCGGGCAATCCCATGTTCTTTTGTTGAATGATCTTTATATCCGGCCTTTTATTTCTTAAATTCTCTAACTTCGCGATAGAAAACTCATCCGTGCTTCCGTCATTAACTATTACTATCTCAAATTCCTTCAAAGTTTGTTTCTCAAGGGATATCATAAAGGAGTCAATGAATTCTCCCATATTATAATAGGGAACTATTACACTAATTTTTGTTTTCTTTTTCACCATGATCTCTTATTTATCATTTATCATTTATCATTTATCATTTATCATTTATCATTTATCATTAAATGGTCCAGGTTATCAATTATACTACGGACTTCTCCTTTCACTCTATCTACAATCTTAAACATTTTTTCATAATCCTCTCTCACATCAATTCCCTTTTTTTTATAATCGAAAGAGATTTTTTCTAATTGATCCAGATTAGTAATTGTATATTTTTCACTCAAAATACCATAGCCCTGAAGAGCTTTCGCCTTCTGCTTATAAAAATCATTCATGGCCACAAGATACAAAGGGCACTGCAATCTATTTCTAGCAATCATATAAGTGTGGTACGAATTGACTATTCCAAAAGAATAATCTCTCAATGCAAACAGCCTTTTGGAAAAATCTATTACATATTTGTAATTGACTTTAAGATTAAGCCCAAGTTCATCGTATAGACACTTTGCTTCTCTTACTTTAGATATATCTTTATTAAAACTGCTATACATATCAATACGATACTTTTTGCCAATTTTATTAAGGAATCTTTTATATTTTCCTGCTATTTCTTTTTTAAATCCCTCATCAGCATCATACATATAATCGTTTAAAGAAAGCTGTACAAATGCCTTTTTTGATGGCCGGCTCAATGCTCGATAAATCGAATCTCTTCGTTTAGTTCTCTGTAAATGGAAAAATGCCTCATCACAAATATATGCATCTTTCACTCCCATTAGTTTCCGGGATGCCTCCCCTCTGTATGATACCCACTTAAAATATTTTGGAGATCTGCCTATTTGTTTCCTGTATTTTTTATAAAAAGTCTCATCAATTTGGATCCCAGTTACAATCAACGGTATTTTCAAATCCTTTAGCTTGACAATTAATTTTAAAAAATCATCTCCCCAATATTTATTTAAATAGCCTCCGCCATACATATGTACACAATCTATTCCCTCATTGCTTTTTAGTCTAGTCATAAAATCCTCATAGTTTTCCAATTTGATGCCCGGCAGAGCCTCTTGTATTCTTTGTTTGCCATCCTTGTAGTGCAAAAACACCACCCTCACGTTATCTAATTTCTCGTAGAAGTCTATCCAAACCCTGGCTTGTATAACATCACCAAAATTATCATTTATCATAAAGCCCCCAATCAGGTATATCGTTTTTTCCATCTGCTAATTCTAATTAGTTTTATTAAATAAATAATTTTATAGTAGATATTATTCTTACGAAATATTTCTTGATAGCTCCGAGAAATATAACGCCTTAAAGACTCCTTTAACTGTCCCTCGTCATTTCCTAAATGTTTTAAAAAATACTCCCACACATAAATCCTGTGCTTTGGAGAAGTATCAATACTATCGAAATCACTCTCATCTATATTATGTTTAAATTTCTCAAACTTATTTAAAACTCCGTATATTTTCAACTGCAGCATTGTCCGCAGGCATTTTTCACACTGGGAGCAATTATATTGGTTCCCGATATTTCTCCAGCATACTCGTAAATATTTTCGAACAAGAAGATTGTCTTTTATATCTTTGATCTTCTCTATCCTACTTAAAGCTGACCCATAAGGAATAAACTTTAGAGATGAATTCGACCAAAGAGGATCCATATCTGGATGGGTCCCATATGCTGCCCCGGTAATGTATGAATCAGAAGAATTTATGTATACTTGTCCAAACAAATTTCTGAATATAAGTGCTGCTGCTGCTAAACCAGCGCCATGACACATTTCCCATTCATTTGCACTATTTACCGGGAACAAATTTAGGAATTCTCGATAATTAGTTTGTACGATGATAGATCTCAATCCTGTTGCCTTTGATATTCCATCTAAAGAATTTAAAAATTCTTTGGATAGTTTCTTGTTTTCTATATCAATATCATAGCCAATTATACTTAGTAGGTATTTCAGATTTGTCTTCTTGTCTTTTTGCAAATTAAGCATCGTATAGAAAGAATCAACTCCAGCAGTAAAAAACATTGCGGAAGACTTTTCTTTCTTTATTCGCAAGCTTTTTGGTGAGCTTTTTGCCTGTCTTTGATCTGTTCGAATTTCAATAGTATTTAACTTTTTGTGCCAGCTGTCAGATACCTCCCAAGGTCTAATTAATTTTTGCAGTTTATCAATATTATCCAGAAAGGCCTCATCCACAGCACCATTTATTTGTATATTTTCCGGTATTCCCATTGATGGGATCAAAACTGCTGCAAGAAACCCGTCATATGATTTCGAAAGGAATTTAGAATATTGCTTATTTACCTCAAAATACAATTCAAAATTTTTAACACCAACCTTTTCATAACTCAGCGTTACAGAAACCCTGGTACTGTTAGTATTCTTCTTAATCCTTAAATTCTCTATTAGCATGAAGACTTCTACTAATGGTATGATTTTATCATCTGGGGTTCTTTAGTTCTAATTACCGATAAAGTTTTCTAACGAAAGTGATAGCATTCTTTATACTGCCAATGTTATTACCCTCTAGATTTTTCATTTCGATCGATACCCATTCTTTGTAATTAAATTCTCTTAGACAAGTATGTATTTTTTCATGGTACGTATTTGTGGGATCCACCGGCGCTAGAAATGGTTCACTTATATGCACATGCCCAATGTATTTGATATTTTCCAAAGTAAAGAATGATAGATCTTCTTTGTTTAAAGCTATTGTTCCACTATCAATATTGATTTTCAGATTCAAATGGTTGATTTTTTTTACAAAATCCAAAGCTTCAATTGTAGTGTTTAGAAAATTTGTTCCGTAAGCGGCAGGATTTGGCTCAATGCATACGTTTGTCCCTGCATTTTCTGCGAAATTGGCAAGTTTGCCAAAAAATTCCCCTCCTATTTCGTGTATTTCGTTTTGCTTTAGACCTTTTGGAATTATTCTATTTTTTGGCGAGCCGAAAACAAGAGCACGAATACCAAGGTCTCCTGTAATTTTTATTCCATCAAAAAGGTATTGAAGAATTTTTTTTCGGCTCGCTTCTCTATCCCAGATATTTAATTCCGGCTTACCAAAGAGTAGAGATTGCATAGCAACTGGGCATATTTGGTATTTTTTTAGTGTCCTTTCGAAATCAACCAACTCTTCTTTGCTGACTTTACTAATATCCCCCCAAACTTTTGTCGGGGCAATTTCCAAGCCATGGAAATTATTTTCCTGCATGAAATTATAAACAGTTTCATTTTCCGAATTTTCCCAGGCGATATTTGATATTGCTAAGTTCATTTTTTCCCAATAAAGGCTTTAATCTGTTCTATTATCTCCTCTTTTGTATAGATATAACCATCTTTACCTCCAAACAATTCTGCATGTATCGTCTTTACATTGTAGCAAGCAGGTAGTTTATGTTTGGGGGCATTTTTAAATTTCATATCGAAACATTTTTGCGCAACCTCCTTGGCAGTGATAGGTTCAGATGTGATATTTACAAGATCAAGATTTTTCCCCAAAGCAATTGTAATGATCTCCCATAAGTTTTTTAGAGCAAAAAACTGAAAGAGACTATCTTCATGTGTATAGTCTAGAGCGTGATTATTTAACATATCAAAAATGAAATTTTTTTTCAGTCCTTCGCCAAATAATCCTGGCAACCTGATTATAAGGTGGTTCTTAAAATTGCTCTTTACAAATTCTTCCAACAAAAGCCTGTGTTTACCATAAGGATGCAGGCCTTTTTGTCGCATTTTGCTTTTCTCATCAACATTATATGGAGTTTTGTAAACATCAATAGTAGAAATCTGCACAAATTGCTCCGTATTTATGTTTTTAATATCATCGATGAGCTGGTTTACAATCCTGAGATCATTATCCGGGAACTGATTTGCCTCCCATTTGACTGCTGATGGGGCTGCACAAACAACTAAATCGTAGTTATTTCTTTTAATTTTTTCTATATTTCTACTATTGAATAGATATTCAAAATCAGTCTGCCGCTGCAAATTGCCGCCAACAAATCCCGTGCTGCCAATTAGTGCTTTACTCATTATTTATTCTCTCAATTGAACGAATTATGTAGCCAGATCCTTCTTTTGTATCGCGCAAAATAGTCTCAAGGTATTTTATAATAAAAACCGATAGAGTGAGCATGCCTGTAAATCCAAAAATCCCCATAAGAATAGTTAATTTTATCAATATTTCAAAATTCAGTTGAATAAATGCGAATACCAAAGAAACTACAAAAGACAACGCAAAAATGACAAGAAGAACCGATGAAAAAATTACCGGGATGTTTGAATAACTTACCACAACATCCAAAGCAAATGATAACCTAGTTATCAACGACCCATCTCTTTTGATTTTACTTTTACTTTTAGGGGTGTATTTTATAAGTGTATTTTTGAACCCAGTGTATTTATATAAAATTTTTCGATACCTTGATCTTCCCTTAGCCCTCACTGTTGCATTGATTGCTCTTCTGCTCACTAGCCTTACATTTTCAGGCTTTAAATCATATTTCAAATGCCCAGCGATATTGACCATCATATAAAAAATTCTTGTTCCTAATCCTTGGAATCTCTGTGCGCTTCCTGCGACAACATCATATCCCTGATCTGCTTTGTCCATCAGATCTCTTAATAATTTCAATGAATAATCTACATTTCTCAGATCTATTTCATACACGAAATCACCAATAGAGAGATCTATGCCTGCCTTTATCCCAGCCTCTACCCCCTGTTTCCAGGCCATTGTGATTAGAGTAAATGGCACAAAAACAGATTCGCCAGCCTTTACAATTTCTTTTATTGTGCCATCCCGGCTCGCATCATCGATAATTATAATCTCAAAGTTTTCAAAATATCGATCAAGATAATTATAAATTCTCAATACCAGATTCTTGACTGTCGATTCTTCTTCATATACGTATGCAACCAAAGAAACAAAGCTTTGTTTTTTCATATTAAAATTTCGTCTAGGTCATATATTGTGCTCATCTTTCCGGATAAAACACTTGTAAAATTGGGGCTTTTATTTGCTTGTACTATAACAGTAGGCCTTGAGTCATCTACTTCAGAAGACTGAAGAACCGGCTTAAGTGTGTACAATGATTCTTTATAATTATAGCTTATTTCCGGAACCAAATATTTTTTCGCTAACTGGCTCATATATTTCCATGCTGTTGCTGGTTTTCTGCTCTGCTTTACCCCTTTGTTATTAGGCTTAAGGAATTTAAAGTCCGGGAGATCTGCTTTGCTGCTCTTATGTGGAGTAAATGAAACAGATGTCAGAGAGTGGTTCTTAGAAAGGCCAAAAGGCATTAGAGAAAAAAAAGGACCATCCATCACAGTCAGTCCGATATTTTTAATGTTGTTGCTCACATCACAGATAATTACTTCGCAGTATTCATACTTTATCGGGAAGTATTCATAGCCGAAGACCTTTAGCACTTCGTTTATCCCGGCATACGTTAAATTCAGCACATTTGGAGTAAGAATCTTCTCGCCTGTATTTAGCCTCAAAAAGTATTTATCATTTTTTATTATCGCTTTCTTTACGATCGTATTTAAAGAGATGTCAGCCTTCTCGTATTTTGATAGTTCACTTAAGAAATACTCCCTAATCTTGATTGCGTCATAAGAATACTCATGTGTTTTAAAAGCCGCTTCTACAAACCCCTCATTAAAGTATTTTGATGAGTCTATCTCTTCACACTCAACTCCAATATTGCTGCAGAACTTTTTATAACTTGCTGCATTTGTATGCGAGAAGACACTCGATATTGCATATATTTTGGAAAATTCTTTATTGATTGCAAAATCAAAATCTCTGGAGAATTTTTCGAAGTATTGAATTGTTTTTTGTGCTGTTGCAACACTTCGCGGATAATGATACCCCTTATGCAGCCTTGCCTGATTTACATACGAGCCCGCATTCAATGGAAGATTGGTTTTTTCAATCATTAAAACACTACGACCTTTCCTGGCTAACTTCTCGGCAGCATATAAGCCAAATATTCCAGCCCCGATTATTACATAGTCATATTCTTTTTGATTATAATATTCCTCTGTAGGCATAAAATGCAGTCTGGGGCAGAATTAACTCTTAGTATTTTTAAAGGCTTTGTAGTATCATTAGCGCACGTAATCATAACACGAATCCTTATGAAAAATAAGCAACCGAAGGTAAGCGTGATCATAACTTACTTTAACATGCAAAACTATATTGATTTTGCATTAAAAAGTGTTTTTAAACAAACTTATCCTAATATTGAAATTATTCTTGTCGATGATGGGTCGCCAGATATCGAAGCAATAAAAAAACTCGAGAAACTTCAGACAACTTATAAAAATCGCGTCTTATTTATAAACCAAAAAAACAAAGGTCTGCCTGCTGCTAGAAACACCGGGATAAAAAGCTCCAAAGGAGATTTTCTGTGTTGTCTCGATGCCGATGATATTCTTGAACCTAGTTTTATTGAAAAGGCAATCGAGAGTTATAAGACAAATCCCGAAGTTTCAATTGTCACTTCCTGGATGTCAACATTTGGAGAATATGAAACAACGTATCAATTTAATTCTACTGATTTAAGAGATCTACTGAAGGAGAATATCCTCCATGTCTCCTCAATATTTAAGAAAGATGTGTGGGAAAAAGTCGGCGGCTTTGATGAAAATTTTATTAACGGCTTTGACGACTGGGAATTTTGGATAAATGCAGCCAAGCATGACTTCAAATGGATGATTATTCCAGAAGTCCTTTTCAATTACAGGATAAGGAAAAACTCGATGAGTTCCCAGATTGAAAAGAACACCGCAAGGGAAATCGGCTTATATAACAGGCTTTATACAAAGCATATCAGCTTATTTAAAAAATATGCTCTCGATATTTTAATATCCAAGGATTTCAGCATAAGCTGGCATAAAGGGCAATTGCGTATCCTGAAAGAAAGCCAACCTAAAAATGAGGAGAATAAAGATAAACAAGAAGAATCTGCCAATATTGACGAAACCCTGGAGATTGTCAAAACAAATAGCCTGATTCTCCAACGTTTTAATGGGGTGCTTAATAGGACGGAACGTTATCTAAAAATGTTTGGACTATATATATTGATTCGAATAGTCCGTCGCACAAGACATATTTTGAAATATAAAGAATATCCATTCTTACCTAAGCGTTACGGCCAAATGGCAGATACCGGGATTTATAACCGCAACAAGCCATTGGTGAGCGTCATTATTCCCTGCTTCAATTATGGAGCATACATCCAGGAAGCTGTCTCAAGTGTCAAATCACAATCCTGGAACAATCTTGAGATAATAATTGTTAACGATAAATCAACTGAAAAGGAAACGATAAATATATTAAAGAAACTAAAAAAAGATCCTGGGATAAAACTGCTTGAGAATAAAGAAAATTCCGGAGTTGTATATACAAGAAACAGAGGAATAAAGGAAGCCCGGGGAAAATATATTTTATGTCTTGACGCAGATGACAAACTTGATCCATCTTATATTGAAAAATGTATCTGGGTTTTTGAGAGGAATCCGCAAATTGGAGTTGTTTATTCAGATTTGCAGATGTTCGGGAATTCAAATGATTTTTATAAATTTGGAAATTTTGATATAAGGGCGCTTATGAAGTGGAATCAAGTTACAACAGCGGCAATGTTTAGGAAAGTCTGTTGGGAACAGACTGGTGGATATAAAGAGGAAATGCGTTATGGGCATGAGGATTGGGAGTTGTGGCTTTCGATAGCTGAAAAAGGCTGGGAAGGCTACAAAATACCCGAGCCATTATTTTTTTACCGCACACACTCCAAATCAAGTCTAAGTCATAAAGCCTTAGAAATAAATAACAATCTAATTTCAAGAATTAAGACTCTACATACTCCCCTTTATTCACTCCCAAATCCATACAAGATTCGTAAAAAAGTTTTTCCACTGAAATCGGTCAAAGATAATAAAATTAACTATGATAAACCAGAAAGCAAGAAGAATGTGGTTTTACTTTTCGTACCCTTTGTAATAGCCGGTGGCGCCGAAAAACTATGGGCGAATATTGCTCAGGAAATCAGTAAATCCGGTTACAAGATTTTAATTATTGGAACAAATGAAGCCGAACAGGAAATATATCCCGAACTTCTTGAAAATACGATTGGTATCTTTAATCTAAAAAAGTTTGCCGCTAAAAAAGATTGGGAAAAATTTATTTTCTCACAGATTAAAAAATACTCCGTACGAAACGTAATAATAAGCAATAATGCCTACGTTTATAAGAACACTAAATTGCTGAAAGCTTTAAGAGCAAAAGACATAAAAGTCATGGATATTGTATACAATGATAGTGCATATGGATTTCTGGACCAATCAATAAAAATCGATAGACTTTTAGACAGACATTTCGTAAACAATCCAGAAATTATTAAATCTTATAAAAAAGCAGGAATAGACCCTCAAAAAACTAACTTCATACCCTCATGTGTAAACCTGAAAAATTACGATTATAAAAAATACAATTCAGTAAAGTTAAGGACAAAATTCAAGGCGAATAGAGATAATTTCTTGATTACCTATATTGGAAGATTATCGCCAGAAAAAAATGTCGAGTCTTTAGTACAAGCAATCAGTGACCTGCGAGTACAAAAAAGCCCACTTGGTAAAAGAATCCGGCTCAATATAATAGGCAGCGGGATGCAGGAAAAACATCTTAAAAAATTAGCCAAAAAACTATCTATTTCTAAACAGGTCCATTTTTTTCCCTTTACAAGCAAAGTTCAAGAATTCTATGCTGCAAGTGATCTTTTTGCTCTTGTCTCGACAATTGACGGGTTTCCTTTGACTATAATTGAATCCGTGGCAATGGGGGTTCCTGTTCTTGCTACGAATATTGGCGCAAAAAAGAACCTGCTCAAACACAAGCAGAATGGCTATTTGATAGAAAGCCCTGATAGATTTGCAATCTCGAAGGCACTTGAAGATATATATAATAATGATTATTTCCTTGATAGAGCCTCAATTCGTGAATCAGCAAAAGAATACAACGTGGATAAAGTAGCTGGGATTCTACTAAAAGAGTTAAAGTGAGATTTTTCTGAAACTTTTTCCGGGGAAAACTTCTTGTGTTTTTAAATTATCAGCAAAAACAATTGATTCGTCTTTCAACGGAACTATTTTGTAGTCCAATTCCCAGCCTAATTTAGCAGCAAGATTTATCAAATCACTATTATAAAAAGCTCTGCTTGTACCTAAGTTTATTACATTAAAAATTTGTTTTTCTTGCAGCGTCAAAGCCTTTATTAAAAAATCAATCACGTCGTCGATATGAATATAATCCCGCGCAAATTTATCAAGCTCATACAAATTTATCTGCTCTTTTGATTTGCGGGCTCTTTTAAGTTTATTTATCAAGGATTCTTCAAATCCAGGTCCGTATATATTGAAAATCCGGAAAATGATCACCTGCATTTTTGATGTGGGGGCGATCCTTTCCAGCTCCTGCTCCGCAAGAAACTTTGTTTTACCATAATTACTTTGCGGATTTGCATCTGATTCTTTCAAGGCGGTCTTTGAATTTTGAGGATAAACAGCCGATGTAGATGAAAAGATAAATCTCTTTGTTTGATTATCTGCACATATCTTAGCTAGATCTTTTGTTGCCTGAGTATTTATTTTGTATGCCAGGTCATAATTTTTTTGACATTGGTCTGGCAGCAATCCCCCTAGATGAATGACTGCATCAGGTTTTTCTTTTGAGACAACCTTTTGTATCTGTTCTGGCTTGGTAAGATCTGCTTGATAATATACTGTATTTCCAAAAACTCTCCTTGGCTTTTCTTCTATTGAAGTTAGAATTAAGAAATGTCCCTTAGTGTTCAGCTTTTGGATCAAATGCTGCCCTATTCTTCCATTTGCACCAGTAATTAATATTTTCATCTATTTCTTGATTTTGAAACCTAATTTACGCAATTTATCAATTACTTCTTCATTGCCCAGATCATAAACTGAAGTTTTTTTAAGCAATTGATTGATTTTTGTTTCAATGTCTTTTGATCTTGTAATATCCTCTCCGTTTACAACAAAAATCTGGTTGTGGCGGGTTTTTTTGACATGTTCTTTATCAAAATATAGCTCTTCATACATTTTCTCTCCGGATCTCAGCCCGATTGTCTTTATTTCTATATCTTTCTTTGCAAGTCTTACCATCAATTCGGCCAATTCCCTGACTTTTATAGGATCCCCCATATCGAGAACAAATATTTCTCCATTATTGCTCAAAATTGCTGCCTGGATTATTAATTGAGCCGCCTCTTCTTTTGTCATAAAAAATCTTGTTATTTCTTTGTGTGTTAGCGTAATAGGACCGCCTTTTTCTATCTGCCTTTTGAACAGCTGGACTACACTTCCATTGCTCTCAAGGACATTTCCAAACCTGACGGAAGAAATTTTGGTGTTGCTTTGTTTTCTGCTGCGATTTTGTAAAAGTATCTCCACAACCCTCTTCGTTGTACCCATGACATTTACGGGATTGACAGCCTTATCTGTAGAAACATTTACAAAACATTTCACTTTGTGTTTAATTGCTGTATCAATTAAATTTAACGAACCAAGAACGTTGTTATTAACGGCTTCCAGGCTATTTTCCTGCATTAGAGGCACATGCTTATAAGCAGCAGCATGAAAAACAAAATCCGGTTTATGTTTAGAAAATATCTGCTCCAATCGTTTTTTATCGCGGATATTTGCAATATAGTAGGTAACACTCCTTTTATTTCCTACTTCATGCTGTAGATAGAAAATTCCGCTTTCCCAGAAGTCTACGCATATTATTTCTTTCGGCTTTAAAAGCAATACCTGCTGGACCAATTCAGAGCCAATTGAACCAGCTGCCCCCGTGATAAGGATTTTCTTTCCCTCAATCTCTTTTTTAGCCAAAAACAGATCCTGCTTTACAGGTTCACGCCCGATTAAATGCAAAATATCAACATCTCGAAGATCGTTAATTGATACCTCTTCGTCTGAAATGATCCGGAAAGATCTTGGAACAATTAAAAGATGGACTTTTTTTGATTCGACAGAGTTGATAAATTTTCGCACCTTCTCAGGCGAAGCTGAGGGAATTGAGAAATATATATCTGTGATTTTCTCTTTGCTTATTAACATATTTACATCAGAGAGATTCCCCAGTTTTTTAAAACCAGCATTGCTTTTGATATCAGCGTCATCGACAAAGCCCACAACCTTGTATCCATGCTTTTTAAGATTTCTTGCTAGGGAGCGCCCTGCAACTCCGGCTCCTACAATTAATATTCGCTGCATAATGAGATAAATAACTACATTAAGCTTGTAATGAAATCATCAACAATTTCTCCAGGTTCTCCCATCTGTTCTATCCTGCCGCCTTTTAACCAAATCACTCTATCAGCTAGATTTTTAACAGACTCCAAATCGTGCGAAACATACAAAACAGTAACTCCAGTATTTATTAGTTCGGAAATTTTACCCATACTCTTTCTGCTAAATCCCGCATCTCCAACTGCAAGAACCTCATCAAGCAGATATATATCTGCTTTTGCTTGAATTGCTATTGCAAAAGCTAATCGCACTGCCATACCGCTTGAATAGTTTTTTATCGGTGTATCTGCAAATTCCTCCACCTCGGCAAAAGCAAGTATTTCCTGAACTTTTGTCCTGAGGAATTTCTTAGACATTCCAAGGATTGTTCCATTCAAAAATATATTTTCTCTAGCAGAAAGTTCAGGGTTAAAACCTACCCCAAGCTCTAAGAATGGAACAAGTTGCCCGTGAATTTTGATCTCTCCTTTGTTTGGAGCATATATTCCGGCAATTAATTTGAGCAAGGTGCTTTTCCCACTTCCGTTTTTTCCGACAATACCAACGAACTCTCCCTTTTTCACCGTGAAAGTTATATCGCTTAATGCATCAAATTTTCTTCCCTGCTTTTTGAAAAGTTTCCAGGGTTGAAGAAAATATCCCTTGAAGCTATTGATCCTTTCATCTGGTATCCAAAAGGATTTATCAACGTCTTTTACTTCAAGAACAACATCATCATTTTCTTTTTGAGTTTTGCTGTTGAATATCATAGTAGATTTGGGAAAGATTTTATCATTTACCCTTATATAGTTCTAATAAAAATAACTCAAGCTGACTGCCCAAACTATCAAGACTATAGTTTTTTTCAACCCAGTTTTTTGCATTTTTTGCGATCTCTCCTCTTTGTTCTGATCTGATAAAGTTTCTCAACACTTCATACCACTTCTCGCTCGATTCGACAATCATCCCAGTTTCCATGTTTTTAATTACCGAAGCTAGATCGCCCACCGCACTTGCTACAGTCGGGACTTCACACAAGGCTGCTTCAAGAAATTTGATTTCGCTTTTTCCTCGATTAAACTCGGTATTTTCAAGCGGGAGCAAATTGATATCAATACCCGCTAAAGTTTCCATATATTTTTCTCGGCTCATAAACGGCAGATGTTTTATTCTTGAGCTCAGACTACCTGTCGCGAATTTTCTTTTGTCGATTCTGCCGCCAAGCCACAGCTCAAAATTTTCGTCTTCTTCAAGAATATTTTTGACAGCAGGCCAGATAATTTCAAAGTCTCGATCATGCGTTTCTGAACCACTAAAATAGCCAAGTATTATTTTTTGATTTTCAGCCTTCAATTTCAGCCGTTTTCTTTTTTCATCTAAAATCCCATTTCTGTTTACGAAAACCTCGCCTTGAATATGTTTTTTCATATCTTCAGCTAGATATTTTGTACTTGCGATCCCAGCGTCAACCTCTTGCATTAGTGCCAGCATTCCATCTGCCCTTTTTAATAAAAGTTCTGCATCCTCAGAGAAAAGGGCTTTTGTATAATCTAAATTCTCAATTAAATCCCTGCGATAAACAAAATCATCCACACTAAAAATCGTTTTAATCCCTCTTTGCCTGGCCTGCTCAAAAATTCCACAGACAGCACTTAAAGGCGTCCTATAAAAAACAATGTATTTATAATTGGCAACATCCACCCCTTCAGCAAATTTTTCAAAAACAATATCTACCTGCCAGCCTCTCATCTCAAGCTGCCTGGCAGGAATTTCACATCTGTAATAAGACGTAGCATTTTTGGGTTCTCCGCTGACAAAGAGCAGACTTTCAACATTCAAGGCTTTCTTGCCCTTTTTTTGGGGTAAATGGTAATACCTTCCTAGTCGTATTTTCCTGTCAAAAAAAATAAACAGCCTCTTTATGAATTCTCCAACTCCATAATCTCGAATTGTCTTATATGATTTATTAAGAAATCTTAACATCAAACTCATTCAATTAGATAAACTTAGAAGAATTCTGCAACTTTCTTTACGCGGCTTTTAAAAAATGCTCTTCCGATCAAAACAAACAATAAACTGATGATAAAAATCAACAGTACTTCATATAGATAGCTTATCTGCCCATTGATAAAAGTATTTCTTGCAGCTTGTATCAAAATATACAAAGGATTGAGTTCAAAAATCTCCCTTGCCGGAATTTCCTGAACAAAGAATATTGAGATTCTTTCTGGAACCAGGCTTATTGGGAAAAATATAGCCGACGCATAAAAAAGAAGCTGAAGTCCAATTTCTGTAATATGAAGTAGGTCTCTAAATCTTATGAAAATTACGCTTGTGAAAAAAGAAATCCCCAGAGTCAAAATAGTCAGAGTTAATAGCACAAAGGCGAAGTAGGCTATCAGATCAAGTTCGAGATACACATCATTAAATAACAAAAATAATGCAAGAATTAGCAGGTTTATTATAAGATTAATTCCTGCTAATACTTGATTGCTGTATACTGCGATAGTACGATTGAAATTTACCTTTAGGATGATATGCGCCTTTTCAAGCAGCGAATTCATCCCCATGACAATAGACTCGTTGAAATAGTTATATATAATTATTCCAATGAGCAGGTAAATCTGAAATGATTTTTGGTCCTGACCTCTTGAAACATTTGAAAAAACAATATACAGCATTCCAAATATCAGAAATGGCTTTAGAATTGCCCAAAAGAAACCAAGCAGGGAGTCATTATATTTAAGCTTGAAATTGGTTCTTACAAGCTCTATCAATAAATCTTTGTCGTTTGATGTGCGTTCCATACAAAAAAAGTATAAAATCTTCTATTCAAAATTAGAGACATGAACATGTACGATTATAAAGCTTTACTGAAAATTAATAAACCAGCAAAGTTCTTTCTGTCCGTTCTGATTTTCGCCAATTTGCTTGCAGCTTTTTCTATAATCGTGCTTTCTCTTGTCCCTATTGAAAATCTAATCGGGAAAGACCCGATAACTGGAGACTATTTCCTATTTTATAAAACACATGGCTTCAAAACAACATTCAATCTTGCGTGGGGAATTTATGGATACAGAACATTACAACTGAGATATTTGTTCCTTTTGTTTTTCAGCATAGCAGGCTTTTCAATAGGACAACTTTCTTATCCCAAATTTTTTAAAAGAATTTATGACAAATTAAGCAACATCTCGAAAATTAATTTAAATATTAAGGCACAATATCTTCTAGGACTTTTTATTGTCCTTTTGGTATTAGTCTTACTTAGAACCGATCCTGTAAAAAATGCATATTTTGCAGATGGTTCACAGCTCCCTAGAGAAATCCGGGAGGGGATGATATTCGCTGCAGAAATTCTCACTACTTTTGAATATGTTATCTTTGATAAATTCCTTTCAAGTTTTTATCCAACCCTCACGGCTTCTATGTCAATTGAAATAAGTGCGATTTTTAATGGCTTGATCTATGTACCGGCAGTGTATTTTCTCTCCAGAATACTAGCCAAAAAAAAGCAGGATTTCCTTCTTTTATTTTTGGGAATTATTTCGACTATTCCAATAATTAACTTTTTGGGATACATCGAGACAACTTCTTTGTGCCTTGCCATGATAGCAGCTTATATTTTATTTGGCCTTGAGTATCTACGAAAGACCGAAATTAAATATTTTATGCTTTCATCGGCAGCTTTAACTCTTGCCATACTTGCTCATACCGGTGCAATTTTACTGGCTCCATCTTTTGGGCTGTTGTACCTAAAGGGGAATTTACAGAAATTTAAAAAAGCAGATATTTCAAAGCTCATATTTAACCCTATAAAAGCAGCTGTTATAGGAGGATTGGTGCTCTTACCTCTACTTCTGATTTCCTACAATTTATTCTATGCAAAAGGAAATGTGGGAAACCTTCAAGGAGGGGGAGATGGCATACAGTTTGTACCATTGTCCTTCGATTATGCTAACCCAGTATCGCAATTCGTCTATTATGACATGATATCTTTATGGCATTTTATTGATATTGCCTGGGTAATCGCTCTTTCAGCGACATTCCTGATCCCGGTAAGTGTAATTTATCTCTTAGCGCATTTCAGAAAAATCAATAAAAAAGCAATTTTGGACATGATATGGAATCCATCGTATCTGCACTTTCTTCTACTCACCTCACTTTTCACGTTTTTAGTACCATTATTGTGGAATCACGATTTTGGAGTCTGGGGTGATTGGAATATCTCAGCGACCTTTATGTTTCCAAGTCAAGTTCTGACCTGGTATCTTGCAACCCAGCTACTTGATAAACTAAAATCAAAGCAAGAAATGCCCCAAATAAGAGTCATCCTGATTAAGATAAATATGATCTTGATGCAACTCTTGTTTTTCTTCGGACTATACCTGCAGCTAAAATAATGAGAATAATAGATAAAATCAACTCGTTTTATAAAACTCATAGATTACTATGCTTGATTACTTTGGGGCTTGTGATTCGATTGATACTGTCTTTCGTAGCAAGACATACCTGGGATTTTTGGCTGAATTATGAAACGGTTGACCAGATGTGGGCAATGGGCGGCCCTAAGCATATATATGAAGCGGGAGAGATAATGATAGAAGGAGCTGGACAGATATGGTTTTACGGTCCGGTTGCAACTTTTGCGTTAGCTCTGCCATCACTAATTGTTGGGGGCTTCAATTCCTGGAATCACTTACATGTTTTCATTGGCCATCTTCCTTATTTGTTTTTTGAAACCATTGCTTTGCTTTCTTTTATGAAACTTACCCCTGCTAAATGGCAGAAACGTTTTATATTTATTTTGTGGCTTGGACCATTCTGGATTTATCTAAATTATGCTTATGCTCAAATTGACATAATTGCAGCCTCCCTAAATCTGGTTGCTATGGCCTTTCTGATCAATATCTCACCTGAAAAATTTGCTCTCACCAAAAAGAAAATTTTATATTTAGCACTTGCAGGATTGTTTTGCGCACTTGCTTTGCACTTTAAGACCGGACATTTAATCGGAGTAGCTGCCTGTTATTGGGCTGTAATAATTGAAACAAAAAAATTATCCATCAAAGATATATTTTTAAAGCTGAGTATTTTTACTTCCTCATTGGTGTTTTTTGCAGGACTGATTGCTTTTGCTTCATGGAAATTCTTTCCCGGATATTATTCTGCCATTACAGGAGGACCTACTAGCTACATTTTTGCAGATAATGCATTTGGGATTTCAACTATCTGGACAATAATAATAGTATTCATTATCTTGGCGATTATTCTTGGCACCCAGAAATATTTGTCGAAATCTTTGACACTTCCTAACTGGAAAATTATCTGTACTGAATTATTTGCAATTGTGATATTTTGCTTATTTCTAGGAATGGATTTTCACCCCCACTGGCTTGTCTGGAGTCTGCCCGTATGGGTATTAATTGCGAAATATTCCGAGATTACAAAATATTTTTACAGACTTCTCCTAATATATGGCACTTACGTTTTGCTCACGTACGACTGGGTGACTTCATATCGCACATTCGATATGATTTTGTACAAGGTTGTCCCAAAATATGATGTCTATAATTTTATCTGGCAAAAGAATGTAATTTCAGCACTTTCAATCAGATCTGAAACCGGTTTTCTTTTTTCCTTTATTTTCACAGCTGTTGTTGCAATTATTCTACTTTATCCCTATTTAAATGAAAGAACGAATAAACAAGCTAATCAAAAAATTAAATAAAAATTTGTTTCTGTTTATTACATTATTCTTCTTTGTCGGGACTTTCGAGCTGATTTTCATTGAACAGATGAAGCGGATTGGTGTGCACTATTTGATAGCCTTTTCACTCTCACTGATTCCATTATATTTAGTTTTTCTTATCAAGTGGCATATTCCCGAGATCAAATTTCCTGTTCAAAAAGAAAAATTTGAACCTGCTTTTATCAAATTTTCTAGTTTGGGGATAGTGTTTTTGTTCTACGCGTTAATCTGCGTTCCAATATTTTTTGGCGGGAATAGATTTGAGATGTCAGTAGATTCTTTCTTATACCACAATATGATTACACATAGTCTCACTTCTGTTACAAGTGTCTTCAGCCTCAATACATACGCCTCCGTATATGCAATCAGTTTTCAAAGAGGGGCTGAGGCAATAGTTGCTCTGACACAAATAGCTTTTTTAGGCAGACTCACCCCTCTTGAAGCTCAAAGTCTGGTAATTGGTTTTTTGTTTTGTCTCTCACATTTAAAAATGAGTAAAGTAGTCGGCGCGCTTGAATCTATGGTTCTTCATATTCTTATTCTTTCCGTTCCGACAGTGTTTCTGCAGTCACTCACTAATTATATCGATATTTTTCAGATACCTATATTGATTATTGCTTTATCTAGCTTGCTGCTTGCAAAATCCAAAAAGGAGATATTTATCGCTTTAATGTGGTTTGGGATATTTGGGGCAATCAAACTCCCGGCACTTATGATTTCCATTCCCTTGGTCGTATTGATTTCATGGTACCAACACAAAAAACTTAATCTTTTATATCTTCTTTTTGCAGGATTAATAATTGGCCTGATCTCAGCCCCGTTACTTCTTATAAATACCTTTGAACTTGGCAGCCCCTCCGCACCATATTCATTTCTTTTCTTTGGAGGGTGGGATATTTGGAGTACGAATTTACTACTTAATCGCCCAGGAGTTTTCGAGAAAACATTTTTTGGAATAAAACTTAACAACTCCATTTTTTTGAGATTTATTTATTCGCACCTAAGACAATTTCTTATAATGAATCAAACTTATGATTCAAGACTAGGCGGGGGCGGGATGGTAAATGTATTCACACTTCTTTCTTTTCTAGGAATTTTGCTCGCAAAATTTACAAAGCAGATTAAATTACTAATAAAAAAGCCCCGGTATAAAATTTCGGTTTTTAATAAAATCGATGTGATAATTATCATCCCGACAATTTTTTCTTTCTTTGTTATCCCTGATACCTACTGGTTTCGATACATGATAATCCCATTTACACTAATGATTTTCTACATAATGTATTATCTCAGCAAAATAAAATATTTACCCCTAAAACAAGGAATCTTGATAATTTTGGCTTTTATAGGTCTGGCTGGATTCTTTACCCTTAGGAACTTTTTAATTCCTCCAAGTGCTAGCAATCGGCAATTAGACACTTTTATAAATTTCCTGCATCATGATCCGGATCTCGAAATTCAATTAGAAGATTTCCGCAGTCAGACAAACGACTTTAAAACTGTCTTATTCATTGTAGATACAAAAAACTCCTCTGGAAGCATGGTTGGGAATTATGTAGCAGCCCTAAATCCATCTGCTACAATAACGTACAAAGATGTGCAGAATATTCACGATTTTAATAAAGAAATCGCTCATTATGACGCAGTTATTTATTCCAGCACAACTTTTCAGCTTGATGATTACCTGGCGAAAAAGGCCGAATTCGAACAGGATGGTTATGGCGTAATATTTCTTGAATCAGTAGCACATCCCGATGCTCTTGTAATAACCGAAAATTAAAGTTGTGCTAAAAAACCTTTTACCTTAGAATTAAACGCTCTTACTTTTTAAAAAACTTCGAATGTCAACATATTTTATCACTGGCGGTTCTGGTTTCCTGGGGATTAACTTGATTAGATACTTACTCAAGAAAGGCCAGAAAGTGGTCAACTACGACATTGTTGAATTCGATTACCCAGAAAAGAACAAAATTAAATCAATAATCGGGGATATTAGAGATTATCCAAGCCTTGAAAAAGCCATGAAGGGTTCCGATATAGTCGTCCATTGCGCTGCCGCACTTCCTCTTTATTCCAAAGAAGACATCATGAGCACAGATTTAGATGGCTCTAGGAACGTTATGGATGCGGCTTTTAAAAATAAAGTGAAACGGGCTATCCATATTTCATCTACCGCGGTATACGGCATTCCAGATCATCATCCACTTTTTGAAACTGATAAACTAGATGGAGTCGGGCCTTATGGAGAAGCAAAAGTAAAAGCAGAAAAAATTTGCGAAGAATATAGGGAGAAAGGAATGATCGTACCAATCATTAGGCCAAAATCATTTATCGGTCCAGAGCGGCTTGGAGTTTTTGCTCTGTTCTATGACTGGGCAAAAGATGGTAAAAATTTCCCTATGATTGGTAGCGGAAATAATAAGTATCAGCTACTTGATGTTGAGGATCTCTGCCAGGCAATATACCTTGCAGCCACAAAACCAGAAAAAGTCGCCAATGATACGTTCAACATTGGGGCAAAAGAATTTACTACAATGAAAGAAGATTATCAGGCAGTTCTCGATAAAGCCGGACATGGGAAAAAAATTATCGGATTCCCAGCATGGCCGATGATTATGGCTTTAAGAATTCTTGAATTTTTCAAACTCTCCCCATTATACAAATGGGTTTATGAAACTGCATCGAAAGATTCTTTTGTTTCAATAGAGAAAGCGGAGAAAAAACTCGGATATAAACCAGAATACTCAAATAAAGAAGCCCTCCTTAGAAATTATGAGTGGTATTTATCAAATCTGGATAATTTTAAAAATACCAGCGGGGTATCACACCGCGTACCTTGGAAACAAGGAATTTTAGGATTTATTAAAAAATTCTTCTAAAATGGCAAAAATAATATATAGAATTAAACTGTTGCGCCCCCATCAGTACCTAAAGAATCTTTTTATCTTTTTACCTCTTTTCTTTGCGGCAGATATTTTCGAAATCAACCTCTTGATAAAAGCAGGGGTAGCTTTTATTGCTTTCTCATTAACTGCTAGTGCTTGTTACGTGTTCAATGATTATCTGGATATTGAAGCTGACAGGAAGCATCCGAAAAAGAAAAAACGCCCCCTTGCTTCAGGGAAGATAAGCAAAAAAGAAGCTCGTATTTATATGGCAATTCTGCCTGTTATAGGTTTTATAATAGCGGCTCCTCTTGGAATCGCAGCAATTGCTATTCTGGCATGGTATTTCGTTCAAAATATACTCTATACCATCAAACTAAAACACATACCGATCATTGATGTTTTTATAATTGCTTTGGGTTTTGTTATTAGAATCCTTATTGGTGGTGCTGCAACTGGAGAAGAAATTTCCATGTGGATTATTATTATGACATTTCTGCTTGCTCTATTCCTGGGACTGGCAAAAAGAAGAGACGATGTCGTTCTTTACAAAACTACAGGTAAAAAAATGCGAAAAGCTGTAGATGGATACAACTTAGTTTTCCTTGATACCACAATGATTATGATGACCTCGGTCGTACTGGTTGCCTACATAATGTACACGGTCACTCCCGAAGCGATAGCGAAATTCGGGACAGACAAACTCTACATAACTACAATCTTTGTCCTTCTTGGAATCATGAGATATCTCCAAATTACACTTGTTGAAAAGAATAGTGGTTCACCAACCGAAATTCTCATGAAAGACCGAATAGTACAACTTGCATTAACCGGCTGGCTGCTCACTTTTGGAATTATAATCTACGTGTAGTGCATGAAAAATAAATCAACAATTGCAGTATTTGATTTTGATGGGACTATTACAAATCGAGACAGTTTGATCGATTTTATTATTTTTTCAAATGGCTATTTGAAATTCCTAGTTGGAATATTCGCGAATTCTCCTTTTTTGATTTTGTATAAACTCGGGCTTTATCCAAACGACAAAACTAAGGGAAAGTTCTTCAGCTTTTTCTTTAGAGGAATGAATTCTCAGGAATTTATTGATAAATCACAAAAGTATTCTCTGGAAAAGCTTGGAAGAATAATTCGGCCTGAGGCACTTGATCGTATCAACTGGCACAAAAAGCAGACTCATAAAGTCTTAGTATTGAGTGCATCTGCTGAAAACTGGGTGAGGCCGTGGGCAAAAAAAGAAGGACTTGATGTGATTGGCACCAAAGTTGAAATTTCCAATTCAAAACTCACCGGCAATTTCGCCACGAATAATTGTTTTGGGCAAGAGAAAGTGCGAAGGCTGCTCGAGAGATACCCAGCAAGAGATCAGTATACTATATATGCTTATGGTGACAGCAAAGGAGATAGGGAGTTACTCGAACTTGCTGATCATGCTTTTTACAAAATGTTTGGTGAATAAAATATATCTAGCCTCAGATCATGGTGGACTTGGATTAAAGATGAAAATAATCGAATATTTAAAGGAGGCTGATATTAAAATAGAGGATCTTGGCACAAATTCATCTGATTCGGTGGACTATCCCGATTTTGCACATAAACTTTGCAAAAAAGTCCTTAGAAACAAGAGTAGCCAGGGAATTTTATTCTGCGGAACAGGGCTTGGTATGTCCATTGCAGCAAATAGATATAAGGGCATTAGAGCAGCGCTGTGCCATGATCATTTCACAGCGGCAATGAGTAAAAAGCACAATGATTCAAATGTTTTATGCATTGGAGGCAGAACAACGGGAGAAGAAACAGCCAAAGATATTGTCAAAACCTGGCTGGAAAGCACCTTCGAGGAAGGGAGGCACACAAGAAGATTGGGAAAAATCGAAATTTAAAATTTTTTACAATCTCTTCAAATGAAAAATGCAATGATAATTTCAGGTTCGTCGAATAATTCATTAGCGAAATCAATCTCGAAATATTCAAAAATACCAATCGGTAAAACTAAAGTCGAGAATTTCCCAAACAAGGAAATTAGAATTTTGATAAAGGAAGATCTGAAAGAAAAAAATGTGTTTCTAGTACAAGCTACAAACGGCAGAGTAAATAGCTACATCATTGAACTTGCTCTACTTGCTGATGCAGCTAAAAGGTGTGGAGCAAAAAAAATCATAGCTATTATTCCATGGCTAGGATACTCACCCCAGGATAAAGTTTTTAGAAAAGGCGAACCATTATCTTCGAAGGTGATAGTAAAAATGCTTGAAAGTACTCAAATCGATAAGTTTATTTTAATCGATGTTCACTCAAAGCTTGTTTTAAAGATGTTTACTAAACCTGTCGTACATTTAAGCGCAATGCCTGTTTTTGTCGAGCATTTTAAAGGCAAACTTGAAAAAACATCCTGGGTTTCTGTCGCACTCGATAAAGGTGCGCGGGAAAGAGCAAAGCTTTTCTCGAAAGAGCTAGGACTTCCGCTGGTTCAATTTGATAAGGAGCGGGACTTGAAAACCGGTGAGGTAAAATTCAAAAAACTCGAAGGGAATGTGAAAGGAAAAAATGTAATTTCATTTGACGATTTTGTAAGTACTGGCGGGACAAGAATCCAGGCTAGCAAGCTGCTGAAACAACAGGGAGCAAAAAAATATATTGACTGTGTAACTCACCTAATCGTCCCGGAAACTACAAGAAAATTCCCGGCTTCAAAGATCGATGAGATTTATATTACCAACACAATACATTTGGATACAAAATTTAAAACTAAAAAATTACATGTACTAGATATTGGGAAATTAATTGCGAGAGGTATTTAATGCAAGGAACTAGACATCATCAACATCCAGTCCAAGAGATCTTATAACATTTTCTCTACAGATTTGAGAGCTGGTTTTAATCGCTTTGGCTACCGCTCTTTTAGCGTCTTCTGGTTTACAAACTTTTATCCATTTAGGATCAACAACCTCATTCCAATATTCTCCGCTCTCAGGCAAAGAAATATCATACCGTGTATCCTGGGGAAAAGGAGATTTGATTTTATCCAGAATGTGTATGCCTGTAGGCAAGTTCTGCTGGAACCAAGAATAGGCCTTTACCTCATGCTCCTGAAAGGGTCTCAATAAAACGACTTCCAACCCTAATGCTGCTAGCCATTGATTCTGATTTGGTCTAGTAATAACCGTCGTAAGAGATTTATCTTTAAGTGCCTCTATAAAAGCATCGACTTCAGAATCCCTATCGTCGTGACTTTCAATCTCAATTTTGTATTCTCTTAGCATATCTTCATCCGTTTGATATTTAACTTTTACATTTTTGTTCCTTAGCACATTTAAAATCATTTCTTTCAGTTCACCTTGATCAGGTCCTAAAATAACCTTAGTTTGAATCCCCTGCCCAACCAAGTAGTCTACGCTTTCTAGTACCTGTTCTCTTTCTGGCATAGATCCCCCAACGGTTATTAAAGCTTTCCTTTCCACTTTCTTCCCTTCATCAATTAATTCTGTGATATTATGCTTCCTTTCTTCATAAGCCACAAATATATCTTCATCAACTATTAGTCCCGTCTCAATAATCCTATTCTCACCAATTCCCTGATGTATCAAACTATTCGTTGCAGTTTTATTAGGAGTGAGAAAAACCATGTGACCATCTATGATCTGGGGGGAGATTCCTTTCGGGAACATATCAATTTCTAAACGTACTGTCGCGATTTGTTTCTTCTGTAAAACCCCCTCAGGGATCTCCACAAGAGGCATTGTATGAGAAGATATAATAGCATCAGGCAATTCTTCAGCATCAAGATCAAGAAGAGCTTGCCTGTATTCTCCCATTAGCGCACCTATTATAATCGGATTAGTTCTAACGAAACTTACAGCTCTATCTTTAAAACGATCAATAACTCCATATCTTGACTGATAGGCTGTTGGCGTACTAGCAATTTTCTTAGGGAACTCAACAAATAATTCCCAGGCTAAATTCCCAGATGAAAATTGCGGCTCTTCAGTTCCCCTTTCATCATGAAATAGTCCGTTTGAAAGCGACATAAAATATTCGTGACCACTACTTGTTTTTATTCCCGGGATATATCTTTCTACTGAAAGATTCTCATGAGCACAATTCATATTCAATTTGAAAAATATATTTCCTATTATATTATAAATATAGTTAAATTATTACCCTTCCCCACCCCTCTGCGATAATTATATGATCGAGAAGCTGAATATCCAGCAGATCACAAGCGGAGCGGACTTTTTGGGTAAATAAAATATCCTGCCTGGAGGGTACGGTATCTCCGCTTGGATGATTGTGCAGAAGAATAATACTTTTGGAAAGAAGTTCTACCGCCGGCTGCAGGATATTTTTCACCGAGGTGTTGATCGAGTCCGCTCCGCCTATGCTTATTAACTCTTCATGAATAATTCTCTGCCTGGTATTTAGATAAATCGCCCGCAGTTCTTCTCGTTTGAGTTTTCCCATCGATTTAAACAGCTTATAAACATCCTCTGCATCGCGGATTACAGGCATTCTTTCATTTGTCTCTTTGAAGAATCTGCGCCCAAGCTCAAATAACGCTACTAGCTGGCAGGCTTTTGCATTTCCCAGGCCAAGAATATCTTGCACTTTCCCGACATCTTTAATATTTGTAATCGATCTGGAGCCATATTCTTTTAGACATCTCGCCGATAGATCCAAAACACCCTCTTTCCTCGTTCCAGTGATAAAAATCGTCGCAAGAAGCTCCGCGTTGCTCAATACATCCGGACCATGCGCTATTAGTTTTTCACGAGGCCGCTGTTCAAATTCCAAATCGCTGATTTCATCTATATTTTCATAGTTTGACATTATCTACCCACTAACAATTCCTTGATCCTACCAGACAAACCTTGCCAGATTATGGAAATATTATTGCGTTTCACTGGAAATTGACAGGGACAGGTTCGCCAGACGAGTTCATCTGCGTTATAATGGGTCATTAACTTTTATAAATTAAGAATGATTGTCAGAAATAAAGATCAACGAGTTGCAGTACTAGTCGATGTACAGAATATGTATTATTCAGCGAAGAATCTTTATCAATCAAAAGTAAATTTTAAAAATTTACTTGATGTTGCTGTTCAAGGGCGGATACTAACAAGAGCTATCGCATACGTAATAAACACCGAACTAGGCAAGAAAAATGAGTTTTTTGACGCGGTGAATAGCGCAGGTTTTGAGACAAAAGAAAAAGAACTTCAGATATTTGCCGGTGGAGCGAAAAAAGGTGACTGGGACGTAGGAATTGCAATGGACGCGGTTAGACTTGGGAACAAAGTCGACTCAATAGTTTTAATCTCAGGTGATGGAGATTTCAAACCTGTTGTAAATTACCTTCAACAGTCACTTGGCTGTTTGGTTGAGGTAGTCGCCTTTGGCAAATCAGCAAATGCAGGACTTGTTGAACAGGCAGATGATTTTATCGATATCGATCAAAATCAGGCAAAACTGCTTTTTAAAGAACGCAAAACAAGCGAGACAAGAACTGCAAAATAAAATAACTGGGAATTATGCACACGATGCATAGATCGTGTTAAAAAAACTTTAAGAACAAGTGAAAAAAAACGAAATATTCTGTGGAAGTGGGGTTTGTTTATACCACTATGACAAAATCGACAAATATGTTGTATATGACATAAATGTCGATTTTTCGATAATGTTTTGGAGAGGTATCCTCATACATGAGAAGCCAAGTAGAGATATTCTGAAACGGCTTTTCGTTCTTTGCCTTCCAGCTGGATTTCCTCAAGTTCCAACGCCCCGCCTTTTAATGGGACAAATAGGCCTTTCCCGTTTTTGACTATTTCGAGAGTTTTTGCATTTCCATGTTGTTTAAACTCAATCTTAGTCTCAATCTTAAGATCTCCAATTTTCGCTTTAAAAATTTTCAGCCTCTTCTCTTCCCCATTGACCCCAACGAATCCCCAAGCCACAGGCCAAGAATAGAAAGCTCTGATCATTCTCTCGGCTACCGCGACCTCTGTGTCAGGCGTGATTTGTGCTTTTTCTTTTGAGATGTCTTTTTGGACACAATATGTCGCCTCTGAATCATTTTGAGAAGAAGCCTCAAGACCGCCTTCTATCCAGCCTTTTATTACTTCTTCGATTCTTCCTCCGGCAAGGGAAGAAAGCTTTTTGCTTAAGCTCTTTGTTGTTTCATCATCTGAAATTTTGACTCTAAAACTTTTAATCACGTCACCCGCATCCAATTTATCGATCATTTTTTGGAAACTTATTCCGGTTTCTTCAAGCCCCTGGAGAATTGCCATTGGGATTGGAACTGCGCCACGAAGTTTTGGCAAAAGCGAAGCGTGGACATTTATGCAGCCAAATTTTGGATATTCAAGCATCTCATTTGGGATCATCTGACCAAAAGACGCAACTATTATCAATTCAGGTGAAGTTTCTTCAAGGATTTTTCCCGCCTCATCTTTTAATTTTTCTGGTTTAAACAGCTTCAGATTTTCAATATCTTTGGCATAATCTGCAACAGCAGAAGGTTTCAGCTCCGAGTGATGTCTGCCCGTCGGCTTATCTGGCTGGGTCACAACTCCGACAAGGTCAATAAAATCTATTTTTACAAGCCTTGTTAAAATCGGAATTGCAAAATCACTAGTACCAATAAAAAGTGTGCGGATTGTTTTCATTTCAGTACTGCTCAAAATATATCTGCTCCTTTTTTACACCCTTTAGTTCAAGTGCGGATTTTACACTCTCAAGCATGTCTTTTATGCCACAGATATAATAATCGGCCTTTGGATCAATGTCATTGAGATATTCGGTAACTCTGCCGACTGATTTTTTGATATTTCCCATATCCCCAGGCAGCCAAGCTTCTGTCGGTCTTGTAACACTGAGATTAAAACTGAAATTTGGATATTTCCCCGCTAATTCAGTCAGATCTTTCTCTTTTAGAATGTCTTTTTCATAACGAGTGCCGAAAAGAAGATGTAACTTCCTCGGATATCCTGCATTTAACTGTTCTTTGATCATTGAAATACAGGGTGCAATCCCAGTTCCTGTAGCAATAAAAACCGCATCTCCTCGTGATTTGAAATTGAAATTACCCATTGGGCCTATTATATCGACCTCATCTCCAACTTTTACCTTTTCAAAAAACTTTGAGCCGGGACCTCCCGGATCAGTATTGACAAGAAATTCCAGTTCCGGCTCGTCAGGTCCAGATGAGATTGAATAATACCGCTTGAGCTTGTCGCCAACGATAAATGCTGCAAACTGACCTGCCTTGAATTCAAATGGTTTCTCAAATTTACTGCAATACAATTGAGAACTTACTTCTTCTTTTGAAAGCAGCTTAATCTTGTGTGATTTTGGCATACTAGTTTATTACTGAACTAACAATATATGGGGCGATTTTTGTAATTGAGTCATTTGATAGTTTTTCAAGCTCCGTCCCGCACTCAGATTCATTTACATCTTTCAATTCACTAAGAATAGAGCTGACATCGTAAACATTGCTCTGATAAATCACCCAGCAATTTTCAGCAGTATTGTATTGGACAATTGAGGGAGAATTGAAACTACTAGCCTCATTAAACTGCGTTTCATTTAGATCTGTTATCTGGTCCTCTTCAGACAAGTCATTTTGCTCATCAAGAAGTATAAATATTGTTGAAGCAATGATCAACCCTGCAACTGTTAGGCCGACCAGGCCTATTAACATTCTTCTTGGGACGTTTTTTGGGATTACTATTTTCATAAGGACAGTATACATGAACTGGCTCAAGGCTTCTAGATATTTTATCTTTGATTTTTTAGAATTCTTGATCAGTATGCGCTATAATTGCCTTGTTTTAGTATGTATTTTATAGCTACGCAAATGCCAATATTCAAACCAGTTGATCCGCGGGCAAAATTCCCTGCACTTGAAGACGCAATAACAAAATTCTGGAAAGAAAATAAAATTTTCGAGAAATCTATTGAAATTAGACCGGTAAGTGACAAATATGTCTTCTATGACGGTCCTCCATTTATCACAGGAATGCCTCACTACGGACATTTACTGGGGAGTATTGCAAAAGACGTGGTACCAAGGTACTGGACTATGAATGGGAAGCGGATCGAAAGAGTCTGGGGCTGGGATTGCCATGGCTTACCGATCGAGAATAAAGTCGAAGAGAAAATTGGGCTGAAGAACAGGCGTGATATTGAAAAATTCGGGATAGAAAATTTTGTAAAAGAATGCTACAAATACACTGAGGAAACTAGTGCAGAATGGAAATGGTACATAGACAAAATCGGCAGATGGGTCGACATGGATCAAGCCTACAGGACAATGGATCAGGACTACATGGAGACTGTCATCTGGGTATTTAAGCAGCTATGGGACAAGAGGCTTGTCTATCAAGGTACGAGAGTTTCTCTCTTTTGCACCAGATGCGGAACACCAGTTTCAAATTTTGAAATCGCAATGGATAACAGTTATGAAGACATGGAAGACCCAGCTGTTACGGTTAAATTCCCGCTCAAGGACGTCGAAGGGACAAAATTCGAAGGTGCCAGCATCCTTGCCTGGACGACTACCCCATGGACACTGCCAAGTAATAGGGCTTTGGTTGTAGACGAAAATGAGGACTATGTCTTGGTAAATGTACAGAAATTAGAAATTGAACTAGAAAAGTGCTGGCTGATCAAAGAACTTCCAAAAGATCTGACGAAACAAAAATCATCGCAGATCACACAGGCGTATCTGGAAAATTTTGTAGATGAAAAAGGTATAAAACCAAAACAAGCCAGAATTCGGAAATTAGATAATAAATATACGTTTACTTTGAAATATTTTGCCGGCAGTGAAGAAGAAAAAGGGCAATTAGTAGAAAAAATCGAAGAGATTACAAAGGAAAAATACATTGAACTTATCAAGCAAGCCACGAAGAAAGTTGTAAAAACTAGATATTATTATCCATTAGACGAAAAATTTGTAGCCGAGATAGACATCTACGCGAATAATTTAGAGGGCTTGAACGTAGTTGAGGTCGAATTTCCAAGTATAAAAGCCGAACAGGAATTTGTAGTGCCAGAATGGTTTGGAAAAGAGGTTACAGAATCAGAAGGAGTATGTCCGCCAAAAATTGCGGAGATGTCATTTAGTGATGTTGTAGAAATTAACAATAATTTTAGCCAACCAGAACACCACTATGAAGAATCCGTCCAAACGCATAGAGTGATACTTGCGAAGAAAAGAGTTGGGGCAGTTTTAAAAGATCTTGATTATCAGATCATGGAAGAATTTAAAGGCAAAGAGCTTGTCGGACTTAGCTACTCTGCTCCATTCGACTATTATCCTGCCAATGATAAAGAACTTAAGGTTTATTCTTACGAAGGCATGGTAACTATGGACGAGGGAACAGGGATTGTGCACTCTGCTCCGGGATTCGGCGAAATCGACACTGAAATGGGGAATCACTATGGCTTACAAACAATGTTCGCAGTCAATGATGAGGGTAAATTCCAGCCCGAAGTCAAAGATTATGCTGGGATGTATATAAAAGACGCCGATCCAAAAATCATTGCTGATTTATTCAATAGAGACCTGATGTTCAAAGCAGAAAGGATAGTTCATAGATATCCATACTGCTATAGATGCCACACACCACTTATACAAAAAGCACAGCCATCATGGTTTGTAGATATACAATCCATGAAAAAGGATATGCTAAAAAATAATGAGAATACAAACTGGGTACCAGATCACCTGAAAGAAGGACGTTTTGCAAAAGGAATTGAACAAGCCCCTGACTGGGGGATTAGCAGGAGTAGATATTGGGCAACTCCAATGCCAGTATGGAAATGCGAGAAAGAAGGCTGCGATCATATGCAGGTTTTTGGATCTCGCGCAGAAATTGAAGAAAAATCCGGTCAAAAGATTGAAAACTTTCATAGACCTTATATAGACGAAATCACAATGCCTTGTGAAAAATGCGGCGGAGTTATGAAAAGGATCCCCGAAGTACTCGATGTGTGGATGGACAGTGGATCAATGCCATATGCAGAAAGACACTATCCTTTCGAAAACAAAGAAGACTTTGAAGCAAATTATCCTGCAGACTATATAGTTGAATATGTCGGCCAGACAAGAGCTTGGTTCTACACTATGCATGTAATTTCAACCGGCTTATTCAATAGCGAAAGTTTCAAAAACGTCATTGGCACAGGAGTGATGGCGGGTACTGACGGAAGAAAAATGAGCAAGACATACGGAAATTATCCTGATCCGAAAGGAGTTCTCGAAACTTATGGAGCCGAAGCCATGAGAATGTATTTCATGGGCAGTTCAATAATGGTTGGAGAAGATATGAATATTTCCGAAGATGAATTTAAAGAACAGGTAAAAGCTTTCTTACTCCCATTCTGGAATAGTTACAGTTTCTTTGTAACTTATGCAAATATTCACAATTGGAGACCAAGAGCAGATCTTGTCCAGGTAGATGGCAAAGTTCCATTTGATCAATTTTCGAATAAGCTGGATCAATGGATAGCAGCAAAATTGCAGCTGGTGATAAGAAATATCAGGGAAAGTATGGAAGCATACAATATTCCAGCCGCAGTGAGGGAATTGCCGGAATTCGTAAATATCTTATCCAAATGGTACATCAGAAGAAGCAGAGACAGGTTCAATGCAGGCGATTCACAGGCAATGGAAACTTTGTATTACATTCTCATTGAATTTGCAAAGGCAGCAGCGCCATTTATTCCATTCTTGACAGAAGAGATCTGGCAGAATTTAATCGTAAATGAACTCAAAGAGCAGCCGGAGTCAATTCACCTGGCAGATTATCCAAAAGACGATATTAGTTTCGCTGAAAAATCCGCAATGATGATGAAACAGATGGACGCGGTCCGTGAAATTGTGGGTCTTGGGCAAGCAGTTAGAGTCGAGAAAGGAATCAAAGTCCGCCAACCACTTGCAGAAATGGAGATCAACCTGGACATTCAGGGCCAGAGAGACTACGAAATTGAAGACTGGATGAAGGAGCTGATCGCAGAGGAACTGAATATCAAAGTCATAGACGAAGATAATGCGCCTTCACAAGCTGAAGGCTGGGAATATAGAGAATCTCCAAGCGGACAGGTTCAAATTTCTATAAATACAAATCTAACCGATATACTTTTCCGTGAGGGTATTTATCGGGAGCTAGTTAGATTTATCCAGGCAAGAAGGAAGAAAGACGGGCTAAACGTCGAAGAGAAGATAAAAATAAACATCACGACCGAGGCAGCAGATCTTTTAATAGCAATTGATGAGTATAAAGAACAACTGATCCAGACAACAAATGCAGTTGATATTAACGTCAATAAAGCCAGAACAAAAACCGGGCTAAAATTAAATGGTATGGATCTGGATTTGGAGATTTCCGCAGACTAATCCTTGAACATTGATCTTCAAACCACTATACTGGAGAAGTTATTAATCACCTTATCTTGAACGATACTAATCCATTTTTCTATGATCCGCCACAAGACCAGGTCAAAGGCGGCGTAATAATTGACATCATGCAGACGATTGTAATTGCCCTGGCAATATTTGTCTTCGTCTATATTTTCTTGGCCATCCCAAATCAAGTAGATGGTCAGTCTATGGAACCGAATTTTTATCATAACGAACTACTCCTAACTAATAAGGTTATCCAATTTATCGGGGACAAGGGCATTGGAGAAAGCCTCGGCTACGACTACAAAAGAGGGGATGTAGTTATTATGCAGTTACCAAATAATCCTGACTTTATAAAAAGAATTGTAGCTGGACCTGGCGATACTCTAAAAATTGAAGATCATCACGTAATTGTAAATGATATGGTTTTAAATGAAGCCTATATACCAACTACTACTAGAACCGATCCCGGGACATTTCTTGAAGAGGGTGTCGAAGTAACAGTCCCGGATGGACATTATTTTGTTATGGGGGACAACAGACAAGCAAGTAAAGATAGTAGATCAGCAGATGTCGGGTTTGTAAATAGAAAATACCTCAAAGGAAAAGTTTTCTTGAGATGGTGGCCATTAAATAGATTTGGGCTAATTGGGACCGGGAATTATACCGAAGAACCGGCCACCCAGACCGAATCAGACACAAGTCAGTTCCTGCTGCCCCAAGTAATGTAATATGATTATCGCATTCACAAACCAAAAAGGCGGAGTTGGCAAAACAACATCCGCATTAAATATCGGAGTATACCTCGCCAGCATGGGCAAAAAGGTATTACTCGTTGATGTTGATCCACAGGCAAACCTAACCTCAGGCATAGGGTTTGAACGGACAAATCAAGGAAATGGAGCTTATGAGCTGCTGACACAGAAGATTCCAGCTGCAAAGAGTTTTTTCAGCACAAAAATTGAAAACCTTTATATAATCCCCTCTTCAATCGATCTTGCTGGAGCTGAAGTTGAACTCGTAAGCGCAATGAACAGGGAGCGAATTCTTTTTACTGCACTCAATGAAATAAAAAACTCATTTGATTTTGTATTGATTGACTGCCCGCCATCTCTGGGCCTTTTGACATTAAATGCGCTTACCTCAGCTGATGGAGTCATTATTCCGGTGCAGTGCGAATATTTTGCCCTCGAGGGACTTGGGCAGCTCATGAATACGATAAAGCTCGTAAAGAAAAATCTGAATCCAACTTTAAGCATTAAAGGAGTTCTGCTTACGATGTTTGATTCAAGAACGAATTTATCAAAAGAGATCGTAAACGAAGTGCAGGAATTTTTTAAAGATAAAGTTTTCAAAACAGTAGTGCCTAGAAATGTTCGCTTATCTGAAGCGCCTTCCCATGGCGACCCGATAAGTACTTATGATCCAAAATCGCCTGGAGCGCTTGCATATAAATCTCTAGCCAAAGAAATTTTGAAAAAATAAATTCTTAACAGAAAACAATGCAAAAAAACTGGAATAAATTCTTTGATTCACACGGGAGATTCTATCTACTGCCACATGAAGATATTACAAAATTTATAAATCTATGCAAAGAGAGAAAATTAAATAAAATCCTGGATTTGGGATGCGGTCCGGGTCGCCATGTAGTTAAACTTGCAGAGGAAGGTTTTGAGGTCTTTGGAATTGATATCTCCCCATCAGCAGCAAGTCTTGCGGAAAAATGGCTTCATCAGAAAAACCTAGAAGCAGAAATTTTTGTGGCGGATTTTGATGACAAGCAAAAAGACTTTGAAGATAATTCTTTTGATGCGATTCTAGCCGTCAATACTCTTGAATATGGCCAGCAGGGGGAATTCGGAGAGAATCTTAAGCAGATAGGCAGACTTCTTAGAAAAGGCGGCCTCGTTTTTATCGTTTATCGAAGCGAGCAGTCACAGCTCAAACACCCCGATGTCCCGGTGCAATTTAAAAGTGAAGAAGATCTAAAAGCAGAAATTGCCAAACACTTTGAAATCGAAGATTTTCACATTGATCAAAAACATAATTTTGTAGTTTTCGCAAAAAAAGCTTAAAATATCATTATGACAGCTAAAAAACTCGGATCAGGACTTTCGTCTCTGATATCAGAAAGTACAATTGAAGAAATTGAACAAGCATACATTCCAAATTTCGATATTTCGAAAATTGATGTAAATCCCTATCAGCCAAGAATGGAGATGAAAAATGACGAGTTGCTTGAACTGGCTGATTCTATAAGAGAACATGGCGTAATTGAACCTTTGATAATTACCAAAACCAAAGACGGAGAGTATCATTTAATCGCTGGAGAAAGAAGACTTCGAGCATCAAGACTGGCGAAATTAAAAACCGTTCCAGTTGTCATTAAAGAAGCCTCACCACAACAAGTTCTAGAGCTGGCTGTCGTTGAAAACGTCCAAAGAGCAGATCTCAACCCACTTGAAGAAGGCATGGCCTATGACCAGCTAGCCCAGGAATTCAAACTCACTCATGCAGAAATTGCAAAGAAAGTGGGGCTTTCCAGGCCTGCAATCGCAAATAAAATCAGGCTGCTCAATCTCCCAAGCGAGATTAAAAAAGGTCTGCTGGAAGGTGAAATTGACGAGGGTCATGCACGCGCCCTTCTTGGCCTAAATTCAAATGAATCCATGGTATCTGCATATCAAATGATTGTTAAAGATCATTTAAGCGTCCGTGCAGTCGAAGAACTTGTTAGAAGATTGAGCAAAGGCCCAAGAAAACAAGTCAAAGCAACTGACAGATTATTAGACTCCTATACTCAAGAAGTTGAGACAACTCTTCAGAACTTCTTTAGTCAAAAAACAACACTCTTCCGCTCTAGAAAAGGCGGGAAGATAGTTATACCATTCACCAGTGATAAAGAATTAGAAGAGATTGTTAGCAAATTACGACCTTCCAGATAAATTAGCATTTTTAACGCTTAATGTTTTGCGTTATAATAACTTCAATTGATTCAAGAAAAATATGGCACGCGTCATTATCTCAGCAGGACATACAAACGATCAGCCGGGAACCATTGCAAATGGGATACGGGAAGTTGATCTGACTCGTAAAATCGCAGGGGAAGTGATAAAAGAACTTCGCAAAGAAGAGATTATTACATTGAGCGTTCCTCCAAATCTGGATCTTGCAAGAAGAATTTCCTGGATCAATCAAACCGGTTACACCGAAGAAGACGGAGATATTGCAATCGAAATTCATATAAACGAAGGCGGGAAAAGCGGGGTCGAAGGCTGGCATCAAGCTGATAAAAATAATTCTATTGAGCTTACCAAGGCAATTTGCGAAAGGATAAAAACAGATCTGGGCTGGGAAATTCAAGGAGTAAAAAGCGAGTATGAGCATGAGCTTGGGTCTCTGGCCTTCCTCCACAATACAAATCCGATTTCAAGTCTGATCGAATGCGGATACATTGATAATGAGGAAGATTTGAAAATTCTAAAAAGCGACGATGGGCTAAAAAAACTTGCAGGTTCAATCGCCAAAGGAATTTTGAAATATCTTGGAAAAGCAGTAAAACCCAGCACAAATACTTCTGTGACTCAGCCAATTTCGTCAACTCCTCAACCACCGCCTGCAGCAGCTGCTCAACAGCCGCCAATAGATACAAACCAGCCAACTGCATACAATCCGCCAGTAAGCCAATATGCTCCTCCTCAAAACAACCCATATGCAAGTTCAGGCGGGTATAATCCGCCCGCAAACATAGGCATGGGTGCACAGGGTTTCGGTGGAGGGATCCAAGCAGGAGCTGGAGCAGGAGGAGGTTATATGAACCGTGAAGAACGGAAAGACATGATAAGAAATAATTACGTAAAAATCCTTGGACGGGAGCCAAATCAAGCCGATCTAAATTATTTTCTTAATCTTGGCACTTCAGAAGAACAACTTATCAAGCGGATGATTGATTCTCAAGAACATGCAGACCTGGTGAAAGCCAGGCAGGAAGTGATTAAAACAAAAGAAACGCTCTCCAAGCACACTACTGACATTCTTTATCTACGGACAAAAGTTACTGATCAGCAGGGAATTATCAAAAACCTCAATCAGCTTCTCATTCAAAAAAACCGGGCTATTTATCAGCTCAATCTTGCTCTTCGAGGCTTCAGACAGCAAAACCCTCCTCAGACTAAGCCTCGGAAAATAAAATACAAAAAGACTTTTTCTGAAAAATTCCTCGACTATTTCAGCAACAAGCTTGGTTCTTGAAACTGGACTAAAATGCCTCTAACTGATATCATTACATAGGTTAGTATTTGCTTGAGCTGAAAAGGGTTTGTGAGCTTTGAATCATTTGGAATTATTAGAAAAGTTTAAATTTATGAGTTCAATTATCATCAATTTTGAACAATTTGCGAGACAATTCCTTCACCCTCTTTTTGCTTGCCCAAGCTTACTAATCAATGCAAATTAGTAATATTTATTAATTCAAATACATGGAAGTATTATTGGTACTTGTACTGATATTACTTGCTATTGCATTTGCCGGAGTCGGGGTTCTTTTTTCGAATAATAAAAATTTGACGAAGAAATTGAATGACAAGAAAGAACTTCTGCTCGATGAAGATGAGGCAATCAAGAAAGCAAGTGATCGTGCAAAAAGCATCTTACTTGATGCTCAAAACAAAGCTCTGGAAACCTCTTCAAAAGCAAAAGAAGATGCCAGAAATCTTCTTACTGAAGTTGAAGAAAGAGAGAAACAGCTTGATACAAGAGAGAAAAAAATTCTTGAGCGATCAAATACGCTGGATCAAAGATTTGACAGTCTTGAGAGCAAAGAGAAATCTCTCGAGCAATCAAAAAGAGACGTCAAGACTTTGCGAAATGAAATCGTCCAGAAACTTGAAAAAGTTGCCGGTATGACCAGACAGCAGGCAGAGAAAGTTCTAAGAGAAGAACTTGAATCAGAACTTTCTGAATGGACTGCTAAAAAGATCAAAGAAGCCGAATTTGAAATTCAGGCTAAATCAGATGAAAAGAGCAAAGAAATTCTAATCGATGTTATGCAGAAAAGTGCTACTGATTATGTTGCAGAAAGTACTTCTACAACAATTGACATTGACAATGAAGATCTAAAAGGGAAAATAATCGGTAAAGAAGGAAGAAATATCCGGACTTTTGAGAGACTTACCGGGGTTGACTTTATCGTTGATGAAGCACCAAACCAGGTCACTCTCTCCTCTTTTGACCCAGTCAGAAGAGAGGTTGCGGCATTGACTCTTCAAAAACTTCTTAAAGATGGAAGAATTCATCCGGGAAGCATTGAACAAACGGTTAATGATGTAAAAAGACAGATCGCAAGAGAAATCAGGAAGAATGGTGAACAGCTCGCATATGAAGCAGGCTTCAACGATCTGCCACTTGAAATTATCAAACTACTTGGAAGGTTTAAATACAGATTTAGCTACGGGCAGAATCTGGCGAAACATACTCTTGAGATGATAAAACTATCTCAACAACTGGCTTCAGAGCTTGGTGCTGATGTAAAACTCTCAAAGAAAGCCTGCCTGCTTCATGATATTGGAAAAGTTCTAACTCATGAGATCGAAGGCAAACCGCATCATCACATTTCCGGCGATATTGTCAGAAAATATTTGAAAGATGAGAAACTGGCAAACGCAGTTGAAGCACATCATGGAGACATCGAGGCCAAATCGCTTGAAGCTGAAATTGTAAAAATCGCCGATGCAATATCTGGGGCAAGACCAGGAGCTAGGAGAAACACCTATGAAGAATATATTCAGCGGGTCAAGGCACTGGAAGATATTGCGAAACAGTACGACGAAGTTCACGAAGCTTATGCAATTCACGCAGGCCGTGAAGTAAGAGTGATCATCCAGCCAAAAGAAGCCAGCGATGAAGATACAACAACTCTAGCGCATAAAATCGCAAAGGAAATCGAAGAAACACAGAACTATCCAGGGACAGTTACAGTAACTGCGATTAGAGAATTTCGCGCCAAGGTCGATGCAAAATAGTTTCGGAAATAAGGTTTAACTATTGGGAATTGTAGTAGATTATTGGGCGAAGTCTTTTGACTTCGCCCTTTTCTTTAGAGATAATTCTTATAAATTTGGTAATACTAATATATGCAAAATCTAATAAAAAAACTCCGCAAAGAACTCTACAGCAAACCCTCGCCAGGGAAAATTTTAAATGACATGATGGACAAGAAATTGAAAGAATTCGCGAAGCAACATCGACATGATGAGGAGGCCTTATGGATAGGTTCTTACCTTGCAGATATGAAAATCACAGAAGCACTAGAAACAGGCGATATAACTAAGCATGTCCCAATGGCTTCTAAATATGCACGGCAAATATTTAAGCAATATTCTATCCCTGAAGATAAGCAGGAGATAATATTGGAAATAATTGAAAAACATCACGAACCGGGACCGTACGAACACATTGAGACAAGACTTTTTGTAAACGCAGACTGCTTTAAATTTCTAGAACCAAAAGGCGCCTTTCATCTTTTCGGAGCAATGTACGGCAGGACAAATCAAGACTTTGATGGGTCTATGCAATATGTGATGTTCAAGGCCAAAGAAAAATATAGTTTAGTCGATCTGGATGAAAAGACAAAGGAAGAAGCCGAAGAGTTGTATGCGAGGTTGAAATGGATGTTTGACCGGATCGGCGTGAAAGAAGCAGTTCCAGAGGTTTATCAAAAATCTTAGTCAATCGATCGGATAATAAAACAAATGCAAAACATTAGAATAATTCACGCAAACATTCTTCAGGGATTTATTTTCGATGGAGGGTCATATCCCGCCAAAACAGTCCAAGAATACAATCCTGGTAAATATACCGAAATCTTGAAACCATTTGTTCCTGATATTGTATCTTTACATGAAGTCCTAATCGATGACCAAAATGGTACTAGCAAACAGGTAGAAAATATTAAAAATCAACTAAACCTGAAACACTATGCGACATCAAAAAGTGAAAAATCATGGTTCAGACCCGACAAACATTATGGTTCTGCTCTACTTATCAATGGAGTCACTATACATCAAGAAACGATCAAACTACCAAAACCAAAAGAAAATATTGAAGCTATTGGACCGGATGGATCAATTTGGGTTTTGCACGAAAAATCCGCGCTAGCAATTGATACCCGGATTCTCAGCAGGAGTGTTAAAATAATATCTTTGCACTATTTCCCATTTCATCATTTTGGCAGAAGATTGGATGAAAAGGATTTTGAAGATATCCGTAAAGAGTTGGTTTCCATCTTAGATCCTGGTGACACACCAACAATTGTGGTGGGAGATTTCAATAACAAAGGAATAGTTTTAGCTAAAGCATTCCCCGAGTTGTTTGATAATAATCATTTTGTAGAGGCTATCAAAGTAAAAACTTCGATCAAAGGAGGAAAAGACCAGCTAGATCATATCCTGTATACCCCGGACAGTATAGAATTGATCCACGCAGAGAGAATTGATATACCATCTGATCATTATGGGTTGCTTGCTGATTTTAGATTCAGATAATAGAACGATAAACATTTATCCCTCCCGAATGCCTACCAGTAGTAAGTAGAAGTATTATCAGATTCTTCTTTGGACCATAATAATTCCAGAGTATTCTAATATCCCCAGTCACACTTGAACTCCAGACTTTACCATAAGTTGGGCTATCAACCTTGTGTGTAGCTAGTGAAGGACTCATTGGATCTCGTCTAATAGCCTTAACCGCTATTCTGTATCTCTTCTCAAGAAAATTATTTCTCTTTGTAAGCTTTGAATGTTTCCTCTCAAATTCAACTGTTGTTAGAATCTCGTAATTCATCAAAATACTTGTCTATATCTTCCTCGGACTTCAAAATCTTGTAGCGACCTTTCCTGATATCGTCCATACTAGCTGCAATTCCCCGCTCTTCTTCTTCTGTGGCCTGTCTGATTGGAGTGAAACCGACTTGATAATCGCTTCTGTCCAAATTAGCGATAAAGACACGTATAAGCTCTTGCAAAGAGCTAAATCCCATTTCCTGGGCTGCTTTTTCACCTCTTTCCTTTACTTTCGTTTCGATAGTCACCTGTAATTTTGAGTCTTTCATAAGTAGTACCGTAATAATTGATCTATACTACTATGATACTACCCAGCAAATAAATTATCAACTATCACGTTGAACAAGTGTATTAAAACACAAATATATTACAGAAATATGGAAATATTATGGAAGTTTAATGAAAATTAATGCTCGTTTCCGGGGTATATCTCTCTCCCTTCAACCAGAGCAGATTCAAAAAATGACTCACCCTCAATTTCGGTCAAGATCTTGAATTCTTCTGGTGTGTAAACCAATGGTTCAATTGCCGGAAGTTCTCCTCTTGTCACTTCACGGGCCCTTTTAATCCTTTCAATAAATGTCAGTTCACTTTTTGCAATTATCAAGATATCAATAGTACTCAATTTATCCGGAAGCGGCTCCCGTGCGTAACTTCCAAAAACTACTATTCTTTCCGGCTGGAATTCACTTATAAGAATAGTCCTGATCTCATCAAGCCTTCTATCAAGTTCCTCTTTGCCAATTGAACCGGGCATTTTGTCTCCATTTTTCTGCAACCCTTTCCCAAGAATCATTTTTATACTCTCAATAATGTTTTCCGCTTCCTTGATTCCGGCTTCAGCCTCACTCCTGGAAATCAGCTCATGAGGAGATTTATCCTTGCCGGGCAAAAGGAATGGGTATCTGGAGATAAATCCAAATGACTCAATATGATGAAATTGAAATTTGGTATTACGAAATTCCTTATTTACGCTATTGCACATCCCAAATAAGACAGACAATTTATGAATTTTTGGAGATGTTTCTCCAGCATGGACAATTACCGCTTTTAGAGCCTTCTCTACCGTCTGTTCGGATTGATAAGCCGCCCATTCATTAAATCCGTTTTCCAAAGACAGCTTGGCGGCCTGCAGATCGAATTCTGCTTGTTTCAGCCAGGTTTTGTATCTCTCGCCCTTCATAGATAAAAAGTCTAATTTATAAATTGTACTTTATCTCCATAAACAAGTATATGATCTCCCATTACAAGCTCAGCAACAAACGAATCCCTTCTCTTTTTTCTCAAATCAAAGTCGTTTTCTGTAAGAACAGTATAATTTACCTCTTTGCCAAGTTTTTTCTCGGCAAGGCCGACAATTTCACTTAGAAGATCAATATTTACATCTCCGACAACCACAAGATCAACGTCATGAGGCTTGAGTGCTGCACCTTTTGTGTAAGAGCTGGTCAGGAGAATAAATTTGACATCACCGAGCTTACTTATAGACTTCAAGAGATCTCCTCCCAGACCGAAAGTTTTATGCATCAAGGCAAGCAAAACTTCGAAATAAGGATGTTCTTTATTTACAGCATAATATTTTCTGTTCCCTCTTTTTTCTGTAGTAAGGATTTTTACCTCTTCGAGTCTATTGAGCTCCCTTCTTACTGCGTTTATTTCTTCTTTGAATTTCCTAACTGCTCCCCTTAAATGTATAGGCATATCCGGGTTGAAGAAGAAATACCGGAGCGATTTTATTCTAACTTTGGAAATCATCAAAAAGTCAATTGACTTGCGCATATTCATAGACTCGTGTGCTAATAAATGAATTAAATGGCAGATTTGACTTAGGAAATTGTACTAAATTTGACAACACTTTAGCAAGTGGACATAATTAGAAAATTTTGTAAAGACTTGCCGCTCTTTATAACAGAGTGCAATATCTCGGATTCAATTCACTCTCAAGCCTACAATCCAGCCTTTTTCTTCACCTCCTGATAAACTTCTTTTCGAAGTTTTGCGTCCTCTCTTAAGACTTCTTTGGCTGCGTCAACCCCTTGAGCAATCTGCTCATCACCCTTTTTGATCCAGGAGCCTGATTTTTGAAGAACGTCAAATGTAAGTGCCGCGTCAATTAACGAGCTCACTTTGTCAATTCCATTTGGATAGATAATATCGAAAATTGCCTGCTTGAAAGGAGGTGCCATTTTATTTTTCACAACTTTTACTCTAACTTTGTGACCCTGAACATCGTCAGCCTGTCCTATTTTTTCCTTCTTTCTGATTTCCATCCTGGTGCTTGCATAGAATTTCAATGCATTACCTCCAGTGGTTGTTTCCGGGTTTCCAAACATTATTCCAATTTTCATTCTAATCTGGTTTAAAAAAACAATGGTTGTATTTGTCTTGCCGGCAATTGCAGTAATTTTTCTAAGAGCCTGGCTCATAAGTCTTGCTTGAAGTCCCATGTGCGAATCCCCCATTTCCCCCTCAATCTCAGCTCTTGGCGTAAGTGCTGCAACAGAGTCGACAACAATGACATCGACTGCACCCGAGCGGACTAAAGTTTCGAGAATTTCCAATGCCTGCTCTCCATAATCAGGCTGTGAGATCAGGAGATTCTCAACGTCCATTCCGATCCGCTTGCCATAGGCAGGATCAAACGCATGTTCTGCATCGATGAATGCCGCAGTACCCCCGGCAGTCTGCGCTTCAGCAATTATATGCATCGCAAGAGTAGTCTTTCCACTGGATTCCGGTCCATAAATTTCTGTTATTCTTCCTCTTGGCACACCGCCGATACCCAATGCTATATCTAGGGAAAGTGCTCCAGTTGAAATCACATCAACTTTTTCGGTTGCTTTTTCCCCCATTTTCATAATAGATCCCTTGCCGAATTGTTTCTCAATTTGAGCCAAAGCTATTTCGACCGCTTTTTGTTTTTGATTAGAGTTTGTAACTGATTTTGGGGCCGTTTCCGTTGTTTTTTCCTTTACCATCATGGAAGTATAATAAATAACATATTTCTGAGCAGTTTTGATATTTAGACTAAAGGTAGTTTACCACAATTTTCTTTCAATTTTATGGAAGAATTGTGGCGAAAGCATGGAAAATTCAAAACGATAATCTCTAATTGACTACTTTAACATACTGCTGCGATACCCACCCAAGTTTTCCATCACCAAGGTCAATCTGCACATATCCATAGGTCCCTCTTTGCCTGAGAATATAACGCTCTCCAGGAGAGACCTTACTCACAACTTCAGCTCCTCCACTATCAGCCGAACGGACATTCAGATAGCCAGTACCTGTATCCAAAATCTCTACGACAGTCGCGTCCAATTTGCCTACGTTTAATGCCACACGGAATTCGGTTCCATCAAGAGTATTCCCAAGACCATCTTTGATTACAAAGATTTCCTCCTGAATACCAAAATATAAAGGAACATTAAATTTGACTTGGAAGGTTTTACTCTCTCCCGGCTGCAAATATTCTCCTTCAGAAAGGACCGACACCTGCGATTGACTCGCCCAAAGACTATTGAGGAAAAACTTGCTAAGCTTGCCGTCCTTCTTGGTGATCAAGAGAGAAGATTCTGAATCGGCAAATAGCAGATTTTCTCCCGTATTTTTGATGGTTAGCTCAATCACAGCGACACTCCCTGGTTCTAGTTCTTCTTCAGAATAACTGACCTGCTCTATAGAAATACTGAAACTTCGTGGTATTGGAGAATAATTTGCACCAACATATGCTTTTATTTCCTTCAAGCTCTGAGCCCAGCTGCCGACCATTTCAGTAGTTTCAATCGTTGAAGTATTGTTAGTGAGATTGATCTTGTATCTCAAGCCTTGCAGATCAATACTTTCTGCCTCAATATTGTTCTCATTTGCAAGTTTCAAGACCAAATCTCTAATGTCACTTCTTGCCTGCGTATTTATATCGCTGTCTTCTTTACTGGCAAGATATCCGACAACTATTGCATTTGAATCAACCCCTTCTATTTGAACTTCATTTTCAAAAGAAATCTGACTTGTTTTATAAATTTTCCCATTATTTAAAACTATATAATCAAATGGAATATCCGCATAACCCAGACGAACTGTGGAGTAATAATATAGACCCCGTATCCAATCGTCGGAATTAATACCATTTTGCTCGGGAAGAACTATTGGAGCGATAATGATGCTTTCAACCGGTGCGTAAGTAAGCTCCTCCTTCTGTCCGAGTCCCCCATCCAGATAAAGCTTGTCCCGGCCTGTAATATCAACCGCATTTACCAAACTTAAACTACAAAGAATAACTGTTAGACAAATCAATATTTTCTTCATAGAAATATTATAGCTTCAAAACGCTAAAACCAAAAGGTCAAGAGCAAGGTCTTTGTCAATTTTGCCGGTTTTCACCGCAATTTCCATATTCACAATTTTTCCATAAAGTTTCTTTACTTTTTCGATTGGAAATTTACTGATTTTTGAAACAAGCTTGGACGCTATGAATGGATGAATCTTATACTCAATCATTTTTTCTCGGGTACCAACCAAGCTTGCAATATAGAGCGCACGCAGCTGCGAAACAATAAGGCCGACAATCTGCTCGTATTCGCTCGTTCTTGTAATTTTATCTAGTTCCTTGATACTTCCTCGTTTATTTGATGCGAGCAGATTGTCGGTCAAATCCCAGACACTTATGGCGCTATTATCTGTGATCAAATTTTCGACTATCTCTTTTGTAATTTCAACACCTTCATCCTGGAGCTTTTTCAGCTTATCAATCTCTGTAAGAATAATGTGCTGATCATCATTTGATCTAAGAAAAAATTCAATTCTGGCGGGCTTATCCAGTTTCAATCCGCTGGTTTTAATTTTCTCATTGGTCCATGATTCCAACTCTGCACCTTTGAGCCGGTTGAAACTAAATACCTGCCCGGATTTTTTAGCATTTTTATAGAAACTTTTTCTTTTATCAAAACTACCTGAGTGAATAATCAGCACATCAACATTTTGTGCCGCCAGTTCCAGCTTTTCTGTCTGGGCTGCATTTAATCTATTAAATTCTTTCAAGACATAAAGCGTATTTGTACCAAAAAGCCCCTGGTTTTGAGTCAAATCAAGCTGCATTTCAAAATTTTCACCGTCAGCTCTCAGCTCTTCAACAGCCAAACCACTTTTCTCAAACTCTTTGAGTTTCTTTTTGTATTCTTGCAAAGAGGCGAAGTAATTTTCCCCCTCAAGTAGAATTATCATTATTTTTCAAATATTACAATCTGATCTTTTTCAAACCGCACCCCTGCTATATCCCCTTCATTGTCTTGGTTAATAAATGAGTTGATAAACTGAGTTCCTTCATCATCCCCATCAGCCATCGTCGTATCAAGCATTGCAAAAGCAGAATCTGTTAATAAATTTCTAATAAATTTAGGCGCTCCATACCTTTGGAATCCAAGCTTAGTAATCAGCATCTTGTCATCGCTTGTATGTGAGATTTCAATAAAAAGATATAAAGGAACTGTAGAATTCTCATCCATATCTGTAACCACCCGAATTGTAGATGGTTCAATATCGACAAACACGTTGTCGGTCTTTAATTGCTCACTCATTAAAGATTCTAATTGTCCTTCAGTTATTGCGGCTTCTCCAGTTTTCGTGAGAGAAAGCGCGATAGCTTCATTTATATCAACAACAGAAACGTTTTCATAGCCTTGTGGGGCGTATCCCTGATTGACGTATTTTTTCAATGGGTTTAGAAGGAATGGGGGACGGAAATAAATAGAAAGGCCGATAAAAATGATAAACAAAATAATCATCAAACACCCGAAACAGCTGCATGTTTGACAGTTGCATTTAATCCAGCTTTTTCCTCGCGGTTTTTGTTTTTCAACAACTTTTTGAATTGGCTGTTCCTCTTCGAGCGGCGGAAGTTCGTCTTGCTTTTCATCTTGCTTTTCGTCTTGCTGTTCAACTTCTTCGGCTTCCTGTATTTCATCTGTTTTATTTATCTCTGGCTCTCCCAGTTTGTCCTTCAGTGTCGCTTTATTTATTTTCTCCGCTTTCTTTACCATTGCGATATTTTAATTTATTAAATAATCTTACAATCATATCAATTTCCCTTACTCCAGTAAAAAAGCTCAGCCAGAAATAGAAAAGGAATGAAGCTACTACAGTTGTGGATGTTAAAACGAAGATATGCCAGGTTTTTGAAGTGTCCAGAACTCCGTTATAGAGTGTATACAAGGAGTATGTAAGCATCAATGTTAAAAATGAAATAAATATTTTTTTGAAAATCGGGAAATACAGATCCATAGCCCTTATTTTCATATATTTAAAGTTAAGATAGACAAGAAGACCTACAAACTCAAGCGTATAAATCAAACTCGCACTCAGAGCCAGCCCCCCGACTCCGGCTTTTCCGGCACTTCTTTCAAAGAAATAATTTGGATCCAGACTTAGATTAAAGAGGGAAAACGAATCAAAATGACTGAAATAATTTGTAAATAAAATTCCCGTAGTCACTCCTCCGACAACTATGAAAATAGCTGAAATCAATGGGACAAGAGAATTGTTTACCGCATAATAAGTCTTGAAAAGCAGGGATCTAAGAGCTTCAAAAGTCAGCCCGAAAGCAAAAAACATCACCACCCAGGCAACCATTCGTGTCTCATCCCAGCTGAAACTGTTTCCAAAGATCCCATAAAAAAGCCTGGTGATAGGCAGTCTGAGTACTATCAAGACTATAGTTACCGGGAAAGAAAGAAAAAGAATTTGATTTAGAACTTTAGTAAACGTCACTCGAAATAATTGCATGTCTCCCTGAATATACGCCCTTGAAATTATTGGAAATGATGCAGTTGAAAAAGTCAGTCCGAATAATGACATTGGAATTGCTACCAGCCTGATCGCAAGTTCATAAGCAGCAAGGGAATTCCCGACAAGTCCAAAAGCGATCAATCTATCTATTCCAATAGCGACCTGTTCAGCCGAGAGTCCTAGAATTCTCGGCAGACCGACTATTAAAATGTTTTTAAAGTATTTATCTCTCGGCTTAAATACAAAGAGGTATTTTACATTTAAATGCCCAAGAAGCGGCAATTGAATTGCCAAATGGAACAATGCTCCGATAATTGTCCCGTAAACTAAAACCCAGGGATCTTTCCCAAAAATTGGGATTAAAAGAACAATAGCAAGAATTCTTCCGAAATTGTAAAACAAAGGAGCAAGCTGCGGAACTACAAATCTCTGCATCACATTAAGCGAGCTGCTCACATAAGTACTGATTCCCAAAATTACCTGCGGAATAAGTAAAATCCGCATCATCAATACCAACCGATCCATTTGTTCTTCCGTTGGCGGATCGACAGGCTTTAGAACATGATCAATCAGCCATGGCATCAAATCTCCAGCAAATACCGCAAGCAGCAGCGCAATAACCGCGAACAAGATAAGAGATCCATTGATCAAAGTATTTAAAACCAGCAGAAATTTCTCATGCCCGCCTTCTTCTCTAGCCTGCACGAGTGTAGGAATAACTGATGCGCTTATTGCGCCAAGCAGAATTGATGCTGAAATAATTTCCGGAATATTTGATGCGAATAGAAATTCATTATAAGCGTCTGCCCCAATAAAACCTATCGCTATTGAATTGAAGATAAGCCCTGTGAATTTTGTCACAAGCACGATTATCATCATCACAAAAGCAGCATTCAAGATGCTGTTTTGCTCTTTCACTAATAAGTTTTTAGTTCTTTTGATCGTATTTGAACTGACTGATAAAGTTTTATTCAAATACGCCCAGAAAGTATTCGAAAAGTATCGAAGCATAGCTTGTCATGAATTGTAGCACGAGAATTTTTCTAAGGCGAGTTTATTAGCTGGCCTCTTTAGTTTCTGGTTTGTTTAATCCTTTCATCGACATTTTTACCCTGCCCATATCATCGATGCCGATTACTTTGACCTTCACTTTGTCCCCGACTTTCACTATTGAATTAACGTCTTTGACAAACGAATCACTCATTTCAGAAACATGCACAAGTCCAGAAATGTTTTTTGTAACGTCGACGAATGCCCCATAGGCTTCTACTCTATCGACAACTCCATCATAGACTTTTCCAATTTCAGCTTCTTCAAACACTTCACCAATTAGTTCAAGTGCCTTATCCCTTGCAGCCTTATTCACTGCAGTTATATAGACATTACCATCTTCTTGGATATCAATATCGATTTCGCCAAATTCTTCAGCTTCCTCAATTATTGATCTGATGTTTTTACCACCCGGACCGATAAGCTCACCGATTTTTTCCTGGTCAATTTTTAGTTTGTCCACTTTCGGTGCATTTTCGCTTAGCTCCGGCTTTGGTTCTGCAATCACAGCATTCATTTTTGATAGGACATGTTCTCTGCCAGCTTTACTCTTTTCAAAAGCATCTTTCAAAATTGCAATTGGAACTCCTTCAAGTTTGTTGTCCAGCTGAATAGCTGTAATACCATTCTTAGTCCCGACAACTTTGAAATCCATGTCACCATAGAAATCTTCCACATCCTGCATATCAACGACTAGTTTGTATTTAGTCAAATCCTCATCATCAGTTACAAGTCCAACTGCAATACCTGCAACCTGCTCTTTGATCGGAACTCCAGTGTCCATAAGAGCAAGTGATGTCCCGCAAGCTGCGGCCATTGAAGACGACCCGTTTTGAGAAAGAATTTCAGAAACTACACGAATTGTGTATGGAAAATCCTCTTCGCTTGGCAGAATCTTCTTAAAAGCATTTTCACTAATATGCCCATGACCGATTTCCCTTCTACCTGGGTAGTAAGAAAATCTTCCAGCTTCTCCCAGAGAGTAGCTTGGACCATTATAGTGATGCATAAATCTCTTGGTCTCTTCACCTTCAAAGCTTTCTAAAGTCTGACTGAGTCTAGTCGATCCCAGAGTAACGATTGACATTGCCTGGGTAATTCCTCTTGTGAACAGTGCTGAGCCATGGACTCGAGGTAAAACTCCTGTCTCCACATCTATCTCTCTTATTTCATCAAGCTTCCTACCACTTACACGTTTTTCGCTCTCCAGAATCGCTTTTCTCATATACTTTCTTGCCAGATAATCGACTGCTGTCATTGCATCATCTTTAGAAATTTCTCCTTCATGTTCCTCAACAACTTTCGCTGCAATTGCTGCATGCAGATCTCGTCTGTCTTCGTTATAAAGTGCCTCATCTATTTCTTTCCCATATTTTTCTTCAACTTTTTTCAAAATTTCCTCTGTGACTACTTTTTCTTCAAAATTCATTTTTTCTTTACTGTTTTCTTTAGCGAATTTCTCCTGAATTTCAAACAATGGCTTAACTGCGTCTGCTGCAAAGTCCATAAGTTCTCCCATTTTCTCCTCTGAAACCTGATCTGAATATCCTTCGATATTTAGGACTCTGTCTTCTTTGAAAGAAATGATATATTCTCCTTTGTAATTTTCGCTGTCTCCGTCTTTTGGATTAAGAACGAATGAATCGTCCTCCTTTATACCGATTGAAACTCCCGCACTAGGCCCATTAAATGGAACGGATGAGAGCATCAAAGCACTTGAAGCTGCAGTTACGGCAAGATTTGTTGGATCATGCACTTCATCATAAGAAAGAACTGTGATCACTACGCTCACTGCCTTTTTGAAGCCTTTTGGAAATAACGACCGGATGGAATGATCCACCTGTCTTGCTTTCAGAACTGCATCGTCTGAGGGTCGTCTCTCTCTTTTGACAAATCTTGAATTAGAAATAATTCCTCCTGCGTAGAATTTTTCAATATATTCTACTGAAAGAGGGAAGTAGTCCAAAGTTGTTTCTGCTTTGTCTACTGTAACAATGGCAAGGACAACTGTTTCTCCGAGCTGTACTTTGACGGTTGAATCCGCCTTTTGTGCAAGCTTGCCGGTAGAAAAATGCAGCTCTTCACCATTGAAATTGATAGAAGTCTTTTTTTCTTCTAACATAACTAAACTAACCTATTACTAGGCCTTTCTGTCATACCTGGTGGAGAAAATTCTCACGTGGAGCTCAAACTCTTCATGCTTAAAAGTAGAAAGTAACTCTATTGTCCTTTCTATCCTTAAGACTGAAGCCTCAAGCGCCATTTCCCAAAATATGACTATTAAATAATTGTTTTATTATAACACTTTTACAGCTTTTTCCAAATTTCTGTCATTTCTCTTCTTGATAAATCCGAAAAATAGCAATATTCCTCCCATTGCTACAAGGAACGATGTTGCCGTCACAGGAACAAGCACAGAAACAATACTTCTGCTGGTTGCTATCTCTATTTCTACTTCCGTGTCTCTTGTCAGATCTACCGTCTTAATTGCTTCATGGCTCCTATAGCTAACCGCTACTTCATATTCACCTCTGATTAAATCCTCATATAATGCCTTCCCTTCTTGGTCTGTTTTCTTTCCTTCCTGCCCATTTATTGTTACCTCCGCTCCTTCTACCGACTTTTTGTTCTTTTCATTCACTACCCTGACCCTTAGATCGTAAAGTACCGCTTCTTCCGATACTCCGATTTCCCCTAATTCCTCATCTGAGCTTAGACCATCAAGTGTTAGTATCCCAAGTTTCTCCTTCAGCCAGTCTGGGAATAATCCTCCGGTTGGATCTATCACTAATATAAAATCTAGCTTTGTCGATGTATTTCCGGCTTCGTCTTCTACCCACATCTGTACTTCATACTCCCCAGTCTCAATCTCTTCGGGAATTAACTCCCAGCTGCCATCATCACCAACTGCTGTACTATATAATTTCGTTCCTATTTGTACGTATACCGTCGAACCTGCTTCTGCTGTCCCTACTAGTTTTGG
>JAFGMG010000011.1 GCA_016927655.1 Candidatus Dojkabacteria bacterium
CTATCAAAGTATCCGAAACAATAAATTTCATTGCACCTCCTCCATATGAGTCTGCACCTCCGCTGCCTAAATCATCCGGCTCATATACACTCCCATACGCCTTTGATGTATCCGTCGTCCCATATCCCAAACCCCCATACCCGCTCCCTAATGTGCCTGCATATCCTATGCCCTTATCATCCGGATACCCTAAACTGTTGGCACTTATACTCGCCCCCGAATCTACCGTAATATCATCAGCAATAATCGTAACCCCATAATCATCGGTGTAATCACTGTCCCCATCTTGATATGAGGCAAGGCTCAATACCGCATTGTTAGTAACATGTACTTCAGTGCCCGAGCAATCAAAACTCCCAAGATTCGTGCCATCTGCAGACCATGTGGCATTAGCACTAATTGTGATAACTCCATTTACTGTAGAGTCTCCATCACCTACACCCCCATCAAGCACTGGACATGCAGCTGCAAAAGATGGCTCGGTGCTATAAAGCAATACAGTTAGCAATAAGGAATAAAACATTCCGACAACAAAGAAGAATATTAGCGGTTTTTTGTAGATAATTTTATTTGCCATAACACTCTGGTACAGGTTACCAGAAATTGCAGCACCCGGGAAGGAAGAAATTTAAAAGAAATCCATTTTTCTAAAAAAAATACCGCTCTTTAAGCAGCCCAGTTATAGCTATCCTTTTACAGAGCTTTTGTGCCGAAGCACAACTTTTCGCTAAGACCGGACTGCTCAAAGCCGGTATTTATCATCAAAAGAAATTCTTTTGATGTAATATACAACGCAATTTGAAAAAATATCTTACAAAAAATTCTTGGGAATTTATACAATTCTACAAATTAGTTGATCCTGTGCCTATCATACAATTCATAAATACCTGTAGACCAGTTTCTTCTATAAGTTTCATAGAAAACGATATCGTCATGAGTTCTAATTTTGACATAAGTGCTTCTTGCCCCCATATCTCCCAGGCCTTGAGAATGCGCTGTATTCATTTGCCAAATAGTATTGTAATGATACGCGCTGTATTTGTGCGTATGACCGCAAAAATATGCCACTACATTATAATCGGCCAGTAATTGCCAGAATGCATCCCTATTTGACACATATTTATTTAAGCTGTCTGTTGTGTGGCCAGAAGTACCGTTTTCCTGGTCGGGCTGAGGATAGGCTGGTTCATGTCCGACTACGAAAATTAAATCTTTGTCTGTGGCAGCAAGATCCGAAGCAAGCCAATTGTAAACCGGAGTAGTGATATCACCATCGGTGTGAGTATCACTGACAGAGTCACAATATACATTAAGCGCTATAATGTGCATATTCCCATGATCAAAAGAATAGGTGGTTTCAGGACATGTAGCAGGCCCCGGATTTACCGTTCCGTAATCAAATGCCCGCAATATATCCATATTTTCGCCATAATATGCCTCACTTCCGTGGCCCGGGAGCTCATGATTCCCCATAACCGGATACCAGGGGAATTCAGCACCCATGTAAGTTTCAACGCTCCATATTGTATTTGTCATTGAAGGCATATCACCAGCCGTCATAAAGAAATCCGAATCATCCGCAGCTATTGCTTCAGCCACACCTCTGAAATAATCTGTAGTATCGTATATCCCGGGACCTGTACGCTCCTGCATATCAGACGCTATATGGAAATTGTATTCGGTGCTTTCTGGATCATCAGGATTTGAAGCAAGCCAGACATCTCCTCCTACATCACTTACAAATGTCACAATATCATCTTTGAACATGTCATTGTCAAAGTCCCCAACACGCGGGATTTCATCATAAGGAGCAAAATAATCATGCCATTTAGAAGATCCTTCAAAAGAGCTGCTGCCATTACTCAAAGCGACCCAGACATCCCCGCCGCCATCACTTACGAAAGTAACTATATCATCAAGACCGTCATTATCGAAATCACCTATTGCCGGGACCTCGTCGTATGGAGCAAACCAATCATTCCATTTCGAAGCAGTTCCAAAACCCGTACCGCCATCATTTAGAGCGACCCAGACATCTCCCCAACCATCACTTGTAAATGTCACTATATCATCATAGCCGTCATCATTAAAATCACCAATTGCAGGGATTTCGTCGTTTGGTGCAAAATAACTGTGCCATTTGGAGGATGTCCCAAACCCAGTTCCGCCGTTATTTAGGGCGACCCAGACATCCCCGCCGCCGTCACTTACAAAAGTCACAATATCATCGTATCCATCATTATTGAAATCCCCGATAAGTGGAATTTCGTTGTTTGGTGCAAACCAGCTGTGCCATAGAGAGGCGCTTGATTGAAAACTCGCCTCTCCGTCACCAAGCGCAACCCAGACTTTAGAACTTCCATCTCCTGTAAATGTCACTATGTCATCTTTAAAGTGGTCTCCATCAAAATCTCCGACTAGTGGTGTTTCGTCATTTGGCGCAAACCAATTGTGCCATTTAGAAGAAGTCCCGAAACTTGATCCTGTGTTTGCAGCAACCCAGACATCTCCATATTTATCACTTGTAAATGTGACTATATCGTCTAAGCCATCATGATCAAAGTCTCCGACAAGAGGTATCTCGTCATTTGGTGCAAAGTAGCCATGCCACTTACTTGATGAGTTAAAAGATGTGATAGATTGAGGGGATGCGTTATTCGAATAGACAATCCCGCCATTATTATAAATTTCTGGCAGAATGAAACACAAAAATACCCCAAATACCGCTAAAGATGTAAAAAAGAATATTCTCTTCTTGATTAGAATTTATTTAACTTGATACAAGTATACAATAAAATCGATCCTTACCGAAACTTGCTTGATTTATTATTACAAAAAAAACTAAAGGCGTTTTAGTGTTTTAAAATCTTGCTGTAGGACCTTATACATTGCTGGATTGTAAGCCGCCACGGCCGGATGATAAAGAGGAACAACCAAGACCCCTCCATATCCTGCAATTGCTTGAAATATTTGTCCATGAGATTGAGAAATTTTTTTCATCTGTCCTGGGAATTTGTATGCTTTAGTAATAAATTCCATCGGGAATTTCCCGAGAGTGACTATTATTTTTGGTTTTATGATATTTATCTGGCGCAGCAGGTAAGGGCCGTAAATTTCAATTTCTTCCGGCTTTGGGTTACGATTGTCTGGAGGGCGATCTTTTACAATATTTGTCAGATAGACGTCTTCCCTTTTCAGATCTATCGATTCAAACAGCCTGTCAAGAATTTTTCCTGCCTGACCGACGAACGGATACCCGCTTTCTGCCTCTTGTGTTCCTGGAGCCTCTCCTATCATGACTATTTTTGCATAATGGCTCCCCTGACCTAGGACAGGATGATACTTATTTGCAATTCTGTATTCGTACAAAGGAGATTTTGAAAGATTCCATATCTCATCCCTGATTTGCCTGAGTTTGTCAGTTCGATCGTCTTTCATATAGGCTCACTAGCAAGCTTATATCTATTTCAATCCTAACCAATCTGCTGCTGCTAGTCAATTTGGCTCCGGGTGCAGGATTCGAACCTGCAACCTCTCGATTAACAGTCGATGGCTCTACCATTGAGCTAACCCGGAAGTTTTTGCACTTGGAATTATATCATTTCTTTCCGTTTATTTCTTCACAAAGTCATACACCAACCCCACAGAAAGCGAGGTTGATATCAGAACCAGGACAATTCCAGCACCAATTAGAAGATATCGTGATTGGAAAATTGTTCCGACCTGGTCTGTAATATTTTCTCCGTTTCTGCTCGTAGAAACTCCAGCTACCCGGCCCTCTTGCACACCTTCTACTGACACGTCATTCCCTCTTAGGCTGGCTGCAGTATAAACTTCTTTTTCTTTGACAAATTTGTCTTTCGCAATTTCATAGCCGCTGATGGGAAGCACAAAAAGTACCAATACCAATATAATTGCACTGAAAAACTGACCGAAAGTGGCCTCAAACTGGATTCCTTTTTGAGAGTTGTCTATTTCTTTCTTCATGGGAAGCAATTTTCTTACCCATAGTATAGATCAGATTGATCCTTAATCCAAGTACTTAGCTATATTTGCATTGTGCTCACTGAGAGTTTTGGCAAAATGCACCTGCCCTGAGCCATCCTGCTCGTGAATGAAATAGTAATATTGCGTGTTAGCAGGATAAAGGGCTGCCTCAACCGCTTCTATTCGAGGGCTGCAAATTGGAGTTGGCGGAAGCCCTGGATATTTGTAAGTGTTGTATGGTGAGTCGATCTTCAGATCTTGGTTTGTTGGTCTTGGATCACTTTTTCCTGTTGCGTAATTTACCGTCGCATCTGATTCGATTGCCATGCCAATATTAAGCCTGTTTGTAAATACGCTTGATATTTCGTCTTTTTCGTCATTTGTAAAACTTTCTCTTTCAATAATTGAAGCAAGAACCAGTTTGTTATAGAAATCCGCCTCTTTTTCCAGGCCGTCTACTTTGTTTATAAACTGCTGCAAAAGTGCTTCTATGACTTGCTGCGTGGTTGCACTATTTTCAAATTCATATGTATCCGGATATAAAAACCCTTCTAACGATTTACCTGCTGGTTTGTACGTGTCTAAAAAGCCCTGAATATTTTCTTTGAATGTGTAACTGTCCGGGGATTTGGTTATACCGTCGAAATCATTTCCATTAAATACTGCTCCTGATTTATCGGCGAATGCTTTAGCAAGAGATTCTTTAATCTGCGAAAGTTTATAGCCTTCGACAATTGTCACTCTTGTGACACTGAGATTTTGCGCTTTGCCAAGCAGTTCGACAATTTGCTCCATTGTGTAATTTTCCGGTATCTCAAATGTCCCTGCCTGAATTGAGCCTCTTAATCCCTCTTGCCTTAGATACCAGTTGAATGCATTGCTGTCTTTGATAAGATTTGCTTCTTTTAGTCTTTTTCCAACCGAGCTTGGACTTTCGCCTTTTTCGACTATGAACTCTACTGTCTGGTTTGAATCACTGAGGGTATAATTTAGAGCAGAGCTATACCAGTTTTGGTAGTAAAAATACCCGCCGGCTCCAGCTAGTATAAGAACAATAACAAGATAAAACAATGTTTTTTTCATGAAATTTGGTCTAATAAAGCAAGTTATTATAGCAGGATATTTGTTCGTGGGAAGCAGAATATCTTAAAGGGGGATAGAAGATATTAACCCGAAGAAACTTGTTTGGCAAATTTAGCACCTGGGAACTTCTTATTAATTTATTCCCGAAATAAATTGAGCTATGGCTGAACAATCTCCTGTTAAATTTCTTGGACACACTACTGATGGTATGAGAATGTATCAGCTAAAGGTGTCTAATCAACAATGCAGAAATACAGGCTGCCCATTTAAGGGGAAAACGAAGCCAATTCCGCATAGGACGCATGGTCTTCATGGGGCTTCTGATGCAACGAAACGAATCTTTTGTGCGAATACACAGCCACCGTTTACTGGTTGTACTACTCCAGGAAGATATGGCACAGCGGAACTTACAACAAATGAGATACCAGAGGGGGCAATTGCCGATGCAGTACCTTGTCTTGGCGGAGATTCGGGTTCAAATGGGGATAGTAATGGTAATGGCCACCAATTAGTCGGATCGGGGAGTTTCGAAGACCGAATGCAAGCGGTTTATAGAAAGAATGGGGATGGTGATGGGGAACCTTAAACTAATTATAAACTTGATTGTGCGTTCCGATATCTAGAAGAAAGATACAATCTTCTGTTTCATAGTAAATCATTCTGTAGTCACCCGTTATTCTGATTGCCCTCTCTCCAACCATACTACCTTCCAAAGCATGATCGTCCAGTAGTGGATTTGTTTTATCTTTAAGAAACATTCCATATCTTTCTATGAATTTCTTGTGCAGCTTTTCATTTGGTTTAATTCTTTTATTGAAATGTTTCTGGAAAGTTTTATGATGCTCTATTCTTTTATTCAACTCAGAGCTTTAATGGATTCTTCGGCTGTGTATGACCTTACTTTCCCTCTTTTTCTATCTCCCTCGTGTTCTTCAATCATATGTTTGTACCTTGCTGCTGCCTCAGGGCTCAACCTCTCTCGTGAATCAATGAATACATTATAGACTCCATTTACATAGCCACTCAAAAACACCCTTGTGAGCTCTTGTAGAGAGGAAAAGCCTTCTTTTTCGGCCTTCTCTTCTGCTTTTTCTCTGAGAGTCTTGACCATCGGAACCTGAAATATTGATTTATCGTTATTACTAGTAGACATATTATAATTATAATAGTTTGGTAATATTATAACACAACTAACGAAATTTCTCGTAGAAAGTAAAGTGAAAGGGCTTATTCAGGGTAAGTGATACTTTATAGAACGTGTTATATATTTTGAATACTCTATTTCAAGACTGTTATTTAGCTCTTCGTCCATCAACAGTAAGGTCACTCTATTCAATATTTACAACATTCACACCATAATAGAATATCTCATCTTTCTCTTTAATTCTTTCTTTTAGTAATTTCAAATTTTTCTCAAGCAATTCTTTTAACCCTTTCTGTATTCCCCCTGGAAACGGAACCCTTCTATAATCTGAGAAAGAACTAAAAACCTTGGCAAGTTGAGATAATGAATCCGTTAAATTAGGCCCAAGAACATCTCTATTCTTTAAAGCAATGTTTATTTCTGTAATCTTTGGAATACCAATAGGAAGAAATTGTTTATCTCTCACTAAAAATTCCCTCTTATTGGCGAAATATTCCACCTGATTTATAATTGTACACACTTCATAAACAACTCCTGTTAATATATTTATCCTTTTATTCCTTGAGTTCTCAGAATTAATTCTCCTTATCGTTATTTCAGTTATCCAGAATTGAAAAAACACCAAAAATATTGAACAAATAGATATTATTATAGCGTACTCTTCTGTTTGTATCTAAGTTTTTTGATAATTAAGAAAAAGGCGCCTCTCGGCGCCTTTTCTCAAATCATCTCTGATTACATCATCCCCGGCATGCCGCCGCCCATTCCGCCCATTCCACCTGGCATTCCTCCTCCTTCGCCTTTCTCTTCCGGTTTTTCAATCACTACTGCTTCCGTGGTTAGCAGAAGCATTGCAACTGATGCTGCATTTTCAAGTGCGAGCCTAGTTACTTTCACAGGATCGATAATTCCTGCTTCAACCATATCTACGACTTTTTCATTTCTGGCATCGAAACCTTTGCCGCCAGTGACTTGGTCGATTATTCTTGCAGGCTCGACACCGGCATTGATCAATATCTGTCTAAAAGGCCCTTCAAGAGCAATTCTTAATATTCCAACGCCGATCTTTTCATCGCCGCTCGCTTTTACCTCGTCCAATACTTTAGCCGCCTCAAGAAATGCAACTCCACCGCCAGGAACAACTCCCTCTTCGATAGCGGCCCTGGTAGCCTGAAGCGCGTCATCGATCCTGTCTTTTCTCTCCTTCAATTCAACCTCGGTAGCAGCACCAACTTCCAGAACTGCAACTCCGCCAGACAATTTTGCAAGCCTCTCTTGGAGTTTTTCCTTGTCATAGTCACTATCATTCTTGGAAATCTCAGTCTTGATATTCTCAACTCTAGATTTTATAGCGGCCTTTTCACCTTTACCATTCACAATAGTAGTCTCCTCTTTGCCGGAAATCACTTTCTCAGCCTGGCCAAGATCACTGACCTCAGCAGTTTCCAGTTTCTTCCCGACCTCTTCAGAAATTACCTCTCCGCCGGTCAAAACCGCGATGTCTTTCATCATTTCCTTTCTCCTGTCACCAAATCCAGGCGCTTTAATCGCTAGGATATTTAAAATCCCTTTGAGCTTATTCACAACAAGGGTGGCTAGTGCCTCGCCCTCGATATCCTCAGCAATTATCACTATATCTTTTTTGCCAGTCTGGGCAATTTTCTCAATAACAGGAAGAATGTCTTTGATAGCAGAAATTTTCCCATCGAAAAGCAATATATACGGATTTTTAATTTCTGCGGTCAAACTGTCAGCATCAGTTACAAAGTATGGCGATACATAGCCCTTATCAAACTGCATCCCCTCCACATATTTCTCAACAAGACCAAAAGTCTGGCCTTCTTCAACTGTTACAACTCCGTCTTTCCCGACTTTGTCCATAATATTTGCAAGCATATCGCCGATTTGCTCGTCACCATTCGCACTTATTGTTGCAACTCGCTTGATATCTTCTTTTCCTTTTATTTCTTTTGCCATTTTTTTCAATTTTGCAACGACAGCATCAACTCCTTTTTCAATACCAGTCCGGATCTCCATTGGATTTGCACCGGCCGTGATATTTTTCAAACCGGTTGTCACAATTGATTGAGTCAGAACGACTGCCGTTGTAGTTCCGTCTCCTGCTGTATCAACTGTTTTTGTAGCAGATTCTTTGACCAATTGCGCCCCGACATTTTCCAGATGATCTTCAAGATCAATTTCCTTTGCGATTGTCACACCGTCTTTTGTGATCTGTGGTGATCCATAACTTTTCTCAATCGCTACATTGCGGCCTTTTGGCCCCAGTGTCACTTTTACAGCATTTGCAAGCTTGTCTACTCCTTTTTTGAGTTTTTTCCTTGCATTTTCCTCGTATATTATGTCTTTTGCCATTTTATTTATTTAATAACAGCTAAAATATCATCCTCACTCATCACGAGATATTGTGTTCCATCCACCTCAACCTCATCTGGAGAGTATTTTTTGAAAATTATCTTGTCGCCGACTTTTACAGTGAAGTCAATCTTCACACCTGATTCCGAAAGTCTTCGTGTCCCAAGTGCTACAACTTCCCCTTTTTGAGGTTTTTCTTTATCTACCGTATCTGGAAGTACTATACCCGAATCGGTTTTTTTCTCTTCCTCAAGAGGCTTGACGAGGATATTTGAACCGACTGGCTTGATGTTTGGCTTCGCCATAAGGTTAAGTAATAATAAATAATATTAAAGTTTTTGAAGGCAGTAGGCGCTTGAAGTAACTTTAGCAAAGTTGCAATTACTCTGCTAGACATGGAGATCATAGCAACTTATGAGATTTTTTGTCAAGACGAAGGCGGGGAAGCACTACTCCTTAAGGGCTTCCTCGATTGCATCTTGGTAAGCTTCTTTTGGCTGCACACCGACAAACTGTTCAATAATCTGTCCATCTTTGAATAATGCAACTGTTGGAATACTCATAACTTGGTACTTTCCTGCGGTTTCCCTGTTTTCATCGACATTTAATTTTCCTATCTCGACTTTGTCTCCCATTTCTTCCGCCAATTCTTCAATAATCGGAGTCAGCATCTGGCAGGGCATACACCATTCTGCCCAGAAATCGACTAAAACTGGTTTTTTGGAATCTAAAACTTCTTCTTGAAATTTTGCATCTGTAAAAGCCTTTGCCATGGATTTAAAATTAATAAATATATTTATCAGCTGAGTTTGAAAAGCTCTTTTATTATTCTTTCGAAATCTTCAGGGTTTTGTTTAACATCACAGACCGAAGCTTCGTTTTTGAGAAGCTCTACGCCAACCTTGGCAAGCGCAGAACGGATTGCTGCTATCTGCTGGACACTGTCCAGGCAGGCCCGGTCTTCTTCTACCATTTTCGCAACGCCTTCAAGCTGGCCGCTGGCACGGTTTATTCTGTTGATTAGATCCTTTTTTGCTTCCATTGGAAAATAAGTTCTTAAATACTCCCCCCCAGTGTAGCATAAATTTCTTGGAAACTTCAAATATTACGAAAAGGTTTGCTATGCTCTACCTCTTTCGATCAATTCAATAATTCTACCTGCAGCGTAATCAATATCTCCTTCCTTGTTTTCAACGAAATACGCTGTTCCGCCTGTTAACACCGCAAAAGTGGAGGCTAAAATTCTGGTCACTCGTATATGTTCTTCCAGATCCTCAATACTTAAATCGTCTTTCCTATCTCTGGTGGTATCCTTTTCCCTCCTGCTGAAAATATTTTCGGCACTAGTTTCAATAGCCACGAATGTGTCTGGATCCAGCTGCCGCAATGAATCAAAATTTAGACCAGGCCAATACCCTTGAGGGGTCTTCATTGCGGCGTGAGTTTCTATCAACAAATCGCCGCTCTCTTTTCCAATGTCAAGAATTTTTTTAACTACCTGCTCTTGAACCGGTCTTTGGCTTCTTAGATTTAGCTTGCGCATTTCGTCTCTGTTTTTGATCAAACCCTGTTCTCTCATTATCTCTTCAGTCAGATCACCCCAATTTATTCTGATGATACCCGTGCTGGCAATCACTTTTTCAATAACCGCGGTTTTTCCAACTCCGGGAACTCCAAAAATCACATATTTCATCTTTTCGGCTTCTTAAAAAATATTGTAAGCAAGCATGGCAAGATAACTTATCAAAACTGCCATTATGGCTGTATAATAAGAGATATCGCCTCTTTTCCAGGATCCGAGATTATTCCTTGGATTTCTATCGCTGAGACCAAACAACGCACCACCCAAAAATCCTCCGACATGGGCCCAATTGTCAATGTATCCTGCAAATACAATTCCAATAATTAAATTCAAAACCAAAAGATAATAAAGTCTGTTTTTATCAATATTTAAATAAGGCATCGTGATCAAATACCCGACGATCCCGAAAAGGGCGCCGGAAGCACCTACTCCCAACTGAATAATGTTCGGCTCAACCAAATCGAGCTGCACTCTTAGGAAATATATAAAGAAACTCAAAAGCGATCCTGTCACTCCACTTAGAACGTATAGAACAAACAACTTTCTTCCCCCGAAATTCCTCTCAAACACATATCCCAGACTGTATAGTGCGTACATATTAACAAACAAGTGAAGAATATTTGCATGAAGAAAACTTGAGGTCACAATCCTCCAGAACTCACCATTAGAAATATAATAATATGCGTCAGCTCCAAGAATACTCAAAGCTTCCATATCACTTCCAAGACTAATTGCAAGTACAGTGGTTACAAAAAAAATGCAGACGTTTGCAAGTATAAGGGTGTTTGTTGTGTTGAATTCAAAGCGTATTTCCATAAACGGAAAAATTAGTATTTTTCAATTTTGAAGCATACTATATCATCTCCTTCAGCAAAATCAACCTCCGGCTCAAGTAGAATTCCGCAGTCCTGACCTTTTTTCACTTCTTTAACTTCTTGTTTATTTTGTTTCAGAGAGGTGATTTTCCCTCTGCCGATTTCTTTTCCATCCCTCTCAACAAAACTAGCATATCCTTTCAAAACGATTCCTTTAATTACCTCGCATCCGGCAATTTTGCTTTTATTTGATAGAACGAAGACCTGTTTTATTTTTGCCCTCGCAATTTCGACTTCTTCAATCTCCGGATCAAGCAACGATGCTAAAGCCGAATCTACTTCATCAACAAGCTCGTAAATAATTTTGTACAATCTAAATGGCACTCTTTCCCTTTTTGCTATTGTCTCCGTCTTTTCATTTATACCAACCTGGAAACCCAGCAGGATTGCTCTTGCGCTTTTTGCAAGTTCTATATCCTTTCCGGTAATATCACCGGTTTCTGCCTTTAGGATGTTTACTTCCGCTTCTTCGTCGTTTAGACTCTCCAGCTGATCTTTGACTGCTTCAAGAGTACCTTTTGTGTCTGCTTTAAGAACGATGTTTAACTTTTTGATCTCGTCTTTTTGTTCTTCGTCTTCTATCAACATCGCCAGGAAGTCCTCATCCTCTACCAAGTTCTCTTCCGGATCTTCATTTGAGGCCTGTCTGACCTCTTCTTTTTGCTCATGCTCAACTTTTCCGATTTCTTTTTGTGCTTTTTTTGCTTCCTCTTGAGATGCAAAGACTCTGACAATTTGGCCTGTCTCAAGGACATTGTTTAGACCGATTATCCAAACAGGCTCTCCTTCTCCTGCCTGCTGCATTTCTTTTTGAGCCTCGTCAAGGACTTTCCTGGCCTTGTGCGTGCCCTCTGCGGTTGCCAGATAATCTCCTTCTTTTATAGTTCCGGCTTTTATGACAATCATGGCAACAGGTCCAAGATTTTCATCCAAATTTGACTCCAAGACAAATGCTTCAGCTTTAACTCCCTCATCAAGTTTTTTAGTTTTTAGTTCTAGAAGCTCTGCTTGAAGAAGAATGTTTTCCAGTACATCGTCTAGTCCCTCTTTTTTCAGAGCTGATAAATTGCTGATAAGTGTATCTCCTCCGAATTCCTCGACTAATACGTTATGTTGAGATAATTCCTGTTTGATTTTATCCGGATTGGCTCCCGGTGCGTCCATTTTGTTTATAGCTACTACGATTGGGACACCCGCTTCCTGGGCAAATTTTATTGATTCAACAGTCTGAGGTTGTACCCCGTCATCCGCAGCTACAACAAGAAGAACAATGTCTGTAACTTTCGCTCCTCTTGATCTCATTGCACTAAAGGCCTTGTGTCCGGGAGTATCGATAAAAGTGATTTTATTCCCCTTGTATTCCACTAAATGCGCTCTTGTGTTTTGAGTTATCCCACCTTCTTCACTTTCTTGAATTTTTGTATTTCGAACTGCGTCTAGAAAAGACGTTTTTCCATGATCTACATGCCCCATGACAGCTACTATTGGAATTCTTGATGATTTTTCGTTTTTTATTTTTTTAGTTTTCCTAGATTTTTCCGCCATAAAATTCCATCCATTATTATGTTAGGATTGTATCACAATTCAAGTCTCCTAGTTAAATTAAGTCTTTTTCGGCAAATTTTCTTGTATCCAATTACGACACTTAAAATAGACCCTGGCAAAATTCGCCATAGTGAGTTATCCACATAAAAATTTCGTGTGTAGAATTTTGATCATTTGCACAGTTATCCACATTTGTATATTGTCTAAATACTTTCATAAAGAAGTGTACGCGAACCAAGTAAAAACAGAGGGACGCACAATCCAAATTGTGCGTCCCTCGGGCTTCATTTGCGTATTCCAAAATTTTTTAGAAACACTTTGATGAATGAAGACAATAAAGAACTCTGGAAAATTGCCCTTGCTCAAATTGAAGTAAAACTGGACTCCCCTGCTCAATTCAAAACCTGGTTTAAAAACACAAAACTAAAAACCATCAAAGCGGGCAAAGCAGTAATTGGGGTGAAAAACGCATACGCGTGCGACTGGCTGAAGAAAAAACACCACAAAATGATCACGTCGACAATCAGCTACGTATATGGCAAAAACCTAGATGCAGTCTACGAAATCGATGCCAGCCTCGCTCAAATCGAAGATGAGAAAGTGAGCGTAGAAGAATTTGCCAAAGAGGTTCCGCTTTTCGGTTTAAAAGATGGAGTCAGCGGCGATCTTCGCTCGCAGCTCAAAAAATCCAACCTGAATGAAAAATATTCCTTTGCAAATTTGATTAACGGCAATTCAAACAAAATTGCTGTAGCTGCTGCTAAGGCTGTCAGTGAAAGACCCGGGGAAGTATATATTCCCCTTTTTATACAAGGCCGGACAGGTCTTGGTAAAACGCATCTCGCTCAGGCAATTGGCCGGGCAGTTCTTGAAAGATTTGCAAGTAAAAAAGTCCTTTATACAACTAGCGAAGGGTTTCTAAATGATATGGTCAAATCTATCCGCGAAGGAAAAAATCTAGACTTCAGGCAGAAATACAGATCCCTAGATGTTTTGATCATTGATGATATTCAACTTATCAGTAAATGGGTGGAAACACAAAACGAGTTTTTCAATACATACAATGAACTTCATAATTCAGGCAAGCAGATAATTTTAATATCTGACCGGACCCCAGACAGAATAGACGGCCTTGAGCCCCGCCTAAAGTCTCGCTTCCAAGGCGGAGTTGTCGTTGAAATTGTCCCGCCCGATTATGAAATGCGCATGGCAATTCTTGAAAAAAAATCTAGCGAATTTGGAATTGATCTCCCGAGCAAAATTACTGAATACATTGCCCAGGAAATTAAAGATAATATCAGAGAACTTGAAGGGGCGCTCCAGAAAATTTCTCTTTATAATTCTATGAAGGATGACGATCTGACCGTAGAAGAGGCTGCCAAAATTATCGGGCGTGACGCAAAATCAAAAAGAGAGAAAATCAAGCCGAATTCTATCTTGAAATCAGTTGCAAAGGAATTCGAGGTAACAATAAAAGATATAAAAGGACCAAGAAGAACTGCTGATGTCGCTCTTGCAAGACAGATATGTATGTACATTTTAAGAACTGAGCTTGACTATAAATTAGAAAAGATCGCTTACCTTCTAAATCGCAAGGATCATACAACAGTAATCCACGGACTTGATAAAATAGACAGCCAAAGAAGGGTCGACGAAAGTTTTAGAGAGCAGCTTGATGGGATACTTGCCAGATTAAACACGATATAAACAGAGTTATTCACAGCAAGTTTGATTCCAAAACTTGCTTAAGACAACGCATTTTGAGAAAATACTCACATATACACATGCTCTAATACAACTACTGTAATTTATCTAAATATATTAATAGGGAACACATGAAAATTTCAATTCTTCAGGAGAATCTTACAAGAGCCCTAAATCATGCATCCAAAGCAGTTTCCACAAGGCCAAACATTCCAATACTGGCTAATATTTTGATCGAAGCGAAAGCCGGGAAAGTCAGGCTGGCTGCGACGAATCTTGATATCAGTGTGAACGCCTGGATTGGGGCAGATATTATAGAGGAAGGTGAGGTAACAGTGAGTGCAAAACTGCTCACTGAGTTTGTCAGTACTGTGAATCCAGGGAAGATTGAACTTAGTCAAATTGGAAATACTCTTGAGGTTAAGTCTGTGGATAACCGGGCTGAATTCAATATTATTCCATCTGGAGATTTTCCTACAATCCCTCAAGTTGAAAACGAACCATTGATGAAGTGTAATGCAAAAGATTTTGCCGGGGCTGTTTCTCAAACGGCCTTTGCTGCAGCTCTTGACGATTCAAGGCCTGTACTTACTGGTCTGCTGCTTGAAGCTACTGAGAGGAAGCTGTCTCTTGTCGGCGTGGACGGGTTCAGGCTTTCCAAAAAGACAATTACTCTAGAAACTGGAACAAAAGAGGATTTCAAAGAAGTTATTCCTGCAAAAGCTCTTAGCGAGCTTGAAAAAATCGTTATCGATATTGCTGAAGAGGAGGATGCACTGGAAATTTTTGCAATGAAGAATAAAAACCAGATGATTTTTAAAGTTGCAAATATTGAATTTTCAACAAGAGTAATCGAGGGAGAATTCCCGGATTATACACAGATAATGCCGAAAGCAAAAAATACAGGTTTTAGTGTTTTAAAGTCCGAATTTTCTACAGCGGTTAAGGTTGCCGGGATTTTTGCAAGAAATGTGATTGGGAATAAAGCTAGATTTAGTGTAGATCCTGAGGGCAAAATTCTCGAACTTCGTGCAAATGTGATTGATCTTGGCAACAACGAAAGCAAGGTTAGTATTTCGAAAGGCTTCGGAGATAAGGTAGAAACTGCGTACAATATTAAATTTCTGCAGGATATGCTGAATGTAATAAAAGGCGAAGAAATAAATTATGAAACAGAAGGAGTTACTTCTCCTGGAGTTTTCAGAGATAAAGATGATGCGAATTTTGTCCATATAATCATGCCTATGAGGCTTGAATAGAAAACAATATAAATGATCAAAGTTGTAAAACTTCAAGAATCCGAAATATCTAAAATTATACCTCTATGGGAAGCTCAGGAAGACTTTCATTGTAAAATTGATTCTGTTTATTACCGGGCAGATCCGGGGTCTGTTGAATATCTTAAAAATGCGATCAAAACAGGGTCTCCTGCAATATTTGCTGCGAAAGACGAGAGTGATTATGTTGGTTTTATAACAATCTCCATAGAAAAAGTTGATTATCATGATACAAATATTGATGAATATGGGGAGATAATTGAGCTCTTTGTGAAGCCGGATTTTCGTGGTCAGGGTATAGGAAAGATACTTCTGGACAATGCTCATGCATATCTGGCAAAAAAGAATATAAAATGGATTAAGCTTTATTGTTCCTCTTTCAATTCGGATGCACTTGCGTTCTACGAGAAACTTGGTTTTACCGATCGTCAAAGAGTGCTATTTAAGCCAATTAAATAATATAAAATGGATACTGCTTCAGATCAACAAGCTCAAAATGATTTTGTATCAAATTCTGCTTGGGGGGATATTCTACAGTTCTGGCAGTGGGGAGAAGTAAAAAAAGAGGAAGGCTGGCAGAAGTTTTTAGTTGGGGAGAGCTTGAGGGTTCGCTCAATGGTTTTAATGAAAAAAGTCCCTGGACTTGGAAATTACGCATACGTTCCTCATGGGCCTGTTTTTGAAAGTGTTGAGGATTTGAAAGCTGGAATTGAAGAATGGAAAACTGCTCTGCTTCAATTTGCCAAGTCGCATAACTGTTTTGTAATCGAGATTGACCCAAAAATCGGGTATTTGCGAGATGAGGTTTTGCCAATTTCTGAAGGGGATGAGGATTTGCGAAAGAAAAATGAGATTGTAAACAGAAATATTAAAAATCTCTCGCATTTTTACAACCCAGAGATTCTTGAAATTCTACAAGCTGCAGGCTTCAAGAAAACTTCCAGAAATATGCAGCCTACCCACAAACTGCTCTACTCTCTGGATCTCTCAGATGATGAATTGATGAGTCTGATGGATAAAAATACCAGGTACAATATCGGTTATGCAGAAAGAAAAGGCGTGCAAGTTGAGCATTATTTCCCGGATAATCCGCAAATTGGAGAGAGATTAAAAGTCTTTTATAGCCTGACGAAGGAAATGCAATCAAGAGTTGGCGGATATCCAATAAGGCCTTATGAATCTTTTGTAAAGTTATTTGAAGTATTTAAAGGGACTCAAAACATTGTACTTTTTGAGGCGAGCTTCGAAGGAGATCCAATTATCATGAATATTTCCCAATTTACAAAAAACTGGTCATCGAGTTTTTATGCTGGGTCAAATAGATTGCACTCAAATGTGAAGGCGCCTTATTTGATCAGGTGGAAGTCGACACAGCTTGCAAGAGAATTCGGAAGCAAGGTTTATGATTTCTGGGGAATCATCCCAAAATCCAGACAGCACAAAGGTTATTCCGATCATAAGCTGAGTTTTGGCGGGACTAGAATCGATCATGTCGGATTGATGCAGCTGCCTTTGAATGGGACCAAAACGGCTATACTCAATAATGTCATTCCACTTAGAACAAAAATTGCTGAATTTAAAAGAAAAATTTTTTAGGTTTATTTAAAATGAGGTTGATTCCAAAAAAGCCCGCTATCATTATTGCCATAGTCCTTGTTTTAATGCTTCTTGTCTGTGTTGCGCTTTTAAGGTTTGCACTCTATATCGACGTAGAAGAAAGCGAATGGGTTTCTATTGGTCTGGAGGCTAGCGAAGAGATGAAAATTGTTGTGTTCTCGGATTCACACTTGGGTTGTGCTTATGATGAGAAAAAAAGCGGTTTCTTGAAGAGAATTATCGAACCTGCTGATATGGTTATTATCAATGGCGATTTTTGGGATTATTATCAATGTGATTTCGAGGAGTTTCTAACCAGCGGATATGAGGATTTATTCTCTGAATTGAAAAATAAAGAGACGGTTTACATTTATGGAAATCACGATTTGAAAAATTTTTCAGATGAACGGGTTGATATGTTCTCGGATTATGCCGGGGATGAATTGAAACTCACGGTTGATGGGAATATTTATCATTTCGAGCATGGGAATAGAATTTCTCCATCACTTGAAGAACGTTATCCTTATCTATTTAGAAACAGGCAATCAATTCGTCTTGGAAGTATTGCGGAGGCTTTTGGGGTTAGAGTGTTTGGCGATTCTTATTTTTCAGCTATTTACCGCTCGGGAAACAACCTTATAAAAGAAGAAGCAAAAGAAACAATGGACGAAAATGAAATCTTATTTACCGGGCATACTCATTACGCAGAAATTGATACTGAAAATCACTTTGTAAATGATGGGTTGATAAGACATGGGTACGGGAATTATGTTTTGATTGAGGGTGGAGAGATTGAACTTGTGCAGGAGAGATATTAAGTTGACAGGTATAATTTTATATGTATAATATTACGTAATATATTACGTAAGAAGTTATGAAACTTCCAAAAGTAACGAGCACAACTGAGCTTCAAAGAAACATTTCTGTTCTTACTAAGGCTCCAGACGATGAGGTACATATCATTACAAAGGGAACTACAGAAATTGGGGTTTATATGCCCATGCCATTTTATGAAAAAGCAATTAAACCGGAGTATGAAGAGTATGTGAATAAAAAACGTGCATACAAACTTCCGCCAAAAACGCTTTCTCTTTTAAGAGAGATTGATCCAGTCAAATACCAAAGAGATATTAGAAAAGAATATTAATGAAATTACTTGACACTAATGCACTTATAAGGCATTTCCAAGATAGTAATGGAGTTGTATTGCCTGATGAATATGCAATATCGAGGATTACTTATGTTGAATTTCTCTCGTTTCGGGATATGGTTGAAGAAGAAGTAAATGGATATATAGAAGTATTGGAAAATGCTTTTAGAATAATTGAATTAGATTCTACTTTGGCGAGTTCAGCAGCGGCTCTCAGAAGAAGGCTTGCCATTCCACTTGGAGACTCAATTATTTTAGCCACCGCTCTTGATTACGATCTAAAACTTGTAACTAGTGACAAGAGGCTTAAGAGAAAGTATGATAAGCTTATTACTCTAAAGTATATTTAGTTGGTTTCATGGAGAACTTATTCATCGGCACATCGCCAAATATTCAAAAAGATGATATCTGGCTGATCTTCAAGTTATTGCTCCAGCCATGGAAATGGGGAAGACAAGAATATGTCAAAGACTTCGAGAGTCAGATGGCAGAGTATCTTGGAGGAGAAGTCCACTCGGTTGCCTTTGATTCTGCCAGAACTTCTTTGTTTCAACTGCTCAAAGCCTGGGAAATAGGCGGTGGTGATGAAGTAATCGTACCTAGCTTTACCTGTGTTGTCGTAGTAAATCCAATTTTGGAACTTGGGGCAAAGCCTGTATACATTGATACAGACCCTGTAACTTTAAACATTGATCTTGAAGATTTGAGTTCGAAAGTAACAAAAAATACAAAAGCGATACTTGTGCAGCATACTTTTGGAATACCGGTTGATGTCAAAAGAGTGCGCGAAATTGTAGGGCCGGATGTAATAATTATCGAAGATCTTGCTCACTACTTGCATCCTAAAGCTATAAGCGTAGAGTCCGATGCGGCGATTTTGACTTTCGGGATAGAAAAAATGATGACAAGTATGAGGGGCGGAATGGCGGTCGTGAAGGATGGTAACGAAAAAATATTTGAGAAACTTGTTGCAGCTCAAAGTGAGGCGAAGAGATTTGGCAGATGGCGGATCTTTAAGTGGCTGCTCAATCCTTTAATATGGGCTGTAGCAACACCGACATATTTCTGGGGATTTGGGCGAATGAGTTTCGGCAGACTTCTTTCAAAACTTGGACACAAGCTGGGCATGATGGGCAATGCGATGGAAGTCTGCGAGTACCGGGGATGTTTTCCTAATTGGATGCCGGCTAAAATGCCAGGTGCATTGGCGATACTGGGCATGAACCAATTAGGCAAGCTTGATGTTCTAAATGAGCACCGAAGCAGGATTGCAGGGATTTATGAAGGCAAACTCGAGAAGAAAAATTCGAATATAAAAGATTATTTCCCCTTGCGCTATCCTCTTCTTGTTAAAAACCCAGCTGAAGTTAAGGCGGTATTTCGCAAAAAACATGTAATTATCGGTAACTGGTACGAAAGAATTCTTTATACCAGGCCGGAATACCTGAAAGACTTACAATTAGACTTATTAGATATTCCAAATACTGTAAAAATTACAAAACACATCATCAACCTCCCGACATTTATAAAAGTAAGTAAAAACGATGCGCGGGAAATTGCGGATACGGTAAAACCTTACTTATTAGATCATCTGCCATGAAAAATAAATGGCTTGTGATAGTTGTTTTGATGCTCTTTTTATGTATGTTGTCTTGTATTTTTGCAATGGGTGGATATTTTATTTACCGCGAATACTATCAAAGCGCAGACGATGAGAAGGAAAGCATCGAAGATGAAACTATGGCGGAGCCTGAAACTGAAGAAAGCGAAGATGAAGAGCAGGTATTAAGCAGTGAACCGTTTGAATTTAGTGTTGAAGAGATATTTGTCGCAGGGAGCAGTCTGACATTTAGCGGTATTATGCCAACAGACTCTGAAGTGGTGCTGCTTGATAGTGATAATCTCGACCGGGCGGTAATTTCCGGCAGAGGCTTCGATCTTTATTTCAATTTGTTTTATGAGGCATACAATCTAGAATATGAAGTGCTCGAAGAGAATGTTGTAAGCAATGCCCAATTTGGTGATCTGCATAGATATAATGATCTTTCTTCATCTTCAACAAGCTATGGCTATACAAATTCTCTGAGTTCTCATTACTGCGACGCACCGGGCTCTCCAATCGGAGTTAATCCTCCTTGCGGCAATGGTGCTGTGAGTTTTACTGACAATGTCGGCGAGTCTTTCTTTTTCTTAAGCTGCGTTTATTCAACTCCAGGTGGACTTGAAAGCTGCGATGATATTGTCTCAACTCTTGAAGTTGTGGGCGAAAGATAAAAGCTTTATACTATTTTAGTTAATTTATTAACTGCTCTATATGGAAGAAAAAAACACTACTCCTGCCGAAGAACCTAAAAAGAACGAAATGCCTGAAAAACCCATAAAGGCTGGAACAAAAACTCCAAAATTTAGCATGTTTATGATAATAGGAGCGCTTCTTGTCATCTTTCTCTGTATTGTTGGGTTGTTAATTATGTATTATTTCTATCAAAAGGATCAAAATGATGCTGTAGGTGGAGATACACAGCAATCTGAAGATGGAGATGAAGAGGAAAATCCAGAAGAGGCTGATAATGATAATCAAATTGAAGAAGTTGAAACGGTTCCATATATGGGTACTTATGTAACAGCTGATCTGCCTGATGGCTGGATTATTACGGAGTATGAGGATGGAAACGGCGACTATGGGCTGCTTTCTGATGGAACTTATGACGGGTTGACTGCACTTACTGTTACAAATCCGGACGGAGACGTTGTATTTAAAATCGAAGCAGTAAATGGAATCGGCGGGACTGGGGAATGTTCTCAGGTTTATCAGTTTCCTGAAACCGAAGCTTCGTATATTCAGGAACAAGAAGATTTGGCTTTTGGCTTGAATGGTGTAGTCCCCCCTACAGTTGATCTTTCCGGGCAAAACTATATCGAATTTGAACTTTTTGGGATGGAAGGAAGATTTCTTGGAAATGGGGTTTACTGGAATGTTGCAGCTGTGGGATCAAATGCCTTTAATCCCGCATGCAATATTCTTCAAGTAGCACTTGATGAGTCCGGCCTGAGTTTTACGTATACAGCTTCAGGTCAAAGTTCTGTTGTGGAAACATATATGCCTGGTGTTACAAGTGATTTTGAATATTTTGACGCTGAAGAATTAGGAGCAATTTTGAGTTCATTGAATGTGATCTAAGGCTCAAGGTGAAAATATAGAATTTTTGATTTTGCTAAAGCTTCTCCAACCTGGCGTATTCGGTGGCGAGCTCTTTAATGCCTGCTTTCTGAAATTGGATCTTGATGGTGTCAGCGTCGATTGAGAGAATTGTGCCTATCCCGAAGTACTGGTTTTTGACTTTATCTCCTGGTTTTATATTGAAATATTCTTTAGGAGTGTCATCTGTGCTTGCTTCAAAATCTCCCTCAACCTCCTCCCAGGTGTCTTCCAAGACAGACTCACTGCCAGCTAGAAATTCAAGTAATTCTGAAGGGAGCTCGCCAATAAACCTTGAAATAATAGTTGTATTGAGACTTCCCATAAATCTTCTGTTTTGCGCATATGTCAGGTATAGCTTTTCTTTTGCTCTTGTAAATGCAACATAGGCCAGTCTTCTCTCTTCCTCCAGTTCGGCAGGGTCCACGTAGCTTCTGGAATGCGGGAATAGATTTTCTTCAAGACCGGCAACGAAAACCAGATCAAATTCAAGGCCTTTCGCTGAGTGAATAGTCATCAGATTCACAGCTTCAGATGTTGTTGTAGAACGCTCTTTCGAATAATCCTGCAGCAAAGAGATATCTTCCAGAAACTCAGTCATAATCTCGATGGCAATGCTGTCTTTGTATTTGCTGGCGAAAGTTAAAAACTCTTTTATATTTTCGATTTTTGCCTGCCCCTCCTCTGTCTGATCGTCATATTCTTCAAGAATTTTTGTTTCTTCAAGCAGATATTTTATAAAATCAAGCAGATTTGTATTTTGCATCTTCAGTTTTAGATTCTCTATAAGTGCAGCAAAGTCTCTAAGCTTTTTATTGTGGCCGCTATTGAAATTTTGAGATAAAATTTCTGCATTATTTAAAAGATTAAGAATAGAGATATCCTCCCTCGAAGATAGATATTTAAGTTCTGTTATTGTTGTTTTTCCTAGTCCTCTTTTTGGAAAATTAATAATCCTCTCAAGATTAACATCGTCATTTTCATTTGCCAGTATACGTAGATAAGCGATTATGTCTTTGATTTCTTTGCGATCATAAAATTTTACATTACCTATGAGTCTATATGGAATATTAAAATTAATCATGGCCTCTTCAATTTGTCTTGATTGCGCATTTGTCCGATACAAAACTGCAATTTTATTTAAACTCGCTTGCGAGCCTCGAATTGTTTCTGCGATAAAATTTGCCTCGTCTTTTTCATCATATGATTCATAGACCTTGATTAGATCTCCCTCTTTGTTTTCAGTCCAGAGTTTTTTTGGTTTTTGCTCGGAATTGTTTTTGATTATGTGATTTGTAGCATCAAGAATAACTTTTGTTGAGCGGTAATTCTGTTCGAGTTTGATAACTTTTGTGGCCTTGTTGTCTTTTTCGAAATTTAAAATATTTCTAATATCAGCACCGCGCCATTTGTATATACTTTGAGCGTCATCGCCCACTACAAAGATGTTTGCGTGCTTTTGCCCGAGAATTTTTATCAGCAGATACTGGGCATAATTTGTATCCTGATACTCATCAACTAGGATGTATTTGAAAATCCGCTGATACTTGTCCTTGAATTCCGGAATTTTCAAGAGTTCAATTGTTTTACCAATAAGGTCATCGAAGTCTAGCGCGCCGGCATTCTTCAAAGCTTTTTGATAAAGCGGGAAAATCTGAGCAACAGTCTGCTGAAAAGGACCGTATGCATGTGGCGCAAAGTCTTTAGGAGACAGCAGTTCGTTCTTTGCCGATGAAATGACTGAGAGAACACCTTTTGGTGAGTAGTCTTTGGTGCTTAAGTTTAATTCTTTGAGAATGTCTCTAATAAGCTTCTGCTGGTCTGTCGGGTCATAAATGACAAAATTCCTGCCAATACCGATATTTTCTCCATCAATACGCAAAATGCGAGCGCAAATTGAATGAAATGTGCCAGCCCAGGGGAGCGAGTAACCATAGGCCCAATTACCTGAAGCTTTTTTTTGAGTCAGCAGTTTTTCGATTCTCTCCTTAATTTCTCCTGCGGCTTTGTTTGTGAAAGTTACGGCGAGGATTTCGTTTGGCTGGGCCAGTTTTTGATCCAGAATATATGCAATCCTGTGAGTTAGTACTTTTGTTTTTCCGCTGCCAGCTCCTGCCAGCACCAAAACTGGCCCCTCTGTTGCCAAAACAGCCTCTTTTTGTTTGTCGTTGAGTTGTTCAAGTAATGGATTGGACATGGTTGATTATATCAGCGGTGCAAGTTTAGCAGAAATGATAGATAAATCCCTAGTTTTTTAACCCCTGGGATTGATTCTATGCTAACATTATTTCATGCAAAAATATTTGCGAATTACAATTCTTTTTGCCCTTTTAGTTACTGGAACCTTTCCAATAATACCTGTTCAAGCTGCCGGCAAGTTTGAAACTACAGTAAAACGCGAATACTATTTAAACGAGGATTTGAGCGTCCAGGTAAAGGAAGTTGAAACCATTCGCAATAATACTTCCAATCTTTATATACCGGCAGGAAGCGAGAAAGAATTTGATATTCTGGCAATTGAACAGGATGATCCCAGTAATAAGGATGTTCTTACCAGATCGGCAGGAACCGTTTCGCTGAAATACAATTCTTCGAATTTAAGTTTTACAAAAAGTATCGGGGCAAATTCTACTGTGCTCGCTGCAAGATTTCCCTACAGTGTGGATCCGGGCGAATCCATCAGTTTTACTCTTGAATATACGCACTATGGTCTGATGGAGGAAAATGGTGCCTTGCGTGATTTCTTTTTGAATGGATTCGCTAGTTCAAGCGTATTTGAAGATGGATCAAACAAGACGACGTATCAGACACTAGTTTATGTCCCCAGCACTTTCAAAGAGAAAAATTTTGTGCTGCCTGGATCTGCTGCGATTTCAACAAGTGGTGACTATAATCTCTACACTTTTGATCAAAACTCTCTTCTTGATCATTATATCTGGCTTCAGTTTGGCAAAACACAGTTTTATCATTTCAAGGTTTCGCAGCCGATTGATAATTCCGAAAGTGTAAATACCGGTAATTTAAATTTGTATGAAATTGTAATTCCAAGAGATGTGGACGAGGCTCAGGTGAGGCAGCGGGTTTTTTATTCGAATATCTCACCTGAGCCGAGTTGGATCAAAGAGGATGAAGATGGGAATCTGATTGCAGGATTTAAGTTGAAAAGTAATTTTAAAGGGATAATTGAAATCGAGGGTTATGCGCAAATTGACAAAAATAATGAACTAAGCTCCAAGCTTGGAACATTGGATGAAATTGATGTAAATAAGTTTTCGAGATACCTCGGGGATGCTCAATATTGGGAGGTCGATCAGCTCAAATCCAAAGCGGAAGAAATTCGCGGGGATGAGACTGATATCTCGAATATTATTGATAAAACCTACAAATTTGTAGTCGATAAAATTGATTATTCTGAGGTTAAAAGGTTTGGCTTGAATGAGCGCCAGGGTGCCGCTCAGACTCTTAATGGTGGTGCTGCCGTGTGTATGGAATACTCTGATTTGTTTTTAACTTTGATGCGCGGACAGGGAATACCGTCTAGAGCGGCCTTTGGTTATGGCTATGATCCGAAACTTGCAGCGGATGGTCAGGAAGCTCATCAATGGGTGGAGGTCTATTCTCCCGCATTAGAAAAATGGATTGGTGTGGATGTCACCTGGGGCGAAAATGGAGATTCACTTGTTGGCGGCGACATGAATCATCTTTATACACATGTAGCGAGTCTTTCTCCAAATGAGCCGCCGATTATTGCCGGTCAGGGTTTTGGTGACTTGTCTCTTGACTCAGCGGATTATGAAATTGAAGTCCTTCCATCGATCTCAAATCCGGAGAGCTTGCAAACGCAGCAAGATCTGCTTGGGAAATATGTTTATAGAGATGGAGGAATAAGCGGAACGGTTTTCGATACCGTAAATTCAAAGATTGATGCAATTATTACAAATCTGCTCGAAGGGGAACCACTTTCTGTTGATCAAATTGCAATTCTAAGTCTTGGCGGGATATTACTTGTTTTTATCAGTTTTGGTGGCCTAAGTTTCTTAATGAGTTTAACTAAAAGAAGAAGCCAGGCAAAATTGCAGAACTGATTTTATCGAGCTAGACTAGGGTTGGTAATTTGAGCTTAGTCTAATCGAGCGAGTAGGTAATTCGTATTCCAAGACTTTTTAGTACTTTTAACACGGTGTCGAATCTGACTGGTTTGTAGTTTTCAATTTTTGAGATTGACTTGTAACTAACATTTGCCGATCGGGCAAGTTCTGTAGTTGTCATGAATCTTTTTTCTCGAAGTTTTCTGACATGGGATGCAAGGCGAACTCTTTCGTCTTTGATATGACGCTCTATTCTGGTATTTTCCTTGTTAGTTTCTAGTAAGTTTTTGAACTCCACCAGTTTTGCTCGCTTTCTCATCGTAACCGATCGGTTATAAAGACTAAGTATGGTTGAGGCAGTAAGTAGTAATTGGAGTATATCATATTACATCTTCTCCACAGTCTTGATTCCCATTAGGTCAAGTCCTCGTTTTAGTACGAGCGAAGTGGCTTTGACTAAGGCCAATCGGAAATTCCTAATTTCTTTTTCGTTCTCTTTCAAAACAATATTATTTTTATAGAAGCTGTTGAATTTTTGCGAAAGTTCGAAAAGATAAGTTGCTATATAATTTGGCATATATTCTTTACTTGCTGCTTCGACGACTTCTGGGAATCTTTCGAGCCATTTGAGTAGTTTCTCTTCTTCGGCTGACAGTTTCTGGGTGTACTTGGCGGCATCAAACTCAACCTTTCCGGCTTTTTCATTGTTTCCTCCCTCTCGCAAAATCGAAGCAGCCCTGGCATAAGTGTACTGAATGTAAGGTCCGGAATCGCCTTCGAAGTTCACACTTTCTTCCAGATCAAACGCCAGATATTTAAATGGGCTGATTTTTAAAAATGACCATTTGATCGCACCAACCCCAACTATTTCCGCAGTTTCTTCTTTTCCATCGATTTCTTCCCTATCTTTTATTATTTCGCCAATTCTTTCGTGAGCAATATTCAAAATATCATTGCCAAGAACCACATTTCCTTTTCTTGAGCTCATCTTGCCCTTTTTGAGCCCAACGAATTCGTAGGCGTTATGATATTGACGATTCTTGAATTCTTCTGGCCAGAGAAGTTCTTTTACTTTGAATGTGACTGCGAAGAAGCTTTTTTGTTCTACCGCGACATTGTGTATATGTAGATCGACTATACCGTATTCCCTATTTTTTAATACCGCCAATCCAAGCTCTTTTCCTTCATAGGTTGGTAAACCCTGAGAATTTACGAAAACGCGTATGTCCAAACCGTATTCCTCTCCATTAAAGATCAGTGCTCCATCACTTTCTTTCAAAATTCTCTTTTCCTTTGCTTTCTCGATCGGTTTATCAATCAGATCAAGTGTCTCTGATTCGAAATACTCTCTTTCAAAGGTTGTGTAAACTCGTTCGTATATTTCATGGAATTTTTCCAGGCTCCACGTCTTTCCCAGTTCCCAAAGTTGATTTATTCCCGGGTCTTCTTTTGTGTAAATTTTTCTATTGATCTCTTTAATTTCCGCTCGAGCTTTTTCGTCTTCCTCAAATGCGGTCGCCCCTTTTGCATATAGCTCGCCAAGTAGTTTTGTTTTTTCATCTGCGGTTTTTGGGTAGTCTTTTGGATCGATATCCATAAAAGCCCATAAGTTTTTTGCGATGTGCATTCCGACGTCGCCTTGGTAGTTTACTCTGATAACGTCTGCGTTTTGTGACTCAAGCATTCGAACAATTGATTCTCCCAAAATAATATTTCTCAAATGTCCGATGTGAAAAGATTTAAATGGATTTGGGTGAGCAAATTCGACCATGATTCTCTTTCCAGAGAGTCTTGTGTTGTTTCCGTAGAGCTCCTTTTCCTCTAAAATTTTACCCAGATTTTCTGTGTAAATTCTTCCTGGTAGTTTGAAATTTATGAATCCTGGTTCAGCGATGCTTACTTCTATCTCTCCTTCTAGATCAAGTTCTTCTATAATTTTCTCTGCAATCTCTTTTGGACTCTTCTTCAGCTCTTTTGTAAGCTGCATAGCAATATTGCTCGACCAGTCACCATGTTCTTCATTTTGCGGCCGTTCAAGCCGTATTTCGTCTACTCCGATTTCATAATCGAACTTTTCTTTTAGCGTCTCTTGAATCTGATTTTTTATCTGTGTTTTCACATCCATGTGTGAATTATAGCAGTATGCTGTTTTTGTGTATAATCAAGCTATGGACTCTCGAGGTCAAATCGACGAAATCAAACAAAAACTAGATATTGTCACGGTCGCGGAGAAATATCTCCGCTCTATGAAGCGCAGCGGTGCAAATTATTTTGCCCTCTGCCCTTTTCATAATGAAAAAACTCCTTCATTTTCGATCAATCAAGATCTGCAGATTTATAAGTGCTTTGGCTGCGGGGAATCCGGGGATGTGATTACTTTCATCCAGAAGCTTGAGGGGGTTGATTTCCCAAAAGCACTGGAAATGGCTGCAAATATGGCAGGAGTTGTTTTAAAAAGTGACTTTAAGCCAAGTCCCGGAGCTGAAAAAAGAAAAGCTGAAAAAGAAAAAATCCTCGAAGCGAATCAATTAGCAATGAAATATTTTAACTATGTTTTACTTGATCATAAGCTTGGCGAAAAAGCTAGAGTTTATTGTAAAAATAGAAAAATAACTAAAGCGCTGATCAAGAAATTCCAAATTGGAGTTGCTCTCGAAGGTTATAACAATCTAAGAAATTTTCTGAAGAAAAAAGGCTTTCTTGAAAGTGATCTGGTCAAATGGGGATTGCTTGTGAGCAAAAACGGCAAAGTCTACGATAAGTTCCGCGACAGGCTCATGTTCCCAATCTATAATCATGTTGGAGATATCATTGGGTTTAGTGGAAGGCAGCTTGAAAAAAGCGACTACGGACCGAAGTATTTAAATTCGCCTGAAACTCCTGTTTATAAGAAAAAAGAAACAATGTATGGGTTGTTCCAGGCGAAAGAAATGATTAGAAAGAGCAATTTTGTAGTTCTTGTTGAAGGAAATGTCGATATTTTATCATCCCATAGAGTTGGGGTTGAAAATATTGTCTGTCCGCTTGGGACTGCACTTACCCTTGAGCAGTGTAAGCTCATAAAGCGATACGCGGATAATGTGTATTTCGCCCTCGATACTGACGAGGCCGGCGAAAAAGCAATGATCCGCGGGCTGGCGCTCGCTCAAGAAGCCGGCCTTGAAGCTTTCGCAATTGATATTGGAAAGTATCAAGATAGCGACGAGCTGATTATGGCTGAGCCAGATAAATGGCAGAAAGTCGTGAAGAAACCAGTTGAAATTGTTGAATTTTTTATGAAGAGATTCGCCGGGCAATTTGATCTGGACACCGTGAAAGGTAAAAAAGGTTTTGTCGAGAAATTAAGTCCTTTTGTAGAAGGGATCAAAGATGATTTTGAAAGGCAGGAATATATTAAACGAATAGCTGCAAATGCAGGTGTGGACGAAGACGAACTAGCTGGGAAATTTAGAATTGGCACCCGAGCTGAAATAAAAATAGAACCAAGCGAGGCTGAAACAACCACCAAAATTGGTGCGGCAAGAAAATTATCAAGGAAAGAATTTCTAGCCGCAGTTTTGATCCAGTTTATTGACGTTATAAAAATGCCGGAATCACTTGAAAATGTTTTTGAGTCCTGGTTTGTGGAATTTCTAAACAAGCTGAAGTCCGGGTCAAAATTCGAGGATTTAATCAACAGAATGGATTTAAAAAAACAGGAATTTCTAAAAGATCTCAAAATCATTCCGCTTGAAAAAACTGATGAAGAAAATGTGAATAAAACAATAAAAAGCACAATACAACTTCTTCTCAATCAAAAAAGTGAAATGCAACTTAAAAACCTACGTTTGAGAATCAGACAGATCGAAACAAAAGATGGGGACTCGACTGTGGAGATGGAAAAACTCCAAAAATTTCTGAAATCTGCCAAAAAGTCTTGACTTCAGTATTCAAAAGAAATAAATTATATACAAGCAGCTCTTATATACTCAATTTATGCCGTCTCAGGACAAAGATTATTCCCAAATCGGAAAAGTTCAAACTGATAATAGCCAGTATTCTCTGCATGAGGATATGACATTCCAAAGTGCTAAGGGCCATAAACAGTTATTTGATTCAATGGATAATAAATATTCCGGGAGTAAAAGTTTGTTCGGATTTCTTGCAGTCGCTGTTGTTGTTGGAGCGTCTATTGGTCTTGGCTGGAGCCTGAATAATGTCGGGGAAAGTAAAACCGATGTCTCGGTTTCAAGTGAAGAATGTGGAAATTACCAGGTTAAAGTTTATACTGCTGATGGGTTCTATTGTCAGGACTGCAAAAATGGCGGTTTCGGGAAACTTGATCTTTGTGAAAAAGAAAGTGATTCGGGTGAGTGTGAGGTACAAGATGACGGCTGCTTTGTACCAGCGAATTGATTTTTCAACGTCTTATCCCTTACCCCTAAATGCCAACTTCTGCTACAATGATTTCTAGAATTACTATTTCTAAATGGCAAAGAGGGGTCGTCCGCGAAAAACAAGTAAAGTAACTTATGAAAGTAAGGAGACTAAAGTCGTATTGGGGATAGCATTTTTTGTGCTGGCAATTCTTTCCTTCTTGAGCTACTTTGATGACAGCTCAATTGTGATCAGCACTGTAAGAAGTTTTTTCGGAGCTGCAACGATTTTTTCTGCAATTCTGTTTTTGAATATCTCCCTTTTACTTTTTGATGTGAAATATCCTTTTTCCCAAAGTAGAAGTCTGCTTGGTCAGACAGTTTTTGTTTTGGGATTGATAATTGTTATCAGTTTGCTTTCCGATCCCGCGGATTTCGAGGAAAGGGCAAAAGCTGGAGAGGTTGCAGGACTTGTTGGTTTTCATGTTTCAAGATTCCTGGAAAGACAGGTTCTGGCTCAATTTACGGTTGTATTTGGATTTTTGCTGGTTATAATTTCTATCCCGATGATTTTATTGATGACTTTTTCGGAGTTTATCAGCAAAACTTATGAAAAGATTGCAAATTATATTGCTGCTGTGAAAGCCAGGAGGGCTGAAAGGCTTGCGCAGCAAGAGCAGGAGGGCGAGGAAAAGGGAGCGGAGACTTTCGGAGACTTTAGCAAGAAACTGGATGGATTTAGAAATGCTGAAGAACAAGAGGAACCCTCCGGAGTGGATACGGGAGCTTATTCTCAGGGGATTGGCCAGGGTGAGGCCAGCGTTTCAGTCAAAGAAAAAGAAAGCAGCGAGGGAGCGATGGTCAGTGAAGAGCTTCAATATCCAAACTGGGTGCTGCCTTCAGCGGAACTTTTGAATAATCCGCCGGCAAAAAGAAAGCACAGAGAAGATATAAAGGGAAGGTCAGAAGTTATTGAAGAGACACTTCGAAGTTTCAATATTAATGCAAAAGTTGTGGGTGCTGAGGTAGGTCCGACCGTTACTCAGTATGCTCTTGATATTCCGCTTGGCATCAAAGTATCGAAAATTTCAAATCTAAGAAATGATATTGCGCTTGCTCTTGCTGCGCCTGCTAATGCTGTTCGTATTGAAGCACCTATTCCCGGAACGAGTTTTGTCGGGATTGAAATTCCGAACTCAGAAAGAGAGGCGGTATATTTCAAGGAGCTTGTAGTTTCTGATGAAATTAAAAATGAAAAATTCAGGCTTCCTGTAACAGTTGGAAAGGATATCGCAGGGAAAAATATTATTACCGATATCCAGAAAATGCCTCATCTGCTGGTGGCCGGTGCTACTGGTTCTGGTAAATCTGTTTTGACAAATTCTTTTATTATGAGTTTTCTGATGCATAAGTCTCCAGATGAAGTGAGATTCATTATGGTTGATCCAAAGCAGGTTGAACTTTCTGACTACAACGGTATTCCGCATCTTCTAACGCCGGTTATTACTGAAATGAACAAGGTGAATAATGCTTTGAAATGGGCGATCTCGGAAATGGAAAGCCGTTATACTTTATTTAGGGAAAATACTGTTAGAAATATTCAAGACTACAATCAGAAGCGCGGGTTCTCTGCTCTTCCGTATATTTTAATTGTGATTGACGAGATGGCTGATATGATGATGTCTGGCGGTGCTGAAGTTGAGGCTTCAATCGTGAGGCTGGCGCAGAAGGCTCGTGCGACTGGTATTCATCTTGTGCTTGCAACCCAAAGACCAAGCGTTGATGTTATTACCGGTCTGATCAAGGCAAATATTCCAGGAAGAATCGGGATGAGTGTAGCGACGCAGATTGACTCGCGTGTGATTCTGGATCAGATTGGCGCCGAATCACTTCTTGGCATGGGTGATATGCTATTTAAAGAGCCCGATAAAAGCAAGCCTTTTAGGCTTCAAGGTGTTTTAATTACTCAAGACGAGGTTCAAAGGGTTGTGAAATTCTTGAAGGAACAGGTTGACGAGGTTGAGTACAATACTGAAGTCACCGAAACTCCTCCAGATCCAAATCGCCCTGCCGGGGCGGACCAGTCGGCGAAATTCTCTGAGGATGATTTGTTTGCAGATGCGGTAAGGGTTGTGGCTGCTGCAGGCAAGGGTTCTTCATCTTTGATTCAAAGAAAATTGAGTATTGGCTACAATAGGGCAGCGAGGCTGCTTGACGAGCTGCATAAATACGGCGTAGTAGGCCCTGAGAAAGGCAGCAAACCGCGTGACGTTCTTATTTCCGACGCAGAAGGGTTTTTAGGCGGTGGAGATCAGGAATAGGAAAACTATTTTCAAATTTATCTGTTGTCATCTACAAAAAACTCATATCCCATTATCAGGGTCGGGGTGGAAATGACGTACCATATCAACACATCGTCTATTGGGAATCGATTTCCCAAAATAGTTGTTTCTAGCAAGTATTCGCCCGGCCACCACCAATGTCCCAATTCTAAAGATACAATTTCGTGGATAAAGAATACAAATCCAAAAAACAATGTTGGGAAGATTAATCTTTTAATTTCAATTCTTCCTTGTATTGAAAAGCAGATTAGCGGCGTCAGTAGAACAATTGCACCGACAACCCAATAGTCTAATGTAATGATTGTTTTATCTATGGCGAACATCATAAAAGTTCCAACAAAAAGCGCTATATATAGAATTAGTAAGATAGAAAACCTGTTATTAATCTTTTTATTTCGCCCCTTATCGATAAAATATTCATAAAATGCTATCGGCCAAAGGAAATTTATGAAAGCGTAAAAAATATTTTCTAGTGGGGCAATATTTAATATTCTAGGAAAACTGGATGCTACGTCCCAGGCATTGGCTAAACGGGAGATAATTTCTATTGGAATGGCAAATAAAAAGGTTGTTAATATTGCGAATAATATCAGTCTGATTCTTATATCTTTTTTGAGCCAGACAAGGTTTACCACTGTTGGAGGTAGATATACGATAAGAAGGTTAAGCCAGTATGGAGGGGCAATTGCAAGTACGAGTAGACATGAAAATACAATGTAGAGGAATAAAATTATTATCTTTGAAGATTTCTGCATACAACAAGTCTCATATAATGGATTTAACAAGTCAAGTGATTCATCCTCTCATCCTATACCCTACTCCGCGGATGGTTTCTATGATTTGCTGGTCTTCGTCCTCTATAGCTCTGCGAAGTTTGCAGAGGTGTGAG
>JAFGMG010000003.1 GCA_016927655.1 Candidatus Dojkabacteria bacterium
CAGTCCTTCTACTCCATTCTGACTGCTGTATATTTCATAGTCTTCCTCCACCTTTCTGTCCCACGACGCTATCAGGGTCTTGATCCCCTCTCTGATTGCATAATCGTCGTCTAATAAGACTATTCTTTTCATTTCGGGGTGCTAATAATTCAATTATCACAGCTTAGCAGAATCAGTTTAGCTTGTGAATATCATTGCAAGCTATTTGGCAAACAGGCAATTACTCTGCTAAAATACCCTCATGGCAAAACGAGATTACTACGAAGTGCTTGGAGTCGGGAAAACCGCATCCAAGGCTGAGATCAAAAAGAAATACAGGCAGCTGGCGAAAGAATATCACCCAGACCGCAACAGTGCTTCCGATGCAGAAGAGAAATTTAAAGAAGTAAAAGAAGCTTACGAAGTGCTTTCAGACGACCAGAAAAGGACTGCATATGATCAATACGGCCACGCTGGCACTCAGGGCTTTGGAGCTGGCGGCAATGGCGGATTCTCCGGATTCTCAGGTTTTGAGGATATGGGGAATTTAAATGAAATTTTCGAACAGTTTTTCGGTGGAGGATTCAGCGGGTTTGGAGGCCGGGGTTTCAGCTCCCAGGGTTTTAGCGGCCAAGGCTTTGGCAGCAGAGGCCAGACATCGATCAGAGGCGCCGATCTTGAGGTGACCTTGAGAATCTCTTTCAATCACGCTGTCTTTGGAACAGAAAAAACAATTCTTTACAAAAGGAAAGTTGTCTGCGACAAATGCAAAGGGAAAGGCGCCGAAAAAGAAAGCGATATTGAGACATGCCCAACCTGTAAAGGTTCCGGTCAAATAGTTCGAGTTCAAAGAACGTTTATAGGAAACATTCAAACGGCCGCCAGATGCCCAGAATGTCAAGGCAATGGCAGCATTATCAAAACCAAATGCAGTAAATGCAGAGGCGATGGCCGGATTGAAAAAGAAGAAGATTTTTCCTTAAAGATTCCACCGGGCATTCCAGATGGAGTTACACTAAGATTTCGCGACCGCGGGAACGCAGGCCAAGGAGGCGGAAATTATGGAGATTTATTCGTAAATATCGAGGTCGAGCAAAGTGATGAATTTGAAAGACGCGGGAATGACATTTATTCAGAAATCACTATTAATCCTGCACAAGCTGTCCTAGGCGACATTATTGCTATAAATACCGTTCATGGAGAAACAAAACTCAAAATTAAATCCGGGACACAGCCAAATCATATTTTCCGCCTCTCTGGCAAAGGAGGCCCGCGCTTCAGGGGCAAAGGAAATGGGGATCACTACATTAAAATCAATGTAGAAATTCCCAAAAAACCGGGACGCAAGGAGCGGAAAATCTGGGAGAAGCTCCGAGATAGCCTATAAATTCAATATATATCACCCCCTTAAAATGCCCGAAAATTTGACGAACCGGGATACATGTCCATATAATGGCTTCTAATCCTTCCTGATTTCGAACTAACATATTACGATTCGTCCTGATGGTAGATCTGCAAGATGTTTGTTCTTTGCCTATTAGATTCAACTCTGCCACGACGACTTTTGAATTTTCCGATCCGATTAAATGCAGACACTCACAAACTATCAGTCTGCAAAATTTGATTCCTGCCCTTTTGAATAAAACTCTTCGATATCCTGAAAACGTTTATGAGGAGAATATTGATCTATTCCTATGCAATGACGCAGAAATTTTTGACAGCGAGAAATTACATTATGAAGTAATAATCCTGCCATCGGGTCTTTTGGGGATCGAATATATCAAATCTCATGTTTATTATTCTCCAAAACATCAAGGCAAAACGAGCTCAATTGTTGAATGCCTTTACGGAATTTTGACAATAATTATCCAAAAAAATATGCCTAAAGATGAATTTGACTTTGAAACTACTGTCTCAGAAGGAATGATGATAAAACTTCGAAGAGGTGAAAAAGTGGAAATCCCGACCGGATATTTCTACACTTTTATCAATACTAGAAGCACTCCCGCAATTTTCTCACGAACCTACAAAAACAAGGGAATAGTTGATTACGCCATGCTGCAGAATGAGAAAGGTCTAGCGTATTTTGCAATTAGAAAAAATGCACGCGCAGAAATTGTCTATAACCCTAGATACAAGCATGTCCCAAGGCTCAGTAAATACACGCCAAATTGCGATAAATTCAAATTCGCCTTCCCAAAGATAAGTGTCTATGACGCGGTCAAGAAAAACACAGGATATTTCATGGATAAGCTACTCGAATTCTAGTTAATAATTTTTTTGCCGACGTATTTCTGTAAGACTTCCGGAACTTTGATGCTACCATCTTCCTGTTGATAGTTCTCAAGAATCGCAATTAGTATTCTTGGCGAAGCAATCACCGTATTATTCAGCATATAAGGATAATATTTCTCTCCATTTTTTGTTTTTACTCTAGTATTTAACCTTCTTGCCTGCCAGTCTAAAAGATTTGAAGCTGAATGTGTCTCACCATATCCCTCCCTACTTGGCATCCACGTTTCAATGTCATACATTTTATATTTACCTGCTCCCATGTCCCCTGTACAAATCTGCAAAACACGGTATGGAAGTCCAAGGTCTCTCAATACTTCCTCAGCGTAGCTAAGCATCTGCTGATGCCATTTCTCAGCCTCATTTTTATCGTTTTTGCATATTACAACCTGCTCAATCTTTAAAAATTCGTGAATTCTATAAAGGCCCTTGGTATCTTTACCATAACTCCCTATTTCACTTCTGTAGCAAGGCGAAAAACCTGCAAATTTGATAGGCAGATTTTCCTCATTTAAAGTTTCATCAGCATGATAACCCAATAGTGCAGGCTCGGATGTACCAGCTAAATATTTTCTGGTGCTGGAATCCTGTTCTTCCTCGACATGGGTCATACTATCTACGTAGTAGATATTTCCAGTATCAAAAGGGAAATGCCCGCTTCCAAAAAGCACCTTTTCATTTACTATCGTTGGAGTAACCATCGGAGTAAATCCTTTCTCTATCATTTTGCTCAAAGCATATTGCATCAACCCAAAATGGAGAAGAACAAGATCATTTTTGAGATAGTATCCTCTAAATCCACTTGTTGTAGCACCCTTTTCGAGATCGAATAAATCCAAATCCAGTCCCAGTTGAATGTGATCTTTTATTTTAAAGTTAAATTTCTCCGGATCACCGCCATCACCGCCCTCTTTACTCCATCGCCTCACTTCGACATTATTACTTTCATCATTACCGACAGGGGTATCCTCAGAAGGGATCATCGGAACAAATGCCATCAACTCATCAAATTGCGGCTTTATTTGAGAAGTCTCTTCTAAAATTTTTTGAATTTCCTCTTTAAGTTGGCGGCCTTTATCAATTGCTGCTTGATCGGGTTTCCCCCCGGATTTTTTCATAAGATCGGCATTCTCATTTCTTTCTTTTTGTAGCTCATTTAGCCTCTTTTCTAAATTTTTTAACTGGTCATCCAATTCAATAATTTTTATTATATCCACACTCACGTTTTTATCCTTTGCAACTTCTTGCAGTCTATCAATATTTTCCCTTATAAATTTAATATCAAGCATGTGAAAAAGCCTTAACAATAAAGTAATATTAGCACAACTTTGACCAGCAAGCTAGAAAAACTCATTGACCTGGATTGATAAATTTTGCTAGTATGAGAATGTCTTTCCAATCACAGAGAGAGGCTTATATTGGACAAGTTTAAAAGTACGCGAACCAATGCTGAAAAGGCCTTATTTGGAAAGACTTTTTTTATTTTGAAGTAAGTATCTCAACTTTGATTTTACCAGCAGAAGGCATCGATTTCATAAACCCAGGCAGGAAAAACGGTCCTACAGACAAATTATAATCTTCAACGCCTTCTTTGCTGTTTAAATATTCTTTTGCAGCACCAATTGATTTACCGGCAAGCTCATTTGATATCTCCTCTTCGGTGAAATCAGCAGTGATATCCCCCTGTGAATCAATCTGGAATTTTATTTCATTTTCTCCAGGCACGACATTGATGATTTCCACATTATCAAGTGCATCCAAATCCACCTCTCCTTCAAATTCACTTTCTGATTTAATAATTTCTGAGACAATCTGCTTCAGCTCAGCCTCTTTTACAAAATATGCTGTCGCTTCAAGCTCCAGACTTACGGTCACATTGTCGGCTTTTTCGCCGGCCTTGGCATCTGAAGATGATTTCGGCGTTCCATAAGTTATTGTTTCTTCAAGAAGAACCTCATCATCCGCAACAGAATCCCTGAACTCGTTTAGCAGTCTATTCTTCAGCTCATCGACTAGACCATCTTCCAGATCAGTGATGTCTTTTTCACTAACGGCTCTCTCTTCACTCGTGTCCCCGCCCTCAATACTCCCAAAGCTTTTTGCACTTAATTCATCTGTAGTAAAGCCGTCAAATTTATAGCTTGCAGTTCCGCTGGTATTGTACTTCTCCCCGAAACTATCTGCTTGTATCGAAACATCTTTTTTGACACCAAGATTGAGATTATCCGCGCCGTCTACAACAGCGGCCGGAACTGCAGTAGCGGCCAACACCCTGTATTTCAAGCCTGTAGAAATATTTTCCATCAAAGCGCCCGCTGGCAGATTTATTTCCTCTTCTTTTTTGTTATAAATCGTCACAAGACCCTGAGCCCTATTTCCATCTTCGACATTTCCAGTCGTATCCGTCGTATTCGAGCTGCTATCGCTTATCTTCAATGGATAAACAGGAATGACCAAATTTTCAACATTTATCTCGCTGCCGCCGATTTCTCCAGTGATCTCTTTGCTCACAGCAACATTTTGAGCTTTTGTATATATTTTCAAACTTGCAGTATTGAACACAAACATCGATAAGAATATTAAGACCAGGAGAGAAATCCCTGCAGTTACGGCTATTTTCAACCTTGTATTACCCGTGCTATAAAACAGCTTGATTCGCTGTAAAGCCCTATTAATTGGATTATCAGCGGGAATGACAGGAGTTTTTGGACCCCTGGAAAAGTCCTGCTGCATTCTTCTCTTTCTTGGATTCTCCGGCACTATTTTCGAGAGATCTCTTCCAATCAAACTTGCGGTGTCCAACCCCGCTTCTTCTTCAAATTCCTCTTCCTCTTCAAATTTTTGTTCATTTTTATCTTGCTGTTTTTCCTTTTCTTCTTCTATTTCTTCTTCATTCTCTTTTAAAATATTTTCACTTCTAATATCTACTTCATCTTTTTTTTCTATTCTCCCATCAAGAACTCCGGGATCTTTTTTTTCTGTCTCCAGAAGTTCTTTTTGGAATTTTTCGTTAATCTCAATATCTCCGCCAGCCAAGACTTTGATATTTCCAAGATTTACTATTTTTGGGTCCAGTCTTGGTTTCTGGGACATTGGAGGAGTGTAGACAGGCTGGTTTGATAATTGAGCCTCAGCTTCCTGCTGAGCCTTCTTTGCTTCTTCCTGTCCTTTAGGTGTTTCTTTCGAATTGTTATCGATTATCTGGTAGTTATCTGTTTCCTGTCTGCTGCTAATAAGCTCATTTTTCAATTTTCTTCTTTCTTCTTGAAACTTCTTTTTCTTTTCTTCTGCCTGGACCCAGACATCAGGACCAATCTGGCTGATTTTTTCTTTTGAAATCAAACCCGCTTTTTCGGATAGTTTCAATCCAAGTTTATCTTCAGTAACAAGGATAATCAGCTTATTTGACTTGGCGATCTGGCTGGATAGAAGTTTCAAACTTATCAAACTCGCTACAAGGTTGGCACTTTCAGGTACTACGACTATCACCCTATCACTCGCAGCTTGTGCGATTTTTTCAACTGTAAAAACTATTTCCTCATCAAGATCGACGAAGATTTTGTCACTTGCCATCTCTTTTAGTTTCTAATCATTAAAGCTAAAGCTGCCGGCGCGATATCACTTTGATCTATGAGCGTTCTGGTTTGATCGTCTATCCCCTCAAGCTGATTTGGGAAAAGATATTCCATTTTTGGAAATTTCGCAAACGGAAGCACTTGCAGCCATGGGTGTGACATCAAACCTCTTCTAATATCAGGTAAAATACTGCCCCCTCCTGAAAAATACATTTGAGTCGGGAATGTGTCTATTTCCTCAAATTCTGCAAGCGAAATTTCAACTCCTTCAGTCCAGACGGAGATATCCTTCTGGATACTATCCTGGACTGCTTTTGCCTGTTTCTGTGACAGTTTCTGATTTGAATAGTCAAGTTTCATTTTTTCCGCTTCTTCGAGCTCCACCTTAAAATCGGTTGCTATCCTCTTGGTGAATACATCTCCGCCAAAAGCGAACATTTTTGTACCCATTACAGCTCCGTTTTTCACCACTGCAATGTCCGTTGTCCCGCCTCCGACATCAATGAATATCCCTGAGAATGCCTGATCATGGGAGCCTTTTACACTTCTTGCTATCGCATAGGGTTCAACAACTACTTCAAGAATTTCCAGACCGAGTTTGTCGGCAAGCTCTTTGAGTGAATTCAAATGTAGACTTGGGGAAAATGTTGTGTAAATGGAATATTCTGCCTTTGAGCCGGTGAATCCTATCGGATTATCAAGCTTTACATTGTCTAAGTATGTCGCTACAAGGCTCGTCGAGATTTCCTCTATCTGTGCCTCATTTAGCCCTAATTCTTCAGACATGTCCGCTTTGACTTGATCAAACATCTGGTCTTTGACCTGAGCCATTACATCGTCAATTTCTTTTTGTTCAATCTTTTTATTTGGCTTCTCCCGGTCGTAGTCTGCTACTATTGTTACCCCTTTGACCAATTCACCAGCAATACCAAGGATAACCTTGTCTGGCAGACCAAGATCAGTGCCCGCGATTTTGTCTGCGGCACTCAGCGCTCTGCCGATGCAGATATCTGTCGAACTGATCACATTTTGGAGATTGACAATCATAGCGCTGTGCATGGAGTTGCTCTGCTGCGGAGTTTTTGCGTAGCCTAAAACTTTGACATTTAATCCATCGCGCTTGAATATTACGGCTTTGATAAATCTGGTTCCTACATCAAGTGCCAGGAGTATCTCGTCCGTTTCATTCGCTTTTTTCTTTTTTGAAAAGAATGGTATCCTCATAGGAGTCCAAAACAAACACCCATCTTTGATTAAGGTGGTAAAATCAGTTTACAGCATATGAAGATTTTTTTCGAGTGGGAAACAAACTTGTGATAAAATTGATAGGATGAGAATAAATTGGTATAATTATATAATTAATATATTGACTTGTTGGGGACAATATTTAAAATTATAAACAAAAACTACTACACAGACAATCACTTTACACGAGGGGTAATACCAAAGCGGGAACCTTTAGGTGGAGATTATTATGACATCGGCTACTATGGAGGTCAGAAACATAATCAGGGAATAAATTATCCGCGAGATGGGTCATATTTAAATCCCGAATCTTCGGTCAAATACAAGTTCATTGATCTTAACAAATGGGTTAATAAATATTCCATCAATGGAAAGGTATTGGATATTGGCTCTGGTCCTGGTCACTTTTGCTATTGGAGTAAAAAACTTCACACAAATTATAAAGTGTTTGGATGTGACATTTCGAAAGAATTGCTAAATCATCCAATAAATAACAATGATGATTACAAGATTTGTTCCGCCACTTCCTTGGATTATGAAGATAATTCTTTTAATGCAGTTCTTTTATTTGATATCTTGGAACACTTATCGCCAGATGAAGTAGTTCATGCTCTTCAAGAAGCCCTCCGAGTACTAAAACCAAATGGCTATATTTTCATTCGTATTCCAAATAGGGAAACTTGGACAAGAGCTACTTGGCGAGATCAAGCGCACGTATGGCTGCCGAATCTCTCTGAATTAAAAGATGTATTGACCGATAATGGTTTTGAAAGAAAGACGATTCAAAAAACAACAAGAGGGTTTCCTTTTAGCCCGACATATTACAAAATATTTCATAAGGATTTCCGCTTTCCAGTTTTAGGTAGTTCAATTATGCTCTCTGCCCGCAAAAGCTATTGACTTAATATATATAAGGCTATATAATTACTTGCATTATATATTAGTAATCAAAAATGAAAATTTTCTTTCTTGGAGTTCGCGATAGTAGCATGTATCCAGTATACAAAAAGGTTATCAAAGAGCTAAAAAAATCTGCTCATAGTGTTGATTCAGAATGGATGACAGCAACCAAAGAGGAAGACGCAGAACATTTTGAGAATTCATACAAAAGGAATATGCAATCTATCAAAAACTGTGATTTTGTAGTAGCAGAAACCAGCTTGATATCAAGCGGCTTGGGCTTTCAAATTGCAACAGCCCTCAATCAAAAAAAGCCCGTAATTGCCCTGTATAATCCCAAAAAGCAGAATCCTTCAGCTACATTAAAGGGTTCTTCGGATAGAAATAAATACCTTTTTTATGCAGAATACAATTCCGACGAAGATATACAGAAATTGCTTGATACTACAATAGCAAAAGTCAAAAGCAGTCTCGACACCAAGTTCATTCTTATCATTCCTTCAGAAATCGATAGATACCTGGAATGGGCAAGTGACTATAAAAGAATGCACAAAGCACAGCTTGTAAGGCAGGCTATTGAAGACTATATGCAAAGAGATACTGACTGGAAAGAATTTTTAAGCGAAGAATAAAGAGAAAAAACTGGAAAAGGAATTTATCTTGGGAAGCTGCCGCTAATTGACTCTTCCTGCATTTCTATAGTCTGTTTGACACTATCATCTACCTCCACACCTTCTTTTTGAAGCGCTCGAACCAGTGGATTAAGAGGCAGACCGACAATATTGAAATAACTTCCCTCAATTGATTCTACAAACATGCCGCCATCACCCTGAATCGCATAGGCTCCAGCCTTGTCCAATGGCTCTTCAGTAGCAACGTAGTCTTTTATCTGCTTTGGAGTTAATTTTTTAAATTTTATCGAAGTTCTCTGTGCTCCTTGATATTTCGGCTCACCGTCAATCATCAGCACAACAGAAGAAACCACTTCATGGGCACGCCCGCTCAGCTTTTTTAAAACTTTTTCTGCATCCTTTGAGTCTTTTGGCTTGCCGATTATATCTCCATCAAGATCAATAACCATGTCATGAGCAACAATAAGTGCCCCTTTATTCGTCTTGGAGACTTTCTGGGCTTTCTCAAGCGCCATTCTCCGTACATAATTCTCCGGATTCTCCCCTTTATTCACTTTCTCCTCAATATCTGGGTCCTCTACATTGAAAACAAGCCCAAGTTTATTCAGAAGACTCTTCTTTTGAGGAGATTTACTAGCAAGAATTAATTTCATTTATTTCGCGTAACATCTTTTCGGGAAGTGTGCCTAATTATAGCATAAAACAGCCACTTTTGCAGTGCGAATCAAGTGTATACATCAATATCCTGGGGGATGAACTCCCTGAAGTTTTGAGGAGTAATCATAACGGAAGGAGCAATCCCATCAACTATTCTTTTAGCAACTTTTCTTGCAAGCTCCATCAGATTTCTCTCTAATTGTCTGACGCCGGCATCAAATCCTAGAGGTCTAATGATCAAGTCCCAGACATCATCGCTGAATTGGAGCTGCGCCTCCGTAAGACCTGTGGCTTTGCGCACTTTTGGCAGGAGATATTTTTGAGCAATAATTTTCTTGTCATCTAGTGAATAGCTCGAGAATCTGATAATTTCAAGTCTATCCAAAAGTGCGCTTGAAACACCTCCTAGATTATTTGCCGTGAATATAAAAAGCACTTTTGATAGATCAACCGGATAGTCAATATAGTGATCTCTAAATGTAGAGTTTTGCTCCGGATCCAAAATCTCAAGGAGCGCTGCCATCACATCGGCTCTTAGACCTGTTTCAGAGCTGACTTTATCGATTTCATCAAGTAATATTACCGGATTCATAACTCTGGTCCTTACAAGCGCTTTCACAATTTCCCCGGGTTCAGGGTTTTTGTCAGCCCGGCTTCTTCCTCTAAGCGCAGTAGATTCGCCAAGTGCTCCAAGTGAAATGCGTACAAACTGACGTCCAAGAGCTGACGCGATTGACCTTGCCATCGAAGTTTTACCAACACCCTGGATACCGACAAAACAAAGAATAGGTGCGTTTGTAGCTATGCTCTTGATCTCAGGCGCCGTAGCCTCCAACGCAGGATTTTCAGCTGTTTGAGTATTCTGGGTATTGAGTTTCAAAACAGCAAGATATTCTAATAATCTTGCTTTGACATTTTCCAGACCATAATGACCGGCATTGAGCTTTGCTTCAACATCTTGGATATTAAGATTATCCTCGGTGTAATTGCTCCATGGGATCGCCATTATCCAATCCGCGTATTTTTTGATACTTTCAAATTCACTCGAATATACGCCGGATTTGGCTGCTATCACAAGGCGGCTGGCCATTGTCCTGAGTTTCTCTTTTAGTTCATTCGGGATACTTGCCGAGTTTACCTGATCCAAAAGAGTCTGGATCTCAGGGAGTTGAGAAATGTCAATTTGTGTATTTTGGGCAGGCTGCGTTGACATCCTTTGTATTTCACTTGTTGAATTGTATTATTATTTTTTATCGGCTTCCTCTTCTTGTCCTTCTCCTGCTTCATCTCCCTCTTTCTTCTCACCTTCCACGCCTTCTTCGCCTTCCTCACCCTTTTCACCTTCCGCGCCCTCTTCGCCTTCTGCTTCTTCAACAACCTCTTCTTCGACAATCTCCTTTTGAGGAGGTGCTATATATGCAATTGCTGTTGTTAAATCTGCCGTACTCAAAAACTCAACATTTTCAGGTAATTCAACATCTTTTAATGTAATACTATCTCCTATTTCATTCAAATCATCAATACTGATTTTGATAAGTTCTGGAATATCTTTAGGAAAACACCTGAGCGTCACTTCATCCATAGGATTTACGAGAAAACCAATGTTGTTCTTTACCGCCATAGAAATCCCTGTCAGTTCAATTGGAACTTGAGCTGTAAGTTTCGTATTTTGATCGACTTCATAGAATGAAACATGCAAAAACTGATCTCTGAGAAAATCTTTCTGGACTTCTTTGATCAAAACAAGAGCGGGTTTTCCTTTTTCAATTTCAAGATTGATCAGCTTATTTTCTCCGGCATCTATATAAACCTGATGAAATTCTTTCAAATCCAATACCAAATCTTCCGAATCTCTTTTTGCTCCATAGATAACCGCCGGGACCATACCTTCTTCTCTTAGCGTCTTAACCTTTTTCCCTTTTAATTCTCTTTTTTTTGCGTTTAATTTCATTATTTATGCCTTTAATAAGTTACTAAATTTATCTGGATGGCTTGATGACAACTCTTCTGTCTGAATCCTCGCCTACACTTTCGCTTTCAATTCTGTCATCCTCGCTAACTGTCAGGTGTACAATTCTTCTTTTAGCAGGATCCATAGGAGGCAATTCAACCGGCTGTCCGGATTCTAATACCTGATCAATTGCTCGTAGTGCCGTCTGCCTGGCCTGGTCTTCCTGTTTTGTTTTGTAATCATTGATATCAACAAGAATATTTATTCTTTGTCTTTCCTGTTGCTCAGAATCATCCTTTTTTTCCTGGTTCAAATTCAGGCTCATTATAATAGTTAAATACTGCTGCAAAGCTAAAATTCCCTGCCCTTTAAATCCAATCAAAAGTCCAAGCTCATCTCCTTCAATGTGAATCTTCAGATAGCTTTTATCATTATCCCCGTCTTCAAGCTCCGCTTTTATCTCGGCCTGCATATCGAGTTTCTCAATTATCTTCCCAGCTGTTTCTACGATTTGTTTAATACTATTTTCGTCCATTATTTTTTTCGACAAAATATTTCTTTTTTAAATTCTCTATAATCTTATCCCTTTTGAGAATTCCCTGCTGGATTATAACAAACAAGCTCGTTGTCGCAAAATACAAACTCAGCCCACTTGGGTAATTTAATGAGAAGAACCCAAGGATAAGCGGGAAAAACATCATCATCTGCCTATTTGTATCCTGGAAAACCTCGCCAAAGCTTGGGACGTCCTCTTCTCCGGCTTTCTTGTTTTTGGTCTTTTTCTTCTTTGCCAGCTCACGTTTTTTCTCTTCTTCTTTTTTCTGATCTTTAGTTAGTCCAGAAAGTATTTTCATTGAAAAATATTGTGTCAAAACAAGAAAGCCTGCAATCGCTAAATATGGCCACGAGTCAGCGAAATTCGTCAGCCCCTGATCCCTTGCAGATTCTCCAAGATTTAATACTCCTAGAAAATGCAGATTAAACTGATAACCTGCGGGGAATTTATCTATAAAACCATAAGCTAGTGTATTGAAACCCTCTGCTCCGTATTTGAGCAAATTCCTAATGACGTAATTTATCTGGATAAGAAGAAGTAACTGCAAAATAATTGTAAAGCAGCCGGAAAGCTGTCCGGGGAGATATTCTCCCTGGAGTTTTGCAAGTTCTTTTGCCTGTTTGTCTTTGTTATTTTTGTATTTACTTTTTACGTCTTCGTACTTTTTCTGGAATTCTTTATTTTTATCGACGTTTTTGAGCTGCTTTACAGTCAGCGGATAAACAACAATCCTAGATAGCAGTGCGACAGCTATCAAGGCAAGCCCCATATCTTCTCCTAATATTCTGTAAAGAAAGACTAAAGAATTAAAAACAAGTTCAAAAAGTGGTGCTACAAATAGAAAACCCCCATCCATAGTTTTTTAGTAATAAATTTCAAATATTATTTGGCCGAACCCTTGGATTTTAACACAAGAAGCCCGATTTACGTTAATTGCTTCTCCAGTTCGATACCTTTTCTTGCTGCGATCATTGCTTCTTTGAACTTTCTGGCTCTCACAAGCTCAAGCACTTTATCTTCTATTGTTGCGTGGAGCTTTTTTTCATACTCAGTCATGATCGGCACGACAACGGCAGCCAGCTCTACAAATTCGTCATCTAACTTTGGTATTACCTGCATGAGCTCTTGGTAGCTTATCTCTTCTGGCAGTTTTTCAAGAACCATTGCAGCAATCTTCTTGGATCTATCCTGGCTCATCTCACCGGCTTTCAGCCTTTCGGTTATCAGCCCTACGACTTGGTTTTGGAATTTTTCTCTAATTTGTTTTGCTCTTTCATCGGCCATTTTCTTATTTTGTAATGATTATTTGGTTTGGATATTTTCTGCATCCATCATACTTTCTTCAAGTTCGTCTGTGTTGCGGTAAATGAGAGAAAGCGCCTGCATGATCTCTTTGAGCCTTATATCTCCATACTCAAGCAACTTCCTTGAAGCTGCCACATCTCTCTGGATTTCTGCGAGGTTTTTATCGAATTCTAAAATTTTGCGCTCCATTCCGTCAATTTGCTGAAAAAGACTTCGGCCTTCTTCTGTGCCTGTTTCCCTAAATATACTACCGACGGCTCGCTCGAGTTTTTCGAATCTATTTATGAACCGGCTAAACTCGCTTGATAACCTTTCAATATCGCTTTCAATTTCTTTGTTTGTCGTATCCAATGGATTTAATTAATTGGAAGTATTATACCTTGATAGGTCTAACTTCTCAATTTTTTCTTTCCTGCTCCAGCTTTTTATTTCTGCCTCCCTCTTTGAAGCGCTTGATTTATCCGGGTGCTTTTCTAAATATTTAAGTTTGAATGGCCGTCTTGAACGGACATACTTAGACCCCTTGCCTGCAAGGTGAGTTTTCAGCCGTTTTTCAATATTGTTTGTGATGCCTGTATAGTAAGAATTATCCCGGCATTGAAGAACATAAAGGTAGTACATAAAACGAGTATAGCAAATGTTTTGGCGTGCAATCTAATTTATCTTCATTGACTTTTCTGATCAATTAATTACAATAATGTATCTACTTAGCTTTATTAGCCTTATTAGGTGTTGAAGAAATCTCCTAAAACAAAAGTGATAATTTTTCTGGCTGCTTTTGGTTTATTTTTTGTGTTGTTCTCATTTGCTTATCTTGCCAATGACGACTTTGAATATAATTTTCAACAAGCGGAGATGTGGGCATCGGATGAATTACCCCAAAAGGAAGTCAATATTCAGGAGAAAGAGATTCAAGCGGCGGTAAATAGTACAACTATGGTCGGCCTTCATTCCAGCTTCAGTGCGGCAGAATCTGATCTACCCTCTTTTGCTGCTTTAGAAGAAAATATGCTTTCTATCAGCCCGGCACTCGGGGACATTGGGACATATGACATAAGTATTGTGAGCGAGGACGAAGAGGCCCGTTTTGAGTACACTTTTCATATAAATGTCACACTTCCGGATATTGATTTTATAGAGCTTAAAACAGAAATTGAGGATATCCTTGGAGATCAAAAATCAAAGTATGCCATTTATGTTTATGATCTGAAAAGAGAAGAAAGTTTTGGTATCAATGAGGAAAAGATTTTCGCTCCTGGCAGCACATCGAAGCTTCCTTATGCAATTATTACTTTGCGTGACGTGGATAAAGGCAAATACAGTCTTTCGTATGTCCGCCCAACTCTTGAAAGGTTGATTATTCATGGAAGCAACACTGCTATGATGGAGCTCGAAGAAATGCTTGGCGGAAACGCTACTTACAATGCACGGGTAAGAAGCGAACTTGGAGTAGATAATATTATGCGCTCCCCGCATGTTGTGCAGGCCAGTGATCTTGGAAGACTATATATTGGGATTTATCATCAGGAGTATCTCTCAAAGGAAACAAATGACTTTTTGCTCTATCTTCTGCTAAATACAGGAGCACATTATGACAACAGGATCAAACAGGGCCTTCCAGTTGAGAGGGGAGTGACTTTTGCTCATAAAACGGGCTGGGTGACAACTGACGGCGGCGGCGAAGCTTATAACGATTCAGGAATAGTGTACGGCGAGCTGACTGACTATGTGATTGTGGTACTGGATAAAAATACAACACCAAACGAGGCGGTTAAAATGATGAAGCCGATTTCAGAGACTATATACGATGCGCTGAACTGAGGAGTAATTTATATCTTTTAACTGTTCATCAAGATGTTAACATATTATTCTGTCTAAATATCATGGCAACACAAGAACAAGAACACAGTACTCCAGATCTAAGCAACTTATACACACTACGAGACATGGCCCTTGATATACAATACGCCATTGATCCTATGGTCAAAGACTCATGGAATGGTACAGGAATAGAAGAAAGTGAGCAACTAGATTTGTTGCCAATTATTGCTACTGCTCGAGAGACTCTATATGAATTAGCTGGAAATGACATCGTACATAAAGTCCCAGAAGTAGAATTTGTAAATACAAGAGGCTTAGAATCCGTATTCAGAGAAACTGGGCAGGCCTTAGTCATACCTATAAGCGAAGTCCATTTATACAGGGGTACAGTTATACATGATACAGATGACATACCAACCCGTATAATTGTAAATACCGTCTTATCATCCCCCAATGTTTTAACTGGCAGATTGGATGGTGTAAGACCGATGACTAGAGAGGAAGCCACTTTTGTTTCGATGCATGAAAGCTCACATGCTGTATGTCAAACCAAAATAATCAAGACAGAATCTCCTGATATCACAATAAAACAGCATGGCTTTTCTGAGATGAGAATTACAAGAAAGAATAATGAAGCAGAAGAAGAAATAGTAGATACACAAGAACACCATTCGTTGTTTAACGAATGGATGACAGATTTTTTTGCCGCTTATAGTATTGATCCAGAAGTTACATCTTTTGAGCAACTTGCTTCAAAAGTACTAGATATACGAAAAGACTCTTATATGGCCCGTCCCAGTGCTAGACCATTTAAAGCCTTTGCTAAATTACTTGATGCACTCGCAACCTTCGACCCAGAAACTAGAGATTTTCAAGAAGTAATCGGCAAAATCTTTAAATTCTATCGACATTCAGACAGAGAAGGATTCCTAGCGCATCTCAGATCTCTTTGTGCTAATGCAGGGCTATCTGGCTATTATTATAGTGCTCAATTTTCAAATTCGCACAACATATCCTATCTATTAGACTATTTTGAAACGAAGCAGATGACAGGAGTTGAAAATTATGCCAAATTAATTGGTTACCATCTAGTAGGCGATGGAGATGCAGCAGAAAGACAAAGAAAAGGCCTAGCACCAGAGGAATTTTGGGCTGAATAAAGCAGAATCAATGGTGGAGCATAGTATAGACTATAGAGCCAAGTATACGATGTCGGAACCTCGAGAACAACTAACTGAGAACCAGTTCCAGAGGTCAACAGAAGTTGGTGGAGATGGGGGTATTGAAACCCCGTTCAAGAAATATTGCTAGTTGCCTCTACATGTGTAGACTATTTGTTTCAGACGGGTCAGGATAAAAATAGTCAAAAACCAAAACCCGACTGTTTAGATTAGTGCTTCGAAATTATCCCGCTAAACAAACGAAATAATCCCTGCGCCCAGGCTAAATTACGCTTGAAAAATTCCACCTGAGAAGAAAGTTTCAAACGGGCTTAAGAGGGAGCCAAGGGCTCAACCGGTTAAGCAGCTACAGAAAATGAATTGAACTGTAGACCAGAGAACATTACTCTAGCTCCAGCAACAATTTCATTAACTGTATTGGTGATTCTGTTTTTGACGGTTATTTGTGGTCAGTGCCAGAAACGGCACTACTTGCATCTTACATTTACGAGCTGAGATACAAGAAAAGCTCGACACGCAGCAAAAAACATATATTCCCTGTCAAATCGCGCATCCCCCGGCAAGATCCAGACAGATCCTCCCGGTGAATCGCGATTTCAAACAAGATGTTGTCAAGGTGCTAAAAACTCTTTAAATACGCTATAATTATACCAAATTTGAGCAAATTCAGTCGATAAAATGAAAAACAAGTCGTTACTCGAAAAAACCCAACACGAAAGAAACCAGCTTATCAAAATCATCGATAATTCAACCGATGGTCTTCTTGTATTTGAAGACGGGAAATTGATATATGTCAGTCCGAAATTATCCGAAATTACCGAATACACAGTTCCAGAGATAGAAGCAAATGAAACGGGGGACTTCTTAATAGCAAATGACGAAGAAAGAGAGAACATGAAAAGAATAGCAGCTGAAAGAGAAAGACTGAGGAAGAAAAAATCAACATATTTATCGAAACTGAAAACAAAATCAGGAAATATTGTACCGGTGGAAGTAACCACCACAACATTCAAGCAAGGAGGAAAAACTCTTATGAATGTTTCATTTCGAGACATCAGCAGAGTAAATGAAGCTATCGAGCAACTTGAAAACATGTATTCAAATCAAGGTAAATTCTTTTCCGAAATCGCTCATTCACTCAAAACCCCATTTACCGTTATTTACGGCCTGCTTGAACTATATGAACACGGCGACGAAAAATCACGGGAAGAAAGTGTGCAAGAAATCAGGAAAGAACTGGATCTTGTGAATAAAAAAGTCTCTGATCTTCTAAAAGTTGCAAAGATGGAGATGCTCGATTATCCATTAAAGATGCAAGTCATTCCACTTAATGAATTTTTAGAAGCATTTTATGTAAAGGCGAAATCTCTTGGTTACAAATACTGCGATAAAAGCCACAATCACAATTGCCCTTGTTTCACTTACTCTAGGATGCAGGAAAAAACTATAATAAAAGCGGATAATGAAGTTTTGATGGATGTTTTAATGACACTAGCAGAGAATTCCTATGTACATTCACCCAGAAAAGGGCAAAAGCCGGCAATTTCGCTAAAAACTATAATTACAAAAAAACAAGTCAAAATTGTGCTCGAGGACCGGGGAAAAGGTATTTCCCGCACACAACTTAAAAAGCTTTTCACTCCTTTTGCAAAAAAACTCTTCAAACCAACCGGGCATGGTATTGGACTTCCAATGTGCAAAAAAATGATTGGGAAAATGAACGGAGACATAATTGTAAAGAGCAAAGTTGGACAGGGGACAAAATTCATTATATCTTTCCCGATCAATTAACCGCGAGCAAACACTAGTGCATAGATTTTTTTTGTGCCTGCATTTTTCAGGACATACGCACATTCTTCCAGGGTTGTACCCGTAGTCATAACATCATCAATCAAAACTACTCTCTCGGGGATTTTTTCTTTTGGATTGATCCTGAAGACATCTTCCAAATTTTCGATCCTCTCTTTTCTGCTCATTCCAACCTGGGTTTTTGTGTTTCTGATACGTACTAAAAGATTTTGGCAATCAATCTCATTTGATACTCGCAGCTTTGATATCAGTTTTTTCGCAATTAATTCTGCTTGATTAAAACCTCTTGATTTGAGCTTTCTTTTATGGAGCGGGACTGGAACAAGACTTGTCCCTGCCTTATCTCCAGGCAACAGGAGAAATCCTGCCTCATAATATTCTGCCAGATAATTGACAATATCTGTATAAAAATTATATTTCAGCTCGGCTATCAAATGCTCGACAGTTTTGTTGTATTTGCAGCAAACTACTACGCCATCAAGCGTGGTCTTTCTTTTGCAAGCCTTATGAACAAACCCGCCTGCTGTTTCCATTTTGCAAACGTGACATAGTTGAGCAGGTGTACGTTCTAAGTATCTGTACTCGCAAACTTTGCATAGATATTCACCAAAGCTTGAACAGCTAATGCATTGTTTTGGAAATAAATAGTTCAATAATTTCATAAATGCATTATAATGGGCAATTCTTGCGCAATTATGGAAAAATTATGAAGGGAAAATGGAAAAAATATTTTGACATCTATGGGTTCGATCTATTCTTTATAGGATGTCTGCTGTTCTCGTTGATTTCTCTTGCCAGCAGCATTTTCATCCTGGATTTACTCCTAATTGCATCAGGATTATTCGCGCTTCCTGTTTTTATTTATCTGCTATTTAAACCTTTTTCCTATAATCCAAGAACTACATTTATTAAGATCAGCCACAAGCCTTCTAATTTACGGCTTGTATTTATCACGGACCTGCATTTTCATGAGTTTATGCCAAAGAATTATTACAAAAAAGCTTTTGAAAAAATAAATACCCTGAAGCCCACGGCAATTCTGTTTGGAGGCGATTTCGTCCACGATAGAAATACGAACTTTAGGCAGCTCGAAGAACTGAGAATTTTAAACGCAAAGCACAAAATCGGCATACTTGGAAATCATGACTATGATATTAGAAAAGGAGATTTTCAAAAAGATCTTATTAGAACAGAAAACTTCAAATACGGAGATCTGGTTGAAAAAGAACTGGAGAAAAACGGGATAACAATTTTGCGGAACGAAAATTTTGAAATTGGAGGAGTCAATGTATTTGGACTTGATTCGCTTTGGGCAAAGAAGAACGACCTTTCAAAATACAAACCCGGAGAATTCAATATAATCCTGGCTCACAATCCAAGACTGGTTGAAGAAATGAATGAAGTAAATGCCAAAGGCGTCAATTTTGTCCTTTGCGGCCATAATCATGGCGGCGGGCAGATAAGGCTGAATAAATGGATTTCGGCTCATGTATTGATGGGACTTATTCAGCCAATCTGGTTCAAAGCTTTCGGAAGATGGGTGTCTGGGAGCTACAAGAACAAAGCGGGGATAAAGATGTTTCTAAACCGCGGACTTGGTGTAACTGGTATTTCTGCACGCATCAACTGCCCGCCAGAGATCACAATAATCGACATTAAATAATTCCCTTCTCTCTGTGCTATAATTAAATCACTTCCGGAAATAACGTCCCCGGATTTGAAGGAGGAAGAACGCAGAGTGTGAAATAATTTTGCAAGTAGAACCTCCCGGGATTAGCTCCGCAAAAAGCTTTTAATGAGTGAAACAAAGGGTGGTACCGTCTTAGTTATTTACAAGAGTTTACAAAAGACCCCTGTCAGATCACAATAGTATTTTGTGGTTTGGCAGGGGTTTTTCATTTGATATTTTCATGTTAGACTAAAATACAATGCTACCAAAAGGACCATACAATTCCGGAAATACTGAGCCAGAGATTTTGAAATACTGGCTTGATGGGAAATTTTTTAAACCTGAATATCATCCTGAACGCGGTCTTCTTTCGACGGAAGAAATGAAAACGGATGGCAGAGAGCCGTTTTGCATAGTTAATCCCCCGCCAAATGCCTATATGAGACCGCATATTGGAAATGTCTCAGGATACGCTTACCAAGATGTCTTCCTCAGGTACAACAGGATGAAAGGCAAAAAAGTCCTTGGCCAGCCCGGAAAAGATCACGCAGGAATCCAAGGAGAAGTCGTTTTGGAGAAAATTTTCTGGGAAAACAAAAAAAAGACGAAACAGGACATGGGCCGTGACAAATTCTACAAGGCTTCATACTCACATTTCCTAAAGCTCATGCCGATGGTAATGGCTGATGAGCAAAGAATCGGATTATCAAGCGATTATGATCGTAATATTTTCACACTTGATCCGAAAATCGTAAAAACTGTTTTAGGGACATTTACAAAAATGTTTGAAGACAAGATGGTTTACAAGGGAGTAAGGATTGTAAACTGGGATCCTATTGCAAAAACCACACTTGCTGACATTGATACGGAACGCGAAGAAAGAGACGGAGAGCTGGTTTATATCAATTATCCTATTGCCGGCGAAAACAAAAAGCCAAAAATAAAAACTATTGTTTTTGACATTTACGGAGTTGTTGTAAAGGCAGATGAGCAAAAAACAATTGATCAGGAAATTATCGCGCTCATTAAAGATTTGAAGCATCAAAATTATAAAATCGGGCTTTTATCAAATACTAAAGAAGAAAATCTTGTTGAGCATGACAGTGATGGCCAATATTTAAAGCTATTCGATTTCCAGTATTTCGCGGCAGATACAAATAATCCGAAACCAGATCCAAAAGCCTACGAGAAATTTGAAGAAAAGTATAGTTTAAAACCAGAAGAGATTTTATTTATTGATGATAATATTGAAAATCTTTCGCCTGCAAAAAAACGCGGGTGGATAACTTTTCATTATCAGGATAATACAGAAAATCTGAAAAAATTTATCGAGACTGGCCGGGAATACCTAACCGTCGCTACCACCCGCGCAGAAACTATGCTTGGAGATACTGCCGTTGTCATAAATCCAAAGGACGAAAGATACAAGGATCTAATCGGAAAGAAGTTAATTTTACCGCTCGTTGACCGGGAAATTCCAGTTATCACCTCCCCTCATGTTGATATGGAATTTGGAACAGGTGCTGTCAAACTTACCCCTGCTCACTCCATGGACGACTACAAAATGATGAATGAATGGAATGTTGAAAATGGTGAAGAAAAAAAAGTCGGATATATAAATGTCATCGACAAAGATGCCAAGATGACCGGACCGATTCCTGAAAAATATAAGGGCCTAACTACTGAAGAATGCCGAGAAGAAATTAGCAAAGACCTGGAAAAACAAGGCTTAATTGTCAAACGCGAGCCGCACAAAATGAACGTCATGATCGGAGAGAGATCAAAAGCCGTAGTTGAGCAGATTATGTCTTCTCAGTGGTTCATTGATGTAGAAAAACTAAAGCAGCCTGCAATTGATGCTGTCAAAAATGGCGAAGTGCAGATTCATCCTGATTATATGAAGAAAAAATATCTTCATTGGATGGAAAATCTCCATGACTGGCCGGTTTCCAGATCGCTTTGGTGGGGATATAGAATACCGGTTTGGTACAAAGGTGAAGTTAAAGAAGAAGTAAACCAGGAAACGGGGCAGATTATTGAAACCATCAACGGCGTTCAAGTAGATGGTATTTACGACGCGGTTGCAAAAGGTCTAGCTAAAGTGCAAATCGACGAGCCAGGATCGGAAAATCGAAAGAATTTATTCTTGATCCCAGGTAAACACGGGTATGCAAATAGGAAGCTCTTTCCAGAAATCAAAAATGAATATCCTCATGCAGCAATTTTGGACGTAAAAGGATTAGATGACCCAGAATACAAAAATTATGTCGACGAGTTTAAGAAATATGACTTTGATGAAGCCTCCATCATTGTCGCCCACTCTTTAGGAACAAGGGCTATTCTAAGGTATTTGCTAGACAATAAAATCAAAGTAAACAGTTTAATAATGCTTGCTCCAGGATGTAGGAAGCCAAGATCAAATGGACGAGATCAAAAATATCTAGATTTAATCACAAATGCTCACGACTATGACCAATTGAAAGATCTAATTAAAAACATTGACATCGTGTATTCAGATAACGACGAATTGATGACCCTGAAAAATTTTGAAGATTTTGTAAAGCTTATCCCTGGAGCAAAGGCCCATTTAGAGAAAAATAAAATGCATTATGCTAGCTCTGACTATGGGAATAGATCAGAAATAGTTAAAGGACTGCTTAAAGAAAAACTTGATGCGAATATTGAAAACAATTTGACCAAATTCACAGTCGTCCGCCACGCACAGACCGATCACAACAAAATAAAAGCTTTCTGCGGCTCGCTTGATCCCAAACTCAATAGAACCGGGCAGGTTCAAGCCGAGATGTTTGCCAGGACACTCAAAGAATCAAACGAAAAATACGACATGATCATCAGCTCCGATCTGAAACGCGCAAAAGAAACTGCAGAAATTATCGCAAAGGAGCTCAAATTAGAAGTTATCAGTACAGAATTGATCAGAGAAAGAGATTTCGGAATTCTTGAAGGGAAAACATGGCAGCAGGTCGAAACAGAATATCCAAAACTCGCAAAGAAAATCGAAGAACAATATCAGGAAGAAATTCCTGAAGGAGAAAGTATAAACAAAGTCGAAGACAGGGTGCGAGCATTCCTTGATATGATTCGCAATGATTATTCCGGTAAAAAAATTCTTCTTGTCACACACTTTGGAATAATCAGAATCCTAAAAAGAGAATTATTAGGCGAAACTCCAGAAGAATCAAGGAAAGGCCAGATAGACAATCTTCAGAGATTTGAGATGAGAATCAAACCAGAATCTGACTGGATTCAGGATCTAGATGTTTTTGATACATGGTTCTCCTCTGGTCAGTGGGCTTACGCGCCCTTGATCGCAAATGACTTGATCGATACTTTCTACCCAACAGACATTATGGAGACTATGCATGACATTTTAGAATTGTGGGTAAGCCGGATGATGATGCTAAGTCTTTATACTCAAAAGAAAATTCCATTTAAACATGTTTATCTGCATGGAATGGTTAAAGCCGCCGATGGACAGAAAATGAGTAAATCTAAAGGGAATGTAGTTCTTCCCGAAGAAATAATCGAGAAATATGGCGCAGATTCCCTGAGACTAATGTATCTGGTTGGGAATAAAGCCGGAGCAAGCTACCCTGTCAGCTATGAAAAACTCGAAGGCTATAAAAGATTTCTGAATAAAATCTGGAACGCAAGCAAATTTGTGCTCTCGAACACGGAGAATATCAAACCTTCAGACAAAAGCTCAAATAAAGAAGATAAAAAACTACTAAGAGAGCTCATGACACTCAAGCAGACCATTATCAGACATATCGACAATTACCGTATTGGAATGGCAGCAGAGGAGCTCTACAGCCATTTCTGGCACTATTTCTGTGATGTGTTCCTCGAAGAGGTTAAACCGAGATTGTATACAAAAGACAGGGAAGGTAATCCAATAAATCAAGGACCAAAGGAACAGAAATCAAGAAAAGAAGCTCAATCTGTTCTACTTTATGCCCTTAGAGAATACATGAAAATGCTAAATCCTTTCATACCATTTATTACAGAGAGGATTTGGCAGGAAATTGAGCCTGAAAAAACGATTATGTATGAATCGTGGGTTTAAATAATTTTAGCCTCTTCTTGTATGCGTGCCACTACTTCGTCAGCCTCAGATTGATTGAAAAGTTCTAGATATTTATTTGGGCATCCCACATCGGACAACATAGCAATATTCCCAAAAAGATGATATGCCTTAGCTGCTTTGGGCCAGATTAATGCATCTTCCGGAAGTTCCTGACTACACAGTATTAAATTTAAATCCCCTTCGGGCAGATCTCTTAACATCCCCCAGTATCCCCCAATGGTTGTAACATTTCTCAATTCTTCCTCCAGATTCACTCGATTTTGCCCTCCTTGATTGATCTGCGTTTCGAGAAATGCCTTGATAGGAATACTTGTATTTTGAGCAGCAATCACCCTATGAGGAGCACTTGTGTATTGATTTAAGAGCCTGGTGCGAGTCACGGAAGGCAGGCTGGTTTGACTCACCAGTCTGCCGTTCAAATCCAAAATCTCTTCAATGGGCACGCCCATTGCTATACAATTTCCTAACTCTCCTGTGTCAATCTGAATCAATCTATTTACTAGATCATGCGTATTCTTGATGGCCTGCGGTAAAACCAAACCATTACCAAGCAATTCTAATACCAATCCAGCTTTTCGCGACGATACTCCATGAAGAGTACTCCCGACAGAAATCAATTCTGCTGGCCGGAATTGCGGTGATTGCCTAAGCTCTGGAAGCATTAAAGATTTTTAAGCAAATGGCCTAAATTCCCGGGTTCATTTCTCTCCCCTCTTTTTGGCTCTGGGGCCAAAAAAGGTGCATCTGTTTCAAATATAAATCCTGCCTCATACATTTTCTCCAAATCCCCAAGCTCGAAAAACTTTTTGTAAACATTTCTAATTATTTTGGCGTTTTTAAAGGTAATTATTCCATTTACTCCGATAAAATAACCCCTTGATAAAATTTCTTCCACCTTCTTACGAAAATTCTCTTCATCATCATCAATATCCGGAGTCAAAGAATGAAAAACTGCCGTTTGCTCCGGGATTTTCTCTTCTTGTAGGATTTCCAGACATAAATTGATTGCATTTCTACTATGGATTGTCAGTGGCTTTTTTGTCTGTTTACTTAGTTCACAATGCATTTTAAATAAACGCTCCTGTCTTTCAAGTGATTTCTGCGCCTGCACTTCATTCAATTCTCCAGCTACAAGAGCCTTTGTGAACCAAAAATTATCCAGCCCGGTCTCCCCTACCATCAGAACTTTTTCATCTTCTGCCAATTCTTCCAAATCACTATTCCAATCATCCAGCTGTTTATCAAAATCAGCATCTGAAAGATTAGAAATTTTTTCATCAAACAAATCACTTCCAGGAATGAGGTTTTCTGGATCAATGCCCACCGAAGCGTAAACCAGTTCGTATTTCTCGGTATTCTGAATAGCTTTTTTGGAAGATTCAATATTTATTCCAATGTCAATTATTACCTCGACACCGGAAGATTGTGCGCGCTTAACGACGTCATCTCGATCATTATCGAAAGTTGAATCATTTAAATGGCAATGAGAATCAAATAGCGACGCATTTTTGACAATATCAATAAACCTCACAGAATCAATTTAATCCCAGGCATCATAACTACTTCTATGCAATTAGTCAAAGAGTTGCGGGGCCACGTCTATCAATGTTTCTCCAAGATTATCCTCTCCAACGGATAATTTATAAATTCCGTTATGATCTGTTCCTATGCCGATTTCATCTTCTGCCAGAATCATACCAGCGGATTCAATTCCCCTTATATTTTTCTTTTCCAGGCGAACTTTCTTTCTTTCATTTAGTAATAATCCAGGAATTAGCTCCCCTTCGCCAAGAAATGGCACGATGTCGCCAACCTCGATATTCTCGGCGCCAGTTACGATTGTTTGCTCTTTTTTTCCGTCAGTAACAGCCACAAGAAGCAATCGATCAGCATCAGGATGCTTTTCAATTTTTGTGATTTTGACAATTTTAATTGGCTTTAGAAGTGCTTCTCTATCGATCTCTTCTCCCTCTTCTTCTAGAATTGGAATATCACTTTCCTCAAATTTTCTAAATAACGGTCTCACCTCGCCAAGTCTTGGATAGCCGGTAATTGACTCAAATCTAAAAAGATCTTTTCCAACTGCTGGTTCTTCAACATCAACACCCAGCATTTCGGATAGTCTTTTAAATGCCTCTGGGAAGAACGGCCTAATGAGAATTCTTAGAGCTTCGACGATATTGAGTAAATTGTACATTTCATTCTCAGCTTTAACCTTATCTTCTTTAATCAACTCCCAAATCTTAGAATCGTTGAAATAACTATTCCCCTGGCTGGACAAATTATTCATTAACGTTTCTAGAGCTAATGAAAATTTACATTCATCTAAATACTTACCGATTAAATCTATCTTGTTTTTAAATTCAATTTCCAATTCACCTTTCAATTCGCGATTCTCAAAGTTTTTCTTATAAAAAACTAACGTCCTGTTTATAAAATTTCCCAGATTCGCTACCAGTTCGTTATTATTTGCATCCACGAATCTCTGCCAGGTGAAATTTGATTCTTTATTCTCGGGCAGATTACTTAAAATATAGTACCTGACAGCATCAGTGCCAAATTTGTCAGCAATTTCTTTAGAATCAACAATATTTCCCCTGCTCTTAGAAAACTTTGCATTGTTAAAGTTCATAAATTTATTTACAGCCACATTTCGCGGCAGTGTATAGCCTTTCTCAGCCCCTATTAATTGCCCCGGCCACATCAAAGCGTGGAAAACAAGATTGTCCTGCCCCATGAAATAATAGTGTTCAGACTCCTCATCGAGCCACCATTCTTTCCAGTCCTTTGACTGCCCGGCATATTCGCGGAAAATATAATCACCGTTCACATCCTTTTTCATCTCATTCAAAGAACCTTTCGCGTATTCACTCCACTCTTGCGGAGCAGATAAATAACCAGTAACCGCCTCAAACCAGACGTAAATTTTCTTTTTGTCAATATTTTCGATTAATTTATCCTGTGGAATTCTATCTTTTGGCAATTCAATCCCCCAATCGATATCACGAGTGATCGCTCTTTTCTGCATTCCTTCATTGAGCCAGCCAGCAGCTTCTTTGTAAACCCAGTTTCTCCAAACCTCAGACTTCTTCACTCCATCTAGCTTTCCCTCCAGATAATCCTCCAATTTCCCTTGAAGTGCTCCAAAATCCAGGAAATAGTGCTCAGTATCTTTCAGTTCGACTTTTTCGCCGGTTTTTCTGCTCACCGGATCAATCAGCTCCCCATCGTTTAGCCATCTTCCGCAATTCTCACACTGATCAGCCCTTTGCTCTGTTGCTTTGCAATGCGGACAGGTCCCTTCTACGTACCTATCCGGCAGAAATTCATCATCTTCGGCACTATAATATTGCTTTGTCACATCTTTAATGATGAAGTCATTATTTAGCAGATCAATAAACAAATCTTGAACAACTTTTTTGTGATTTTCCGTTGTCGTTTTTGTATATAAACTGTAATCCAGATCGTACTGTTCAAAAAGTTCAATGTCTTTTTTGTGATATTTCTCAATAACTTCCTGCGGAGTTATCCCTTCTTTGTCAGCCTGCACAGTAATAGGTGTGCCGTGACAATCAGAACCCGAGACCATCAGGACATCATTTCCCCGCAGTCTCTGATATCTGGAGAATACATCCGCTGGCAACAAGTATCCTGCCAAATGCCCAACGTGAATATTTCCATTTACATAAGGCCATGCGACTGCGATAAGAATTTTCTTTGACAAGAGAATCAACTAATAGCTATAGACCTGATTATACAGTAACCCCGGACTCTTTCGTAGAGTCTGTTTTTTCAAAAGCAACTTTCTGAACTTCTTCTGTTTTCTGCTTTCGTGTCCCAAAACTCAAAAAACCTTCAATTATTACAAATAGTAAAATGATCGTACCTGCAATTGCAAGATCAAATCCAAGAAAAACCCTTAATAAAATCAGACTATCAATCAAGGCTACCACCAGCCCGGATCTTCTGTAAGCTACAAGATAGCGCGGACTCTCATAGAATTTTCTAAAAAACATTTTGTCCACCATTATTTGAAATGTACTCAATCCCGAGAATATCGCCGCACTAAAGAACGCGCCGACCAGCATCAAATTCGGATAATTAATATAATCAGAAAGAATACCCAGCTCAATACTTTCATTAATGTACGCAATAGTTCCAGTTTGTGTATCAATCTCCTCAGAAGCAAGGCCCTCACTTAATTTCTCGAAATCAAGCGGGGGCTGATTGTCCAGCAGAAAAAAAAAGACAAATCCGAAGAAAACTGTAAGCAGTGCAAAAATTGCGGCAGTTCGCATAAGTTTTTATTCGATTCCAAATAGTAAATTGTGAAATTGCAGAAATTTCCCTTGATCAAATGCGCATTTAGCAGCATTTGCCGCCCTGAATCCCTGCGCTGGCGTTTCCTCCAAAGGAAGCGATTTATACACGAAATACAATTCTCCAGTATCAATATAGTTTTGTTTAAGCTGCGGAAGTGTATCTTGAGCAAATGATTGACAGTAGTTGCAATTATCGTAGTCACTGTATTCAAGCATCACAATAGGCGCTGCAGAATCTCCCAGGTTTATCGAACCATCTATACTATAATCTTTGATCGCATATGACTCGAAGCGAGACTCGGCAGCCAGCGCAGATAATTCCGAAATTTCATTTTCTGTAAGATTTTCCCCTGCAAATTGAGTCCGGTATGCATCCTCATATCTTTTAGTCAATTCCTCAACAGTGCCTAGATTTTCTGTGATAAATTGCTCATGAACGGTATCAACCCCGCTTGTCTTAATTTTCTCAATGACGTCTTGATAATATTCATACCCCTGCGCCCCGCCAGCATAGAATCCCCTCAATTTCCCGTCACTCATCTCACCAATCACGACTTGCGGAGTTCCTTCGATTCCGTATTCTTTCAAAGCCTCAACATCAGCTGTGATCTCATCATAATGTGTCTGATCGTTTAAACACTGCTCAAACTTCGAAAATTTGAGGCCCGTATCTTTGGCGTGCTGCTTGAGACAATCCCTGCTAAGCGGCTCAAAAGCGCTGCATTGATAATTTTCGGCCCCATTTGTAAGCCCTCCAGTATAAAGCAGGCCAAAAAGCAATCCACAGCTGATAAAAATTCCGGCTAAAACTATTGCGACAGGAAGATAGAGCTTTTCAAGATCGGCAACTTTGACTTCCACCTTTGTTGTTTTTATAGGCTTTCTGGATTTCATTGAGTTTACGGGCTTTTTTACCATCTTTTTCCTTGTTTTTCGTATTTTCCTTGTTTTTCCTGTTTTGGCTATTTTTTTCTCCGCCATTTAATTTTTCTAAAGAATTAAATATAGGCCTACAACTGTTTATAGTACTTTTTCATAAGCATTGCGTCATGTTCGAGATTTGGACTCTCGCAAACAACGATGCCGCCAACTCGTTTTTCCTTTAATACTTCAAGCAATTCTTTCCACTTGATATCAGCAGGGCCAATTTTTTTGTGTTTGCGGATATCCTCATATGAATGCTCAATTTCTGGTAACTGCATTCCTTCTTTTATATAATTTTCATACTCTCCGAGTAAAGTCAGATGATTTCTCTCGCCCTTGTCAGAATAATTTATTCCTGAGATGTGAATATGCATATCTTTTAAAAAATCTGCCCCAAGTTCGGTTTTGATCAAGTCCAGCATTTCTCTAAATTCTTTTTTTGAATTGAATCCGCCTCCATCACGTGCGTGTTTATGGGCAAAATCGAAACAAAAACCCAATTTTTCACTTTTTAAATCTTTAACAAGCCGGATAAGCTCTTCTAAATCGCCCCATTGACTAGCTTTCCCAGTGAGTTCCGGCGATATTTTTATACTCAAATCAGCTTTTTCAACTGCTGTTAGTACCTTCCTAACGGCTTTTTTAATTAAATTGTACACTACTTTGTCTTCAAGATTTTGCCTGAAACCAGAATGATATGTCAGCGATTTCGCTCCAGCCAAATCGCCAATTTTTGCAGCTTGGAGAATTCTTGAAATACTTGCATGCCATTTTTTTTCATCAGTACTGGCAAGGTTTATATAGTATGAACCATGTACGGTAAGAGCGACGTTCTCAGCTTCAGCAATTTTTCTGAGGTTTTTTGCTTTTTCTTTATCAAGAAAAACATTATGTACAAATTCCAGCTCCATAGAATCAAGCCCAAGTTCGTGTATTCGTCTAACGCCTTCTTCCGCGTTCCTGGTTTTTGTTGTAAGCGGGATTCCTCCCGTGCCGAATCGCAGCATAATCTTGTCTGATTCTCAAATATTAATTATTCAAGTAATATTGCTGGCAGCCAGTAACACTTTCACATTCAATATCATCAATTTTCCCAAGCTCATCTTTGTCAATATTATACAGCCAGAGGGAATTTCTGCCACTCTGCACAACCGAAAGCAAAATAAAATCTCCGCTGATTAATTCGATTTTTACACTTGAGCTTGCCGGCAAGTCGCTTAGACTTGTTCGCACCTCATTTTCAAGTCCATACTTTTCAAGAAACACTGGCTCGAATTCCTCAAAAAAAGCTGCGTCTCCAGCTTCATTTTGCCTGAAGGATTCCAAATCTCCGGAAATAAAATAGATCTCATTTTTATATCGCATAACCGAACCAAAATATTTATTCAGCTCGCCCTCAAGTACGATTTTTTCTTCATCTTTTGTCTGTGAAATTATCTTTGCATTTTGCCCGGCTGCAAACCCATCCTCTGCTGGAGGCTGTGAGAAATATTGCTCGTCCAGCTTGGATGCTTGAAAGCAGTCAATTTCATTAAGTTCCAGATCCTGACACTGCCTAGTGAAAGATTCATACTGCAGCGAGTATTGCTCCAGATAAATGTTTTCTTTTGTCGAATACTGCCCAATAAGCGGGATTGTAGAAGAATTTCCACTGAGAATCACCTCCAGTTTTTCTGATTTAAGATCAAATTTAAAAATATCAAAGTCATATCCGCCGCTTTCGATATTTATCAAATAGCTTGTAAATAGGGCCTTCCCATCAAATATTTTCAGACCTAGGGCATTTGGAATATCCTTCTGCTCAAAAAGCGTTTTCACTTCTGCATTGGATTCGTTCTTTGCAGTTTTCAAAACAAGATTGTCGTCTTCCTTAGCAAGGATATAAATCGAATCTTCAACAAGCTCAACGTTTAGTTCTGGTTCACCAACCTGGACATTATCAAAGCCGGCTATTAATTTTTGTCTGCTTGTAGATATTTTGTACTGAATTATCTCAAGGCCATTCTCCGAACTTTTTAATAAAAGCAGATCCCCTCCAATACTTTTACCGAGTAAACTGGATAAAGTAATACTTGAGAAATCATTACTATCTTCGTCTTGATTGTTAGATAGAGACAACGGGAAGACTCCCGAATTAACCAGCCGGAGCAGCCCGAATCCGATTGCTAAAAGTAATATAATAAAAATTGTGAAAATAAACGGTGCTTTTATGATTTTCATAACCTATTCTAATACATATCAAAGATTGTATAAAGCCGGCATTTTTGATAGAATTCACGCATGCCTAAAAGAACATTTCAACCAAAAAAGAAAAGAAGAATCAGAAGACTTGGTTTTCTAAAAAGAATGACCAGCAATGGCGGTAGAAACATTTTGAAGAGAAAAAGAGCGAAAGGCAGAAAAAGCCTATCGGCTTCTGATGAGGTTCGAGCTGACAAGAACAAGAAATTCTCAAGAAGAAGATAATTTGCTTCCCAAAAAACACAGACTAAAAACTAAAGCCGATTTTGACCGAGTTTACAAACAAGGCAGAAAATATTATTCGAAAAACTTCCAGCTGATTGTTGCTTCAAGAAGCAAGGATACACTTCCAGAGGTTTTTAAATTGCCTAGATTTGGATTTGTAGCCAGCAAAAAGGTGGGCAAGGCAGTCAGCAGGAATAAGGCTAAAAGAATGCTTAGAGAGGTTGTTCAGGCCGAATTTGAGGGGCTCAAAAACACTTTTGAAGCTGTTTTTGTTGCTTTCAACACTCTACCAGAGCAGGACATCGAAACTATTAGAAATGAGGTTTTGGATGTTTTAAAAAAAGCTGAGCTTTACCACTGAAAATGAGCGAAAGCTCTGTTGGCTTCGGCCATTTTCTCAACATCTTCTTTCTTTTTGTAAGCAGCACCCTCTTTTTTCGTTGAGGCAACGAGTTCTCTTGCTAGTGTGTCTGCGAAAGTATTGCTGCCTCTGCTTATTCTGGAAGCGGCAATTAACCACCTTAGAGCCAAAGTAAGCTGTCTATCTTCAGAAACAGGAACGGGAACCTGATAATTTGATCCGCCGACTCTTCTGGATTTAACTTCAATTTTTGGTTTTATATTTGAAAGTGCTGCCTCAAGCGCTTCAACCGGCTTCATTTTTAGTTGTTTGCCGGCTTCATCGATTGCCCCATAAACAATTTCGGCTGATCTCTTTCTTTTTCCATCCTTCATCAAATAATTGACGAACTTGGTCACAACCAAACTATTGTATTTGTTATCTGGCTTTAATTCTCTTCGTTTTGCTTTTTTACCTCGCATTTTTTTTGTAAATCTAAACTAATTATTTAGGTTTTTTCGCACCATATCTGCTTCTTGATTGCATTCTGCCTTCTACAGCCCCAGTATCATAGACACCTCTTACAATTTGATAATTCACTCCAGGCAAGTCAGGTTTTCTACCTGCTCTTACGAGAACAACCGAATGCTCTTGCAGATTGTGTCCTTCTCCCGGGATGTACGCTGTAACTTCCTGCTTATTAGAAAGCCTTACTTTTGCAACTTTTCGAAGTGCTGAGTTCGGTTTTTTCGGTGTCCTTGTAAATACTGCTACGCAAACTCCCCTTTTTACAGGATTTGTTTTCATATAGTATTTATTCTTGATGCTGTTGTAATTGAAATGCATTGCCTTGTATTTCATCGTCTCAGCAAAAGCCAGACCCTTGAATTTAACAATGCCTCTTTTCTTTTTTCTTCCTGATTTTACAAGTTGTGATACTCTTGCCATAATTTTTCAAAAATTGATAAATTTTAACTTTTCATTTCTTTCCCAAGCGGTACTGGACGCCCGATTATAACATTTTCCTTCAATCCTCTCAAATCATCTACTTTTCCGACCAAGGCTGCATCTGTAAGTACTCTGACTTGTTCCTGGAACGATGCTGCCGACAGGAAACTCTCGGTATTTAGCGATGCTGCAGTTATTCCAAGCAGCACTCTTGTGTACTTGATTGTCTGCTTCCCATCCTTTTTCAGCTCTTTGTTCTCTTTTTCAAGCTGAATATAATTCACGAAATCTCCAGGCAAATAGGTGCTGTCTCCTGCTTGAGTAACTCTTGCAAGTCTGAGCATCTGCCTGACTATAATTTCAACATGCTTATCGTTAATTGCAATACCCTGGATACCATACGTTTCCTGAATATTGTCAATAATATAGCTTTGTGTTCCTTCAATACCAGTCAAATCCATTAATTCTTTTGGTGCTAGAGAACCTATTGTCAATGGAGTTCCTTTATCTACTTCCTGCTTGTCTTTTACATTAATCCTGTCTTCAGGATTCACCTCATATTCTTTTTCTATTTCCCGGTCAACTTCAAGCACAATCGTTTTCTCATCGAGTTTTTTGACCTGTCCTTCATATTCAGCTTCAACTTTTGTCCCGTCTTCTCTTGTCAGGATAACCTCACCTTTTTTGAGTGCTTTTGATCTCTTGAATGAAAGCTTGTCTCCTGATTTAATTTCAATTTCTTTCTTGAATTTTTTGTGATCTGAGATAATAATCTGCACAACCTCTCCATCTTTATTTTCAACAAGTTTTACCTTGCCTCCAATTTCAGCAAGAGTTGCTTTTCCTTTTGGAGTTCTTGCTTCAAAAAGTTCAGCAACACGAGGAAGACCCTGTGTAATATCAGTACCAGCACGTCCTGCAAGATGTTTTGTATTTAGAGTAAGCTGAGTTGCCGCTTCTCCCATAGCCTGTGCTGCAATCACTCCGACCGCCACACCCTTTTCAACTGTTTTTTGAGTCCCGAGATTTAAGCCGTAACATTTCTGGCAGACCCCTTCCACAGCTTTACAGCCGATGACTGATCTGACAAGAACTTCCTGAATATTTTCATTTCCCGCAATCTGGGCTGCAATTTCTTCCGAAATCTCATCTCCTGCTTTGACGAATACCTCACCGGTTTTTGGATCGGAAATATTTTTAGCTGCAAATCTGCCGATAATTCTTTCGTCAAAACCAAGCATTCTTTTTTCTTCTTTTCGAATGATGATTCCATCCGTCGATCCGCAATCTTCCTCTCTTGTTATCACATCTTGTGCAACATCAACAAGTTTTCTGGTCAAATACCCGGATTCCGCAGTCTTTAGAGCAGTATCTGCGAGACCTTTTCTAGTACCTCTTGCTGCAACAAAGTATTCCAAAGTTGGAAGTCCTTCTTTGTAATTTGACCGTAATGGCAATTCAACAATATTTCCCAGCGGATCAAGAATCAAACCCTTTACACCGGCAATCTGCCTGATTGGGTTTGCAATTGGCAATGCTCCGGAATTTTCGAAAGCATTAAGCGGATTGAGCGGGTCATTGTACTGCTCCCAAGTGACTTCCGCGATTTTATCAATTGCCTCCATCCAGGTTTCTTCAATAAGTCTTTTCTTCTCAGCAAGAGTCAAAAGTCCATTGTAGTAATCTTGTGTGAGCTGCTCTTCCTTTTCTTCGACTCCAGCTATGATTTTCTTTGTCTCATCGCTTACCTTGAAATCTTCTGTTGAAGTTGAATATCCAGACTTTGTCGCATATTTAAACCCAATCGTTTCGACCTTATCTAGAAAATCAATCGTTTTTTCACTATCAAAGTTTCTCAAGATTTTCGCTGCAAATTTCCCAATATGTTTTTTGCCCACCTGCTCGTTTACATAATCAAATTCCTTTGGAAGAAGCTCATTAAATTTGATTCTTCCTGGTGTTGTGATTATAAATTCGTGAGCTTTGTTTAGAACTTTCACTTTATCTCGAAGTTTAATTTCTCCTCTTTCATAAGCTCCAACTGCTCTATCAAATGTCGCAAATACTCTGATATCTTTTTCTTTCTGATCAAAATTTTCTCCAGTTAAATAATAGACTCCAAGTGCCATATCTTTTTGTACTCCAATAACCGGAGATCCATCTGCAAGAAGTAGCAGGTTTGAATCTGCAAACATTTTTTCAAGCACTTCTTCAATAGCTTTATCTGATAACGGCAGATGAACTGCCATTTGATCTCCATCAAAGTCAGCATTGAATCCTTTACAAACCATTGGGTGGACAGAAATTGCATTTCCCTCAGTCAATACCGGAAAAAATGCCTGAATACCCTGCTTATGAAGTGTAGGTGCTCTATTTAGCAGCACAGGTCTATCTTGAATCACTCTTTCCAAAATATCCCAGACATTATCTGATTTTGAATCAAAATAATGTTTAGCACTTTTTATATTTGGGGCAAGTCCTTCTGCAATAATCTCTCTAATTACAAATGGTTTGAATAATTCAAGAGCAATCGTTTTTGGCAGACCACACTGATAAACACTCAATTCAGGTCCTGCAATAATAACAGCTCTTCCGGAATAATCGACTCTTTTTCCAAGTAGGTTTTGTCTAAATCTTCCCTGTTTTCCGCGAAGCATATCTGAAAGTGACTTGTATGGCTGCTGTTTCGAGTTTTGTACTGCATTCCCCGGTCTATGGCTATTATCAATCAAAGCGTCAACTGCTTCTTGAAGCATTCTTTTCTCATTTCTTAAAATTATCTCCGGTGCTCCCAGTCCCATCAATCTTTTTAGTCTATTATTTCTATTGATAACTCTTCTATACAGATCATTTAGATCTGATGTTGCAAATCTTCCTCCCGGAAGCTGAATGATAGGCCTTAATTCCGGCGGAATAACCGGAAGGATTTTAAGAACCAGCCATGAAGGATCAAGGTCATTCTTCTCCATTCCTTCGATGATTCTCAATCTTTGAATATATTTTGCCCTTTTAGTCTGGGATTTAGTTTTTGCTTGCTCCTCTTTTAAATTTTTTACTTCGGCAGAAAGATCAACCTTTTTTAATAATTCTTCTATTGCCTCAGCTCCCATCCCAATTTTATAGAAATCAACATCATACTCACTAAGTGCACTTACATCATCCTCGGAAAGCGTGATACCAATTTTAATACTTTTTACAAGATTTAATTTCTCATTGATTTTATCTTTTAAAGTTTTTTCTTTTTGTGTAAAGATTGACTTCAATTTTGCGATTTCCTTTTTCTTCTTCCCCTCAAGGGTGTTTAGCTGCATTTCAAGCTTTTTCTTGTCTTTTTCTTTTGATTTTTTCTCTTTTTCCTGCGCTTTGTATAAATCTTCAATTTCTTTTACTTTTGCCTTCAAATCGTCATTGATTCCCTTTAATTCAGAGTCCAGATCAGCTTTGATTTTCGCTACTGCATCTTCCCTCCCCTGCTCGTCAAATTCTGTGACAATATATCTGGCAAAGTAAATAACCGTTTCGAGTTTCTTTTGAGGTACGCCAAGTATTAAAGATAATTTATTTGGGACGCCGTGAGAAAACCAGACGTGCGTAACTGGAGAAGCAAGTTTGATATGCCCCATTCTTTCTCTTCTGACTCTTTTGTGCGTGACTTCAACTCCGCATTTATCGCAGACAATTCCCTTGTATCTGATTTTTTTGTATTTACCGCAATAACATTCAAAATTCTTGGTAGGACCGAAAATCTTTTCACACATCAACCCATCCACCTCTGCAGTGTGCGTTCTGTAATTGATCGTCTCCGCCTTTTTCACTTCCCCATGTGACCAGCCCATAACCTGCTGTGGTGAAGCGACTGTTATTTGCAAGGCTTTAAAATCTTTTATCATTTTTACTAGTTAATAGTTAGTAGTAATTATTGATTTATTAGTAATTATTCGTCGCCTTTCATCTCTCCCATTGAATCAGGTTTTCCCGGTTCTTTAATCTCAAAGTCTGTACTCTCGTCTTCAATTACATCTTCTTCCCTTTCACTTGCGATATCCTCGTCAGTTTCAGTTGATTCAGTTTGATCCGCAAGATCCTCGTCAACCACACCTTCTACAAGGGCTGCCTCATCTACATTGTCTTCGTCTGCTTCAATCATTTGAAGGTTGAGTCCAAGAGATCTAAGCTCAGAAACCAATACCCTAAAACCTTCCGGGATATTTGGCGACTCAATCTTCTCTCCTTGAATGATTGATTTGTATGCTGCTGCTCTTCCGATTACGTCATCTGATTTAATTGTCAGCATTTCATGAAGTACGTTTGGTACAGCATGTGCTTCAAGTGCCCAGACTTCCATTTCTCCAAATCTCTGACCTCCAAATTGTGCTTTTCCTCCAAGCGGCTGCTGCGTGACCATGGTGTAAGCTCCTGTGCTTCTTGCATGGATTTTATCTGAAGACAAGTGGTTCAATTTAAGGACGTATCTTGGTCCAACAACGATTGGGCTGTCGAACTGCTCCCCGGTTCTTCCATCATAAAGCACAATTTTTTCAGTAAATTTCTTGCCTTTTGCAGCGAGTTTTTTGTCCAGCTGATCAAGATCAAGTTCTGCAAATGGCGGTACAACAACCTTCTCTCCGATTGCTTTCGCTTTCGCGGCAACTTCCATCTCACGGATCTGCCCGACATTCATACGTTTTACAAACATAGGGCTTAAGATGATATCAATAGGAGTCCCATTTGCTAAAAATGGCATGTCTTCTTCAGGTAGAATTTTTGCGATAACTCCCTTGTCTCCATGAAGCCCGGTTAATTTGTCTCCAACCTGGAGTTTGCTTGTTTTCGCAACCCATACTTTGACCTGCCTTAAAACTCCAGGATTCAATTTATCGCCATTTTCTTTGCTCAAAACCTGGACACCAATCACAATCCCCTTATCTCCATGAGGGACTCTAAGCGAGTTGTCTCTAACATCTCTTGCGTACTCTCCAAATATCGCTCTTAAAAGTTTTTCTTCAGCGGTAAGTTCAGTTTCTCCTTTTGGAGCAATAATTCCAACCAATATGTCCTGTGCTTCAACACTTGCTCCCACCCGGACAATCCCGCGATCATCCAGATTTCTAAGTGCATACTCTCCGACGTTTGGAATGTCTCTTGTGATCTGCTCGTCTCCCAGTTTTGTTTCTCTAATATCCTGGATGTATTCTTTAATATGAATTGATGTGAAAACATCGTCTTTAACAAGTCTTTCTGAGACAACAATTCCATCATCATAATTGTATCCTTCGTAGCTCATGAAAGCTGCCAGGACGTTTTTACCAAGTGCAAGTTCGCCATTATCCATTGAAGGACCGTCGATCAATACATCACCTTTTTTGAATTTTTCCTTAGTTTTTACAAGTACTGTCTGACTGAATGCGGTGTTTTGGTTAGTTCTAATGTATTTTTCCGCCTCATATTCGACCTTCTTTCCTGTTTTGTATTTGACAATCAATTTTGTCGAATCGGCTTCGATGACTACTCCGTCATCATCTGCAAGAACAACTCTTCCCGATGCATTTGCAATTATCTTCTCATATCCTGTCCCGACAATTGCAGATTCAGGCTTTAAAAGCGGAACAGCTTGACGCTGCATGTTTGAAGCCATCAAAGATCTGGTCGGATCATCATTGAAAGAAAAAGGAATTAGTGAAAAACTAACTCCTCCGATTTGACCAGGATTGATGTCTATATGTGTAATCTGATTTGCAGGAACTCTAGCGTACGTACCAGCATTTCTGACAAATACCGTATCATTAAGAATGTTATTGTATTCATCTTTATCAACTCTTGCCGGTGCGATGAAATATTCCATTTCATCATCAGCATCAAGATAAATGACCTCATTTGTCACAAACGGCTTTACTTTTACAATAGCTTCAGCCTTGATAAGCTTGTCGATATCAGCCTTTTTGGTAAGCTGGATTCCCTTTTTGACAATTACTTTGCCAGCTTTGTTTTTTGCATTTTCTTCAAGAATTCTATTCTCCAATAATTTCACGTTTGATTTTTGAGCTTTTATCTCAGAGAACACCCTGAAATATGGAGCTTCCAAGAAACCGTAATCATTGATCCTTGCATAAACAGACATATGAGAAACAACCCCGATTGATGGACCTTCAGGAGTCGTTACCATGCAAAGTTTGGAATAGTGTGAACTATGAACATCACGGACCGAGAAAGTTGCTCTTTCTTTTGTAAGACCTCCAGGTCCACCGGCCGTGATTCTTCTTTTAGTTTCAAGTTCTGAAAGGACATTTTCCTGATCCATGTATCTAGACACAGCGCTTGATCCGAAGAACTGATCTACTGCTGCAATTATCGGCCTTGTATTTACTATAACTGATGGCGTTACAAGTTCGTCCGCGCTATAAGATCCCATTCTGTCTTTTATATTTTTTTCAACTCTTAAAACTCCAATTCTCATTCTATCCGCGATCAATTCTCCAACCCCTCTGATTCTCCTGTTTGCTAGATGATCAACATCATCTGGCGGGATCGTCCCATTATTTAATTTGATAACCGCCTTGATAACCTCAACAATGTCTTCTTTTCGAAGCATATAATTTTTTGGTTCAATCGCAAGGTCAATTCCAAGTTTTTTATTAAGTTTATATCGGCCGATTCTTCCCAGGTAAAACCTTCTTTTGTCAAAAAATATCCCATTTAGAAATTCCTGTGCGCTTTCAAGACTGATCGAATCTTCCGGTCTGAGTTTTCTATAGATATTAAGAAGTGCTTCTTCCGTGGATCTGGTCGGATCTTTTCGAAGCGTATTTTCTAAATATTTCGTTTCTCCTGTGTCTATGTTTGCTAGGAGTTCATTGATCTGCGCATCTGAAGAATACCCAAGAGCTCGAAGAAGTTCTGTAAGCAGAACTTTCGGCCTTTTATCAAACAATTTTACTGACATCACCCCATGCTTATTGACTTCAAAATCAAACCATCTGCCTCTTGTAGGCATAAGTTTGACAGCGTAGAGAGGCTTTGCTGAAGCTTTACTTGCTTTAGACTCTGTGAAAAGTACTCCTTCGCCTCTTACAATCTGCATGACAACTACCCTCTCGTTTCCATTGACTACGAAAGTACCCCTGCTGCTCATCATCGGAATGTCAGCGACAAATATCTTCTGCTTTTTTATTTCTCCTGTTTTTTTGTTTTTAAGGGTTGTTTGGACGTAAAGAGGCTTATCGTATGAAAGCCCAAGTTTTTGTGCTTCTCTAAAAGTGTGCTTTGGTTCTCCCCATTCAATTTCTTTAAACTCCAGCTGCCAGCTCTCACCCGTATAATCTTCTATCGGATTGATTTCATCAAACAACTCACGAATAGATGCATCCAGGAAAATATGGAATGACTTGGTCTGCGCCTCGATTAGATCTACATCGATGTGATCAAGGCTATGTTTATTTAGATGAAGCCTGTCAATATATTTGGCCACGAGTTATTCTTTAATATTTATTATTCCTTAGCAAGCAAAAACACGCACTTTATAACCCAAGTGCGTTTTTATTTACAAAGCTTATTGTATATTAGAGTTCTTGCGCAATTAAATATGATTCCAAGAAGTTGTGCGTTATCTATATCATATATTGTGGTGTAATGTCAACACCACTTATACGTTATTAGCCGATCTGCAATTTAAAATTTCTACTGATTTGCTTGCAGATACTCTAAGACTTCGTCCCCAAAGTCTGGGTTGATGTTATCTACTTGATAATTCGCCTTCTGCGTTCCGCCGGTAATCGATTGAAAAAGCTGTACCCCGGTTAGCCCGACAAGGATAATGATTGCTATACCTACCAGATAAATCCAGCTCTTTGACATTATGGTTGTTCGTAATAATAAATTTCAAATACTATCTCAGCGTCACTTACTTTGCTTGTATTCCCCTGCTCATCAATCCTGGAGCTGACCCCAATCTTCTGCAGATTTGCGATTCTGTTCATTTTCTCAAGATCGTCAACTAAGTTCCAGATATTGCTGCGTTCTCCATTTACAACAAGTGTAATGATCGAATGTTTCGTATTGACATCAAGATCTGTGTCAATATTGGGCTTTTCTTCCGGACTGGCCATATCAATCGAGGTAAGTTCAAGCCTGTTCGACTTTACCAGAGCTGTTAAAACATTGATCATTTCATCTTCCCGTCTTGATTCCGGGAAGGCATCATCCAATAGTTCAAGCTGCGCAGCCTGCTGCGTCTCCTTATTGGTCAGACTCACCAGGTTTGCCTGCTTCTGCTCCATTTTGGCAATAAATTCACGCTTATCCTCATTTTCATTTAGTCTGTCAAAAACCGAGGCTATTGATGGACGGATTGCAAAAAACACTAGCAAAACTATCACCACGATAGTTACGACAGCAACAGTGTATGTCCTGCTTTCAGGAGTCGCAGTGAGCTTCTTGAATTGTGGATTTGTCAGACTAAGTGCCATTTTCCTCTATTGTTCGACTATTATAATTTTCAATAATTGCGCGAATTCCAAAATCTGCCCTCCTTGAGCCTTCTTCCTGGGCATTCAAATCATAAACTTCGACATTTCTCAAGTAATTTGAAGCTTTCAAAGACTCCTCCAGCGAGGAAATTCTAGAAACATCACCTTCGCCTCTAATTGTCAACTCATCTTCAGTGATATAAATTGATAAACCTGTGAAATTTGCGCCAAGATAATTTTCAAGTTCAGAAAGCATGGCAGAATAATTTGAAGATTTTTCATAAATATTTTTGTATTCGGAAGTCCTTGACTGGATAGTTCGATAGCGTGTTTCGCTTTCTGAAAATGCACCCAAAGTGTTTTGCTGTTTTTCGACTTCTTTATCAAGCCTGGAAGAAATGGTATCCACTGCAACTCGAATTCCGAATGATATGACAACGACGATCTCCACCATGATCACAAGAACTCTGGCAGTTCCAAGTACCCAGGTGTATATTTTTTCCCACAAGGTGGGCGGTATTTTCTGTTTTTTCAGTAAATTAAACCCTTGTAGTGACATAAAATCAGTATACAGTATAATGACTTATGCTTAAACAATCCCGGCTTATAAAACTAAATCTAGGACTTCTTCTAGTTATTCTTTTTGTATTAACTTTCGAAGCAGGGATGTATTTTTCACAGAAAAGATACAGAGGCCAGTTAAATAATACTTTCAATATTTACCAAGCAGAAATTATTCAGCTTGAAAGTTCGCTTGGGATCAAAGATCACAAAATCTCAAATTTGACATCGCAGCTGCAAGACTCTTTAAATGACAAAAATTCCCTTGCTATGAATAATGACGAGCTGAAAGAACAAATTAAAGGACTAAGTACCAAAAACGACTTTCCTTTTGGTGTGCCGAGCACTGGTGTGATCGGCACTTATAATGGCACTTTTGGCGGGAATATGAATGGTTTCAGGCATCTTGGGGTTGATATTTGGACGACTACGGATAATAACGGGAGAATTTCTTCGCACAAAGGAAACGAAGTTTTCGCAGCCTGCGATGGAAAAGTGACCCGTATTGATTCGGATAATGGCGCGATTACGATTGCCTGCGACAGGATCCCTGATAATTTTGATGTGCCGGAGCGTGAAGTCTATACGCATTATGCGCATCTTGGTAATGCAGAGACTAAAGAATTGTATATTTCGGTTGCCAGGAACCAACGTGTCAAAAAAGGCGACCTTCTTGGTTTTCAGGGAGATCTTAGTTCATATTTTCCCGAAATGAGAAATGTGCATCTGCATTTTTCGGTGTTTACCGGATTATCAGAAACTGACAAAAGCGGCGGAGCACTGAATCCCTGTCTATATATCGGCGGTGATTGCTCAAGGAGAGGAGCTGGTTTCTAAAAGGAAGTGGGATAGATATTTTATCTATATTTTCCTGCTATCATACGCCCAATGCAATAAGGCCTGTCTCTGTTTTCTCCGACAATTCAAGTCTCCAGGAAAACAATTATTTTTTATCTGAGCAATATGTCTTTTGATTGCTTTCCATCTTTTTATCTGTCTTAAATCATCTTCGTGCCTTCTTCCCATAAAATACCGGCAGTACCATTGGAACCAACCCCTTGGGTCATCCGGATGAATCCATCCTTTTTTACGCCAGACAGATAAAGGTTGACTTGCGTTCACCTCGAAAAAATTCAATTTTGGATCATGTATTTTACTGTTAAGTTTGGCTTCTTTAAACCATTTCTTTGAAAATTCGGCCTTACAGTCAGTCATATATTTCCCGCCAAACACACCCAGCTGAAGCATTTCCTTTGGAGTTAATTCAGGTTTAAAATCAGGGTGAAAATTTCTTCCTTCGGATTCGGTTAAAAAGTATGTGTACTTTTTTTGCATTTTATCATTGACAATAACCTTTCTCATTCTATTTTGCTTAGTTGATAATGGCAAAAAAATTTGAAAGATCAGAAATTTCGATTTGCGCTTAAAATGGGCTGGCAAGCCCTCAAGAGAGGCAACGAGCCAACAAAGACGTTTCCGAAATGGCGGAGAGGGTGGGATTCGAACCCGCGGTACCCGAAGGTACACCTCGTTAGCAGTGAGGCGCTTTCGACCACTCAGCCACCTCTCCGTCGTTATTGATTATAGCTTATTGGGGCTGTTATGCTCAAGTTTGTGTAGAAGTTGCCTTATAAGTCAAAAATCTCTAATATGAACTATGGCAACAAAAGAAAGTGATCCAAAATCTTCCGAGCCGGATGTCTCAGGACTTCGAGCAGAGATTGACCGACTTGAGGCGAAAATCCGCGCGGCAGAAATGGCTGCAAATGCACAGCTTGAAGAAGCCGCTCCTCTTCAGACACTACTAAAATGGAAGGCACCAGAACGACTTTATACACAAAGAGGGAGGCCATGGTACGTAACCGTTGCGTTTATTACAGTTATTATAATCGCCTACTCTGCTCTTACCGGCAACTATCTTTTGATTGTCGCCTTGATAACCCTACTGATATTGCTTTATGCAATGAACGCACTCCCTCCAAGGGTAATTGAGCACGAAATAACGAATAAGGGCCTAAAAACTTTCGATAAGATCTATACATGGAACAAAATCGAAGGATTCTGGGTAAGTAAAAGAGCTGGACAATTTGTTATGAATATTGATCTTTTTGATGAATCGATTGGGCGGATGATTTTACTACTTGATCCAAAGCAGGCAAGTGAAATTGTAGGGGAACTTGTGAAAAGAGTTGACTATATAAATCCAGGAGGAACAGGACAGGATATAATTTCAAAATTGACCGAAGGCAAACATGTTCCTATTACAGAGTTTCTAGATATCTACGGCGAAAGTGAAAAACTCGATAAAGAAGTAAAAAATCCCCAAGCACCACAGCCTGCCCCAAAAGCAAAATAGTCCCCAATCTGTTAAAATTACATTGATTTTCTAGACGACGCGCTTGTAGCTCAATGGATAGAGCACTTCTTTGCGGAAGAAGAGGTTGTGGGTTCGAGTCCCGCCAAGCGCACTTTTCTGCGGAGAGATGCCTGAGTGGTTGAAAGGGCCGCTCTCGAAAAGCGGTGTCCCGCTTGCGGGACCCAGGGTTCGAATCCCTGTCTCTCCGTTTTTAAACTAGAAAATTCTATTATCTTGGGCTAAATAACCCCTTCTCCCTTGCAATTGTCAGAAAGGCAATTGTATCTGATTGGAAGACTCCACCATTTTCTACCATTTCAAATGCTTTTTCCGGCATTATTTTTACAATTTCGATGTCCTCATTAGATTCCAGATTTTGTTTTGAATTAAACTCCACATTTTTCAAGGCAAAACCAAATACAGTCATATCTACTTTGTGAGGAATTGGGGTGGTTTTGCCAAGAGGAATTAACTGATCTTGACTGACCCTGATCCCGATCTCTTCCTCAAGCTCTGCAACTGCAACTTCCTCTACACTCCTCCCACCATCAACCATTCCGGCAGGAAGTTCCAGCATAATTTGCTTTGTAGCATGCCTGTACTGCCTGATAAACACAATTTCACCAGTTTTCAATACCGGCAGCATTATTGCGATCTCGCCAAGTCTGCTATAGTAAAAATCATCTATAACCTGGCCATTATCAAGTTTCACTTTGTCTCTAAATACTGGAAACCACCTTTTGTGAGGAGAAACATCTTCAGTTTCTAAAACTTTCCATTTGTTCATGAGTACTTGAAAAAATATAGACTAATTATAACTCTAAAAAACCGAAAGCGAAATTATCCCGCCAATCACCAATGCAATCGCAAAATACTGCTTGAGTGATAATTTCTCAGCAAAGAACATCCAGGCTGCAATTACTGCCACAAGAGGTGATGCACCTGAGATAGCGCCAACAATTCCAGCATTACCAATCGTATATGCTTGTGTCACAGCAAGTCCTCCAATCACAGAAGAAATGCTAATCATCAAAATTCCCCAACCATTTACTTTGAATTCTTCCTTGTCTAGCTTTAAAGCTTTTCCTGATGATTTTGTCTGAATCATACCCTCCGTCCACACGATTAATTCTGTGAAAAATGTAAAGAATACGACTCCAAGTCTTTCCCCAAAATACCCGAAGAATGGCAATGTAGCTCCCCAGAAAACCGCCGCAAGAAGCGCATAGGGGATTCCACTACTCAATTTGAAAATATCCGAATTCTTTAACTGCCCAAAGTCTAGAGAAAGCAGTGCAACGCCAGAAAATATAATCACTATTGCAAAGATTTGGAATAAATTTAGGGTGTCATCAAGCAAACTTACTGCAACAAAGGCGGAAACCAATATTCTGGCTGCTGATACTGGGACAACAATACCAACTTTTCCAGCTTCAACTGATTTATTAAAAAACATTAACCCAAGATAGCTCACAGCAATCAGCGCCCCACCCTTCAGTAGATTTGTTTTATCAAGCGTTGTTTGATTTAGAAAAAACAACAAAATTATAGAAAGAAAGACTACATTCAAAAATCCTCGATAAACGAGCAGTCTAACTGCTCCGAGATTCATGGCATACTTTTTCGTAACTGCATTTCCGTATCCAAACATGAACATCGCAACCAAGGACAGGACAAATGCCAGAAGATTATCACTCATTGTGCCTAAATAAAGCTAAACCGCTGAATAATAACAAAACAACTGCGGAAAAAATATAAATTCCTTCAAATGTGCTGATTTGAATTATCAGGCCGAAAATTAGAAAATAACCAATTCCAAAAATATGTTTCAAGAAATTTGAGAACGAAATGACCGTTGCCCTACTTTGCCCGACTATTTCATGCTGAATTCTGCCATCAATTAATACACTCAAAGGCGCGATCACAATGTATGAAAAAATAAGTGTAATTAACGTTGGTATTGAAGGAAGTAGCCCGGAAATTAGGAGAAGTGCTGCACTGATTAGTGGCAGTAATACGAAAACGAGTCGATTCCCTTTTAATTTGTAACTCAATCCCTCTACAATTGCAGCACCCATAAATGGAATAAAGGCAATCACACCAAAAAATGCCACAGGAAGATCAACAAGCTTGAAGTATAATTGATCGTATTCTTCTATATTTCCATATATACTCAAAACAACTAGACTAAAAAACAAAAACCTGATTATTTTTGATGATCGAATAAAATTAATAGCATCTTTGATATATTCCAAATACTTTATCTCCTCGGACTGTTTTTTCGCTCGTACTTCAACGAAACTCAAAGCTATTAACGTGCCAAAAATCAATGGGAAGATAGAAGCTATCATCACCAGTTCAATCGAAATTGAAGCTATCAGTCCTCCAAATATTAGTCCCAAAGACACACCAAATTTCTTTGAGAAATTCACACCGCTGATTACTTTTTCGTAAGCATCTTGCATTTTGTCTCTGGCAAGAACATCGTAAATATACGCCTGGTAAGTTCCCGTAAGTAGTGTACTTGCCAATCCCCAGATTAGAAATCCGAGCGCGTAGAGTAAAAAACTACCAGTTAATGCTCCCCACAGAAGGAAGGCAATAGCTTTTAAAACTGGCGCTGCCACGATGAGCCACTTTCTATTCACCTTATCTGCTAAAACACCAGACGGAATTTCAAAAACTACCGCCACAAAAGCCCACCAACCAAGCAATATACTGATTTCTACATTGTTCAATCCGTTGTTTGAAAACAGCAGATTGTAAACAGCATAAGCGAAGGTCAGATCGTAAAGAAGTGCATAGGCATAAATTTTTGCAAGAAATTTACTATTCATATCATTCTTATTCTATCAGAGTTTGAAATCACTTACGAAATGCTATAATAAGCCCATGATCAACTCCACTTTCAAAATACAAACCATTGGAGAATTGCTCAAAGAGAAGCGGGCAAAAAAAGGCCTGAGCCTCAGGCAGATCTCGGAAATCACCAAAATCCGCGTTGAATACCTGCAGGCACTGGAAGATGGCCGCTATAGTGCGTTCCCTTCTGAGGTTTACCTCAAAGGATTTCTCAAGAATTATGCCAAATTCCTAGGTATCGACAAAGAGCGATCACTAGCACTCTATAGAAGAGAAAATAAAATTTTAGAAAAAGAGCAGCTCAAACAATCAACAGGTCCTGGAAGCAAGGTCAGTTTCAATACACTGCTTACTCCGGAAAGAATCATAATTGCGATAGTAGCAATAATTTCAGGACTAATCGGATATTATATCGTCAATCAAATCGGAGTGGTTTTGGAAAATCCAGAATTACAGATCAACACACCAGTACTGGCTGAACGCGGTGAAACAAAAGAAATGGAAACAGAAGATGAGACGATAAATTTTTCAGGGATAATTGCCCCAAATGCAAGCCTAAGTATAAACGGAGATCCAGTCACTACAAATAATTTAAATAGATTTGAAATAGTTGATTTAAACCTGAATGAAGGCAGAAATGAATTTGTGATAGTAGCCGAAAGTCAATTTGGGCGAAGAAGCGAGATTGTTTTGATTGTAAACCGGATAGTAATTAACGAAACAACCGATCAAACAGTAGAAAAACCCGCAGATCTTAACGGGGAACCAGTTTTGACACCAGACGGCACACCAGGCTCAAGCGGCGAAACCGCGCCAATTTGATCTTTCGGCTTGAATTCGGTATACTCAGATCAATCGCAATAAAGATATGTATAAAACTCTTACAAAGCGTCAAAAAGAAATTCTAGACTATATTGATAATTACGCAGAAGTTAAAGGTTACGCACCCTCTCTGGAAGAGGTAAAAAAGCATTTCAGACTCAAAGCCGTCTCCACAGTCCACGAACACATAGAGAATCTAAAAAAGAAGGGTTATCTCAAAAAGGAAATAAATCAGGCACGAGGAATTGAGGTAATAGATCCTACCCTAGATGAGAATAATTTTGCACAGATTCAAAATCTTGGGACTATCACAGCGGGAGAACCTATCGAGGCAGTCGAAGATCCGGAGCCGCTTTTAGTGAGCAAAGAATTACTATCTGCAAATGGGACATATTATGCGCTTACAGTAAAAGGCGATAGTATGGTTGAAGAAGGTATTCTGGATGGAGACATTGTAGTCGTAAGACAGCAAAAAACAGCAGATAACGGAGAGGCTGTGATTGCAGTGCTGCAAGACAATCTGGCCACTCTTAAGAAATTTTATAAGGAGAAAAACCGAGTGTGTCTCCAGCCTGCAAATGACGCACTTAAACCTAAGTATTACCGAAATATCGAAATCCGCGGCAAAGTCGTCAGTTTGATTAGAAAGTTTAAATAAGCTTTGAGTTTTTCAAAGTATGAACAAAAACCAACTCCAGGAATTTTTAACCGCAATTTCCGACCCCATAAGATTCAAACTTCTCTTGAAAATTTTTGAAGCATTTCTTTTGTATAATCCGAGCGACAAGCCGGCCTATAGAGGAAATTGCGTCACAAATCTAAAAAAGCTAACCGATTTGAGTCAACCGACAATTTCTCATCATTTAAAGATTCTCGAAGATGCAAGAGTGATAATTGCCGAAAGACAGGGGAAATGGATCCATTATCTGCCAAATACCGAATATATTGATAGATTTAAAGAAGAAATCGATTCGATTTTCTCTTTTGAAAAGCCAAAGCAGACACATCTTGATGCAGTCCGTTTTGACGCAGACGATAGAAAACTTAGATCACTTATAGATCTTCTTAGAAACCACGATATTGCGCTCAAACACTACACTAAGAGGAAAACTACCTCAAGCATATATATTGAAGACAAAAGCAGCAAAGATTTATTTTTACTGCTTTATAACAATACAACAAATATCTTGACAATCAGGCTGATTGGAGAATCAAATATGATATCTGCCAGTCAGCTTATTCCGCTTATCAAAAGATATATACAGAGTTTGAATTGAGTTTAAATCAAGATTATTACTAGACTACCCCCTTTGCTCTTGCTGAATCCAATACTTTCTTAATCGCAAGTGCATATACAGCTGCTCTGAAATTTATTTTCAGTCTCTCCATTTCATCAAAAGATTGATTGAATGCGTCAACAATTTTCTTCTGCAGTTTTTCATTCACTTCATCCTCCTGCCAATAGTACCCCTCCCTATTTTGCACCCATTCAAAGTATGAAACTGTTACTCCACCCGAATTTGCAAGCACATCGGGAACTACCAGCACGCCATTTTCATTAAGCACCTCTTCTGCTTCCGGTGTAATCGGCCCATTGGCCATTTCAATTATATATTTAGCTTTCACATCCTCAACATTTTTCTCATTTATTGCATTTTCCAAAGCTGCAGGGGCCAAAATATCCACTACTAGTTCGAGAATTTTATCCCCTTCAATATTTTTTGCCCCTTCAAAGTCCTTTACGCTGCCTCCAGCATTTTTGTGGCTCATTACTTTTTCAATATTGAGCCCGCTTTCTTTGTATATCCCGCCTTTTGAATCACTTACTGCGACAACTTTGAAGCCAAGTTCTTCTGCAATCAAAGCAAAATAATAGCCGACATTCCCAAAACCCTGGACAGCTATTGAAGTATCTTTTGGCTTCATTCCTTTCTTTTTAGCGAGCTGCTCTAAAATGTAAACGCCACCCCTTCCAGTAGCCTCAGTTCGACCCAGAGAACCCCCAAAGTCTACCGGTTTGCCTGTGATGACTCCGAGTTCCTGCCTGCCAACCAAAGTATTGTATTCATCTACCATCCATGCCATTATCTGTCCATCAGTATTTACATCTGGAGCTGGGACATCAACATCGATTCCAATATCTTTATAAATTGCTCTGATATATCCTCTTGAGAGTCTTTCTAATTCTCCTTGTGATAATTCTTCCGGATTTACAATTATACCTCCCTTTCCTCCTCCAAATGGAATATCCGCAATGGCACATTTCCATGTCATCCACATACTAAGCGCTTTTACCTCTGGAATTGAGACGTTTTGATGATACCTGATCCCTCCTTTGAAAGGCCCCCGATCATCATTAAACTGAGACCTGAACCCGGAAAACATCTTGGTACTGCCATCGTCCATTTTCAAAGGGATACTTACTACAATAAATTTCTTTGGTTCTGAAAGATATTCTAATTCCTGATCATTCAAATCCAGGACTTTTGCCACATTATAAAGCTGCTGCTTTGCATTTTTGAAAGGATCGGACATTATTTTTCCAACTAAAAAGTAATCTAGAAGAAACTATTATTCTTGGGATCTAAGCCAGGCATCCAGGTCCATCGCTGCTCTACAGCCATCACCAGCCGCAACTACGGCCTGGCGGTATTTGAAATCCTCAGCGTCGCCTGCGACAAACACACCCTCAACGCTCGTTTTTGAATCGTCAAATTTCTTGATATAACCCATCTCATCCAAATCAACTTGACCTTTAAAAACATCTGTTGTCGGGATATAACCGATAGCGACAAAAACGCCATCGAGGTCGATTTTCTTGCATTTCAATTCACCTTCTGCTGCAGAAGATTTTTTGAGTTTCAAGCCTGTTACTTGTTTATCGCCCACAATTTCCTCTACTTCTGCGTTCAAAATAAATTCAATTTTTGGATTTGCTTTCGCCTTTTCGATCAATACTCTTTCGGCCTTAAATTCTTCTCTTCTATGAATCAAATATACTTTTTTTGCATGATTTGTGAGATAGATCGCATCTTCAAATGCTACGCTTCCACCGCCGACAACTGCTGCGACCTTATCTTTGTAAAAAGCTCCATCACAAGTCGCACATGAACTGACTCCTTTGCCCCAGAATTTCATTTCTGAATTTATCCCGAGTTTTTTTGGAATTGCACCAGTTGCGATTATCACACTTTCAGCCTCATATTCTGAGCTTCCGGCCTTAATTTTAAACGGTTTGCTTTTGAAATCAACCTCACTCACAACTTCGTATTTCAATTCCGCACCCATATTTTTAGCCTGCTCAAGCATGTTCTTCATTAGTTCGGGTCCATTTATACCCTTTGCAAATCCCGGATAATTCTCAACTAGAGTGGTTTGCATCAGCTGACCGCCGATATTTGTACCTGCGAAAATAACCGGCTTGAGTGCTGCTCTAGAAGCATATATAGCTGCTGTTAAACCTGCTGGGCCGGAACCGATAATTGCTACTTGGATCTTTTGCATTTTGAAACTTGTTTAATAGAAAATATATTGAATACTCCCCGGGGGTATATTAGCACGCAAAGGGATGACTTTCAAGACTCGTTCCTTTTTAGGCTAAATTCGTCTGGTACCAGATCTGCTCCCGGTTTTGAGAATGGGTTACACCGAATGATCCTTGCCACTCCCATTAGACCGCCCCTTATCACCCCAAATTTATCTATTGCCTGATAAGTATACTCAGAGCAGCTTGGATGAAAGATGCAGACTCTAAACTTTGCTGGATTTGCCCAAAAAGCGTGATCAAATGAGAATAATTTCTGATATATGCGAATCATCGCTTTTGCGATTTCCTTTGGAATATTTGTGACAATACGGTATAGATTCATATATAATTCTAACACATTACACACTATATTTATGATAATTCTTTCGATTGATTATGGAACGAGACATGTAGGACTTGCAATCAGCGATGAGCGTGAGATCGTTGCAATGCGCCTTCCGAGCCTTACTATCAAAAGACCAAATGATCTAATAGAAGGCTTGAAAGCTTTAAGAAAAAATATAGTCTTTGAAAAAATACTTCTTGGCCTACCGGATAAAGGTGAAAATAGAGGGAAAATCCAAGAAATTGCAAAAACTATCCAAAAAGAATTAGATATTCCAGTTGAATTCTGGAATGAGGACTTCTCTTCTAAATCTGCTGAAAAAGGCACAAGCAAAAAATTCAAGAAAGAAAAAGCACACTCCGAGGCTGCTAGAATATTTCTTCAGGAATATCTGGAAGACCGCTCAAGTGAGTCTTAATTGACATATTTTCTCAAATCCTTCGTTCTGATTCTATTGAAAATAAATATTGTAACCAGGAAGTACAATATGAGACCAAGTGTGGTGGCTTGAAGTGCCTTATTGATTCCTCCGCTGCCTGCATCCGCAACCATAATAGAAATTGAGTCAGGATCAATTATATTACCTCCTTCGGTTGTACTAAATTTATGCCAGGCATCATAGACATAGTTATTCCCATTACTCATCACTTCATAATAGTATTCCTGCCCAGGTTCAAGATCAGTAATAATTACCTGATGAACTTTTGTTTTCCTGTCATATTCAACCGACTCGCCATAATCAAGTGAATCACCGTAATTAACTTTGCTTGTTGCCAAGTGATTAGTTTTCCATTCAATCACAGCATAATTATCACCCTTCTCGACAACTTGAACATCAGAGATCGCTGTAGCTTCTTTATCAAACCATAAATCCCAAATTGCCACGACCTTACTATACGAATCTGCAAAAAGCGGTCTAACCACATTTTCATTTATACCCCGATTTATATCGGCTGCCACTTCTGGCACATGTGTTAAAACAAAATTGCCGAGTGTATTTGCTATGACCTCTGCATTATTTGCCAGTTCATTTGCGGCATACCTAATGAGGTCCAATAAACCACTTCTCAGTCCCCTACTAAAACCAAACAAATTATTCTGCAAATCAACCAGATAGTTTACGGAGCCTCCAATAACACCACCTAAATTTTCGCTTATTATCTTTAATCCTTCGCTTACAACTCCGCGTACACCCTGTACAACGTTTTGCAAAATTCCACCTTCATTGCTGCTATCTAGATTGTTTATTAAATCAGACGCATTATCATTATTAATTATAATTTCCTCTAATTCATCCACATTAAGATCCGTAATATCACCCACAATCTCCAAAGTTTTAGTTGTTTCAGTTATGTTCCCTAATTTGTCATATGCTTTTAAAATAATCTGGTATTCACCTGCCTCAAAACTTTCGGAAGGACTGAATGAGAAATCGGCATATTTATCACTGACATTGAGCGTATTATCCGTTATTATATTCTCATTGTAACTCCAATAAATGTCTGGGAAATTATTTACGGCAGTAAGTATTGTAGTTGTGCTGCCGCCTTGTAATTTGTTTATTGTCATAACAACTTTCAGCGGACCGACAGCAGCTTTTTCCCCAGATCCGGATAGTTGATCGACAACCCTACCACTTATTGAGATACTAGTATCCAAAGTCTTTGAACTTGAATCAGTGGAACCGTTTATTTTGACATCTTGGAGAGATGGAGCATGAAAATCCGCAAAGAACTCAACTTCTGTTGAGCTGAAATTCCCCACACCATCATAGGCAATAACCTCAAGACTGTTGATTCCTTCTGATAAATTCCCATTGTTGCGACCTGCACCCCAATTCGAAGAAGATTTCGTACTTAAGCTAATAATATCATTTAGAGGATCAGGGTCATTAAAATTTGAATAATATATATTGTACTTGTCAGTATTTACCGTAGAAGCAGCATAGCTATTGACTGGATAGACTTCTATTGCCGAATTTAAGGTAAATCTATATCTTATTACGTCATCTGAGTACCTTGAAAACCAAGAGAAACTAGGACGTGGATTATTCATATATGTTTTTGAAGCCGGATTAATTATTGCAGGGAGTTCCGGATCACTAAGATCTATCCTGACTTCACCAAGTTCAGAAAAACCTGACTGCACTCCAAGCTCGCTTACCACCGAAAGCCTTGCATACCAGGTCCCTTCGACCAGATCAATAAGATGAGTATAAGTCAGCTCTGATACTAGGATAGTATTACTTTCACATCCTGAGAAATTCGAATTATCACACCATTCAAACTTATACTGATAAGTTATGCCTGATTCACCAGAAAATTCATTCCAAATCCAAATTGGCTTTGTGTCACTTGTAGGTGTTTCAGTAACCGGGACATCTGGGACTCCTTCAATTTCAGCATCAAGAACAAGCGAACCTGTGTTTGAATATTCTGAATAATTTCCCGCTATATCCCTTGCTCTCACTCTTGCATACCATGTTCCATCTGCCAGATTACTAGTATGAGTATATGTTGGAGTGTCAGAATTTGCGGCCGAAACACCCGAACTGAATGTCTGACTCTGCGACCACTCCAATCTGTAATAATCAATGTCAACGGCCGTTGCCGCTTCCCACTCCCAAGTTGGTGTTTTATCCATGGTAGGACTGTCTGCTATTGGGGTGCCAGGAATATCAGGGTCTGAAATATCAATCGTTATGTCTGATGAAACCGAATAATCAGATTCCAATAAAGCTCTGTCAACACCTTTCACCCTTATATAGTAAGTACCTTCAGAACTTTCCGGCAAGGTGAAGTTATTTACACTTCTGTTTGAAATATTTGCATCACATCCGGTATAAGCTTCATTGTCACACCATTGAACTATATACGCATTAATCCCGGACCCTCCACTATCACTAGCTCCACTCCAATCCCATCTTGGAGTAGTATCATGAGTAGGGGTTGTTCTGGTAAAACTCGTTGGGGGCGTTGGCGGAACGGTATCGATTATGGCTCTTGCATAATCACTGTAATACGATTCATTTCCGACACTATCAATTGCTTTTACTTTCACATACCACGAACCATCAGCAAGAGGTGACCCCGGAGTATACGAATTTGTAACTACATTAGTTTTGTTTGCATCACAATCCAGAAAATCTGACGCATCACACCACCAAATTTCATAATTTGAAATATATGCAGCATCTCCATCATCATAAACCGCATCCCACTCCCAAGTTGGTGTTGTGTCCTGTGTATAAGCATCAACCGTGACATTTGTTGGTGTGTCAGGGAGATCAGTATCAATAATAACCGTCCCATAATCTGAATAGGCTGATTCATTACCAACTTTGTCAACTGCCTTTACTTTATAATACCAGGTTCCATCTGCTAGATCTGTTAAGAATGTGTAACTACTAACAGATGAAGTATCAATATAAGAATCACAATCTGGAGATGGGAACGTATTGTCTGTACACCATTGTATTGTGTAAGGGATTGTAGCCAATCCAGAACCGTCAGTATTGTCACTAACTGAGTTCCAGTCAATAAAAGGTGTGGCATCATTAGTTGGCGACAATGCTGTTGTTGGAGTGGAAGGGACACCTGGCGCAGTATTATCCACAACAACTGATCCGGTATTAGAATAACTTGATTGATTACCCAAACTGTCAAAAGCGTACACTCTGAAATACCATCTATCATCTGCAAGATCCACAGAATGCGTGTAACTTGTAGTATTTGTAGTATCCGTCGTTGGACTTGTAAAATTAGAACTCGTACTCCATTGGACCGTATACTCTGCAACAGGCACACCATCATCTAAAGACTGTGTCCACTCCCAAGTCGGTTTCCTATCTGTTCTTGGTGTGGTAGTCGAAGGAGTCCCTGGTTTCGTAGGACCCGTGCTATCAATCTCAACTACAGCATAGTTTGAATACTCAGATATATTTCCGGCATTATCGCTTGCTTTTACTCTGAAATACCAGATTCCATCGGAAAGGGAAATCCCATGCGTATATGAATTAGTATCGACCGAGGCTGAATTTCCATCGCAATCAGGTGACGGAAAAGAATTATTACCACACCATTGAACGTTATAGGGAAGAATAGCCAATCCGGAATCGGAATCAGTTGATTCTGCCCAGCTCCAGGTTGGAGTATTATCAGTAGTTGGTGTGGTAGTTGAAGGGTCTCCAGGCACACTTGGCGGCTGCGTATCCAATATAAACGCAATTTCTCCATTATTTGCAGTTGTATATCCGCTCGATCCGCCTGCATCACTAGATTCTACCCTCCAATAATAACTATCATCAGACAAAGTCTGACTTTCCGAACCAGCATCATAAGTTCCATCTCCAGCAGCTTGTCCAACTGTAAAAGAATATTCTCCGGAACTCAAGCTTCCAAGAGTATAGTCCACTACCGCTGAATCAAATCCAACACTATTGTCAATTTGTATATGATAACTAAGAGGGTCTCCTTCTGAGTCATTTATTGTAAATACAAAAGTCGGAGTATTGTCATTTGTATAACTCCCATCGGTCAGATTCGTTGGGAGCAGATTTGATACCTCGTCTGGATTTGCATTAAAAGTAGACTCATAAACAGTTCCTCCCTCAGCTCCCACCCCGCCGCTTCCATACAATGCCTCAATAGCCCCATCATATGTTTTCGAAGAATATTGAACAGAGACTCTTCCACCTCCACCTCCTGCACTGCAAGTAGCACCAGTTGCATTTCCTCCGTTCGCCTGTATGTATCCGCCTGAACCAGCTGAGCCAAAAACTCCATTTGAAATAAGTTTCACGCTTCCTCCGGAACCTGCTCCAGAATTGATTGTAGAAATACTCGCACCATTTGCCGAAATCGTCCCATCTACAGTTACATCTCCCACACTTTCAATCATTACAACGCCTCCGCCAGCTCCTCCTGTCCCTCCGCCACCACTTCCAAGGTCTTGAGGATCTGATTCAGAACCATATTTACTTCCAAGTCCAGTTGAACATCCACCACTTCCCTGTGCTCCATATCCAGCGTATGTTCCTCCGGTTGCCGTCGTCCCGGCACCAGTCCCGGCTCCAGCAGCATACCCATAAGAATTACTTTCAATCACTCCACCTGTCTTCACATCCAAGGAACTCACCTGCAGATCAACCCCGTAGTCATTCTCATAATTAGCATCACCATTATTATAAGGCACCAAAGACAAATTCCCTCCATCTTCTACAATCAAATTTCCAAAATTATATTGGTTTATTGGATCTAAGGCCTTTGCAATTCTAACCGCTGTATTTGCATATATAGTTAAATTCGAATTACTACCTAAAGTTACATCGCTTGAATTCGGACTAAAATCACCGGTTGCATTAATATTCAAACCAGCTATTGTTGTTCCACCACTCAATGAAATATCTCCTTCCGCGGTGAAAATTGCGGAATCATCACCACTCAAAGAATTACCTGGAAGAATGTTTAAAACACTGGCCGATCCTAAAATTCTGAGATTGCCTTTACCTGTCAAAACTATTTCCTTAAATGTATATGTCCCGCTTGTAAGAACTGCATCAAAATTTGATGGATGATCTCCTACATTATCTACCAGCAGAGTCCCCTGATTCGACGTATCTACTCCTTCGTGTTCGATATATACTGTTCCTGCTCCTGCGTATGATATTAAAGAGTCATTATTGTCCAAAATTCCACCATTTGCATGTACTTTAGGGTCTGCCTCACCAATCGAACTGATTATTGAAGAATTGTCTGTACCATAATATATCGCTATTCTTCCTCCACTCCCTGTCTCACTTTCGTCTCCTGGCGAATCTCCTCCATTCGCCTCTATAATCCC
>JAFGMG010000012.1 GCA_016927655.1 Candidatus Dojkabacteria bacterium
CAGTCCTTCTACTCCATTCTGACTGCTGTATATTTCATAGTCTTCCTCCACCTTTCTGTCCCACGACGCTATCAGGGTCTTGATCCCTTCTCTGATTGCATAATCATCGTCTATTAGGACTATTCTTTTCATTTTCACACTTTAAAATATGGATATAGACAAGATAACAGAACCATTTCCTGCCGTAAAGGGATTTATCGATTTTTTTAACCGCATTTTGAAAATCCGCATCCCCTGCATAGAATACATCCCTCAGCATATTCGAGATCACCTCCGCATTCCGGGCATTCCATTAGATCCCCAGTCATATTTTTTGTTGTGTATTTAGAGGAAGCCTCGATTACAGGCTTTGTGGGCGCAATCGTTTCAGCAATCACAGCATCATCTGCTGCCATTTCTTCGATTTCTTCAGTCTTTTCATCTTTGCTTTTTTCAAACATTTTCAATTGCTCCTTCCGTTCATTCATATGTCTTTTTATAATTTTTGCAACTGCATCTGGTACAGAATATACAAATACCCCTCCCTTATTCATCGTGGGCTGACCTGATCTTATTCCTAGCAGCTGTTTTATTATCTCATCAGTTTCGATTCCAGACCTGAGCCCTAATGATACCAGTCTCCCAACTGCCTCCATAAATCCAGATGTAAAACTCCCGCTTTTGCCAACTCCCTGTAAAAATATTTCAAATGGTCCTACTTCATCCTCATTAATCGTTACAAAAAGTCTTCCCTGATTTGTTTCAATCTTATATGTAAATCCCTTTACGACATCAGGTCTTTCTTTTGGTGTTCTTATCTGGCGTGATTCTTCTTTGACCTGTACAATTTCTTTTTTCTTTTCAGCAGTCCCAACCTGAAGTGCAGCATCTTTACTTCCGTCTCTAAACACTGTGATCCCTTTGCATCCAAGATCAAATGCCAATTCATAGACTTTTGCAATATCTCGCCAGGTTGCAGAAGCTGGCAGATTAATGGTCTTTGAAACAGCACTATCAACATACTTCTGAAACGCTGCCTGGATTTTCACATGCTGAGCAGGCTCAATTTCATGAGTTGTCACAAATATGTCAATCACATCATCTGGAATATTGTACTTATCTTTTATTTCAGATAAATGCTTTCCGTTTGCAATGTCTTTGATTAATTCCTCGCTGTGAAACCCTCGCTCTTTTGCAATTGATTCGAATAGATGTTCAATCACTTCCTGATCAGCGCCGCCCATAGAATTTTTCCTCCTATAACCTAGTGCAAAAATCGGCTCTATTCCAGGATTACAATTTGCGATAATACTTACACTTCCAGTTGGAGCTATCGTTGTTGTTCTTGTATTGCGCATAAATTTAATTTTTGGATTTTGAGCCCATATTGAATTTTCAAATTCAGGGAAATTCCCTTTTTCTTCGCCTAGTTCTTCGCTAGCTTCATGTGCTTTTTGCTGTATAAATTTCATGATTTTCTCAGCTGCAATTTCAGCCTCATTTGACTTGTATGAAATGCCAAGCTTTATCAGAAAGTCCGCGTAACCCATCACTCCAAGTCCTACATTCCTTGTTCGAGTAGTCATTTCTTCAATTTCTCTTATTGGATAGTTATTAATATCTATTATATTATCCAAAAACCGCACTCCAAGCTTTGTCACTTGTTCAAGCCTTTCCCAGTCAATTGTTTTTAATTTCTCTGGTAAATCCATATCCCTTATCTTTGGATTTTCAAGATATGGGAATCCTTTTATAAATTTCGATACGTCGATATTTCCAAGATTGCATGTCTCGTATGGTATTAGAGGCTGCTCTCCGCATGGATTTGTACTATCCATTTTGCCAAGTTCCGGCGTTGTATTCCCTTTCTCCGCAGTATCAATAAAGAACATTCCCGGATCTCCGCTAAGCCAGGCATGTTCAGCAATTTTTTGAAATAGTTCGCGCGCTTTTATTGTTTTGCATACTTCTCTGCTGTGGGGATCAATCAACTCCCATTCCTGATCCTCTTTGACAGCCTTCATGTATTTATTCGTAATACCAACTGAGATATTGTAATGAGAAAGCCCTTCCAAATCGTCTTTAACTCGTATAAAGTGCTCAATGTTTGGATGATCTACATTTAAAATTGCCATTGAACCTAATCCTCTTCCTCCTCGGCCCTTTATAGTATCTTGGGCACGGTTAAACATCTTCAAATATTCAATTGGACCCGCAGCTTTCTCTCCTGTTGTTTTGACAATTGCATAGGTACTGCGAATTTTTGAGAAATTAAACCCAGTACCAACCCCGCGTCTTAGCATTTGAATGTTTTGATTCAATGCCCCAAATATAGAATCAATTGAATCGTCTATTGGCAGGACGAGGCATTTTGACATTACAGAATCAGTCCCAAGTCCAGCATATATTAAAGTCCCTCCGCTCAAAAATTCGCCTGAATTCATTATTTCAAAAAATTCTTTCTCATATCTCCTGGCTTTTCTTCCATCATATTTTGTTTCCGCCCCTGCCACATACCTTGCAATTCTTTTCCAAAGCTCATCTGGTGTTTCAATCACATTTCCATTATCGTCTTTTTTGAGTGCCCGTTTTTCTAGTACCTGATATGCATTTGGCGTTAATTCATATGTATCTGTGTATTTAAATTCGCTTTCTTCCTTTTTCACAGATTCCACTTGTTTTTTGTCGGTACTATTTTCAAGTACCTGCATCTGCTTGCTTCCATCGCGGTAAATCGTAATTCCCTTGCAGCCGGTTTCCCAGGCTTGTATATATGATTTCCTCACATCCTCAACAGTTGCATCATTTGGAAGATTTATTGTTTTTGAAACCGCTGCATCAACAAATTTCTGTGCTGCTGATTGAATTTTTACGTGCCATTCAGGGCTTACATCATGAGTGGTGACAAATATTTTCTTTGCTTCATCTGGGACCTCATCAAGCCCTGCAAGTGAGCCGTTATTTTCAGCAATTTTCTCCATCAATTCCTTCGAGTAGAATTTGTGTTTTTTTGCATAGGCTTCGAATTGCTCGTTAACGTAGAGTAACTGCTTATGATCTTCTTTGCCGTCATCCTGGTAGAATCCCCTGTATTTATACACTAATGAAAATACCGGCTCGATCCCGCTTGATGTGTTTGCAATCAGGCTGAGTGTGCCTGTTGGAGCAATTGAGCTCATAGTGGCATTGCGCACTTTTTTCCCTTCTTTTTCCCATTTACTATTTTTAAACCCCGGAAAAGTCCCTCTATTTTTAGCAAGTGTGATTGATGCTTTTTCAGCTTCTTCCTGGACAAATTTCATTATTTTTGTTGTCAAATCAATTGCCTCGTCGCTGTTGTATGGTATTTTCATCTCGAAAAACAATGTAGCAAGACCTACCAAACCAAGACCAAGCTTTCTTGTCTTTTCAACCTCACGCTTTATCTTTTCAAGAGGATATACGCTTAAATCGATCATATTGTCTAGAATATTTATCGCTTTGTGAGTTGAATCTTTTAGCTTGTCCCAGTCAATTTGTCCTTTTGAATCCAAATGCGATGGCAGTACAATAGATCCAAGATTGCATGATTCATAAGCTCTTAATGGCTCCTCACCGCAAGGGTTCGTCGCTTCTATCACCCCAATCTCAGGTGTCGGATTAGCTCTCTGCGCTGTATCAAGAAAAAATAATCCTGGATCCGCACATTCCCATGCGCTCTGGCATATTTTATCAAATACATCTCTAGCTCTTAATTTATCTACCACTTCGTCATTTCTTGGGTTTATCAATTCATATTCTTCATCGTTTTTTACCGCGTTCATAAATATATCGGTAATTCCTACCGATAGATTGAAATTTCTGATTACAGATTCCCCAGACTTCAAATCAATAAAATCTAAAATATCTGGATGATTTACGTTCAAAATACCCATATTCCCACCTCCGCGCTTTTTCCCCTGCAATATATGATCAAAAGATTGAGAATAACTTCTTATAAAATGAATCGGGCCTGCAGCTACATTTGGAGTTCCCCCGACACTGTCACCCTTTGGACGAATATGCGAAAAATTAAATCCCGTACCTCCGTTATTTTTCTGAACTATAGCGGCTTCTTTCATTGTCTGAAAAATACTATCAAGACCATCCTCAACGGGTAATACAAAGCATGACGCAAGCTGTCCTGTGCCATCTATATAATTTCCTGCTTCGTAAAGAACCCTAGCTCCCGGAAGAAACTTATTTCTGCTCATCAGATCATAAAACTCTTTTGCTTTTTTGTTTATTTCAAGCATAGAAAATCCGTTTTTTCTTTCTTCAAGTGCGAAAGAAGCCGCTACTCTCCAAAACATTTCCTTTGGACCTTCAAGAAAATCGCCCTTTTCGTTTTTTAGGAAGCTGCGTTTCTTCATGATTTCAAGTGTGTTTTTGGATATATTTGGCTTCTCCAGCTCCTTTGGCGGATTTTTTATAAATTCAAGCTCGTCTTTCGTATATTTTTTCATAAGTGTTCCTTTTGATAGATTAGTTATTTCCTAAATGCGGCCTTTAGAATTTCATCTGTGCCCCTGAGCAGCGGGACATTTTTCAAATTTGAGATCGGGAACCATCCGACATCAAGAATGTCATCATGATCATCCAGGTTCATCAATTTCTCGCTTTTTGTCTGGGCAATGTAGTGAATAAGTGTCAATTGTTTATCCTTCTCATATAAATAACTTTGAATTACAGGCAGCAATTTCAAATCAACAATTTTTATTCCAATTTCTTCTTTGCATCTTCTAACTAATGTTTCCTCAGGATGCTCTCCAAACTGTATAATTCCTCCCGGCAGCGCCCACTTTTTGTGAAATTTCGGGTTCGGATCATTTCTCTGCTGCAAGATCACATTATTGTTTTTTACGATAACTCCAAAGCTGCCCCATAACTGCTGTTGCACTTTGATCTGGATAAGAATTTATATTTTTCCGTTCAGTCACAACTAGTGACCCATCAGGCTTAATCGTTATTATTGTTACTTGTTTTTCGCCATTCATTTTTATGATCTATTTTTTTAGATTTAAAACCTGTTTGTCACGACTTTTATCTCTATAAATTGTCAAACCTTTCAGGTGTTGATCAATCGCAAGATAAAATGCTTTTTCAATATCTTCGACTGTTGATTTCTCAGGTAAATTAATTGTTTTTGAAACAGCATTATCTGTATATTTCTGAAATGCTCCCTGCATCTTTATGTGCCACTCTGGAGCAATATCATAAGAAACTACAAATATTTTTTTAATTTCTTCCGGCATTTCATCTATATTTTGCAATGTGCCTTCTTTTGCAATTTTTTCCATGATTTCCTGCGAATACATCCAGTCCTTTTTCAGTCTTTTTTCTAATATTGCATTTGTCATTATCATTTCTGTTTCTGCTCCAACTGTTTCCATATTTTTGCGTACATAGGCAAGTGCAAAAACCGGCTCAATTCCTCCATTTACATCTGCAACAAGTGATGTTGTGCCATTTGGTGCAATAGTTGTTACCGTTGCATTTCTCATATGCTTGTAGCCTTTTTTGTCCCACCTGGAGCCTTTGAAATTCCCAAAATCTCCCTTTTGTTCTCCAAGCTCCTGTGATGCTTCGTGTGATTTTTCCTGGATGAATTTCATAACTTTTCTGGCAAGAACCAATGCTTCTTCGCTGTCATATGGAATTTCAAGTAAATAAAGTAAATCAGCCCAGCCCATAACTCCAATTCCCACTTTTCTGTTTCCATATTTGACCATTTGCTCAATCTCAGGTAATAAATGCTTTGAGACTGTGATTGTATTGTCTAGAAACCTAACGCCTGTTTTGACAACGTATTCAAGTCTATCCCAGTCAATCCTGCCACCATTGTAGAATTTAGAAAGGACAACTGAACCTAAATTGCATGCCTCATATGGAAGCAGAGGCTGCTCACCGCATTGGTTTGTCGCAGTCATTTTCCCGACGTTTGGTGTTGGATTTGTACGATTTACCTCATCGATAAATATAAATCCCGGCTCTCCGCTTCTATATATCGAATCTGTTATCTCACGAAGCAGCTTTTTTGGATCAATTTCGCGATATATTTTCCCGCCAAATTCCAGTTCAAAAGTTTTTCTTTCTTTGAGGGCCTCTACAAATTTATCTGTAATTGCAATGGAAATATTGAAATTTGTCAGCTGCGAATAATCCTGCTTTGCACTTATAAACTTCTCAATATCAGGATGATCTATCCGCAAAATTCCCATATGACCTGCATGCCTTTGAGACCCGCGGTTCATGATTGTTTCAGATGAAAAGTCGTACAACCTCATAAATGAAATTGGTCCGCTTGCTTCTCTGCCAGTTGAATGTACTTTTTCACCCTCCGGCCTGACTTCTGACCAGTCGTAGCCGATACCGGCTCCACGCCTGTGAAGAGTAGTTGTATTTGCCAAAGTTGTATAAATTGACTCAACTGAATCATGGATAGGCATTACATAGCATGCTGCAACCAGCTCTTCGCGCCCACGATCCAGCAGACTCATACCGGATAGAAATTCAAGATTTGCCTGAATTTCATAAAAATCATCTTCAATTTTCTCTAATTCATTTTTATTTGGTGCTTTGTAGCCTTTTTTCTTGTCACTCAGATCTTTTTCTCCCGATGCAATAAATTCTGATACTCTTTTGAATAAATCCGATATACTTTCCTTTGGATTACCAGATTCGTCAACTTTTAAATATCTCTTAGCGGCAATAAATCTTGCATTCTGGCTCAAATTTGGTTTTAGTGAAAATCTACTGTTTTTCAAGTTCGGCTATTTCTTTTTTAAAATCGTTAATTGAATTGAAATCGCGGTAAACAGATGCGAATAGTAAATATCCAACTGAATCCAGCTTTCTAAGTCTGGTCAGCACCATCTTTCCTATATCGGTTGATTTAACCTGGGTCGTTCTTCTGTTTAACAATCTAAGCTCTATATCATCTATCAGCTCTTCAATTTGTTCGTCATTTATGGGTCTCTTTTTGACTGCCTTTAAAACACCTTTTTTTAACTTCTCTCTGTCAAATTCCTGCAATCTCCCTGATCTTTTCTCAACCATCAAAGATATATTTTGAATTCGCTCATAAGTTGTAAACCTTTTACCACAATCCAGGCACTCCCGCCTTCTCCTTGTTGCGCTGGTTTCATCGTTATCCCTTTTATCAACTACTTTATTCTCTTTTGATTTGCAATATGGGCAAAGCAATGCAGCGCTTTAACATTTAATTATTAACACGTTATCCACACTACATACACAAATATACACCGGTTATCTACCTACTAAACACAGCATTGTGCTATTTATTAGCACAGTATACACATTTTCCTGGTGGGAACAGACAGTAATGAAAGAAAGCAATAAAAGTGCAATTCTTTTATCAATTTTGTATGTCTGCCCCTTGCATACAAACCACAATTTCTTGTGTGTGGAAACAGACTACATAACAACTCCTTGTATGTCAAGAATATTCCCAAATTAGATTTCAGGGCATTCAATTGCATGTTTCATGCATCTTGTTTTAGAAAGTTGCTCAATATTTGATATTTTTTTTCTATCTTGTAGAATAAAGATACTTTTAGAAAAGGACGTTGCAAAAAGATTTAAACTGGATCCATTTCACTGGTATTGCAGGTGTAGCACTTGCTCCGCTTGCAATTGAGTTTCATAAGCTTGGCTATAAGGTCACAGGCAGTGATTTTGAAATTTATGAGCCCATAAAAACACTTCTTGCTAATTCTAAAATTCCTGTTTTCGATGATTATTCTTACAAAAATATCCTAGAAGGTGATATTATCCCTGAATTGATTGTTGCTGGAGCTGGAGTGAGCCCAAAAAATAAGGAACTGCTTTTTGCAAAGAAACACGATATCCAAATCAGACATTATGCCGAAATACTTGAAGAACTTTTAATTGAAAAAGAGTCTATTGTTGTTGCAGGTACATATGCGAAGACAACAATAACTGCAATGATTGTTGGAATATTCAAAAATTTCAGCAAAGAAATCAGCTTTATGTTTGGAGGGATACCTGTTGATGGATCGAATTCCGTTCATCTAAAGACTAGCAAGACGCTTCTGTCTGTTGTAGAAGGGGACGAATATATTGCATCAAGATGGGATAAACGTTCTAAATTTTTCTTTTATCATCCAAAGTATCTTATTCTAACGGCTATAAACTGGGATCATACTGACGTTTTTACCTCAGAAAAAGATTACGTCGAGAATTTTAGAAGATTTATTGAGGAAATGCCGGAGGATGCCGTCATTTTTGCAAATTTTGCAGACAAAAATGTAGTTTCTGCCGTAAAAGATGCAAAATGTAAAGTAATCGAATTTAGACCTGAAGATTTATTAGAATGGGCGAAAAAATTTAAAATTGAAATATCAATACTTGGTTCTTTTAATTTACTAAATGCCGCAATTGCTGCAAAATTTGCCAGCGAAGTGCTTGGAATTGATATTGAATGGGTGAAAATAGCTCTTAAGAATTTTCTTGGCATCAAAAGGCGTCTTGAAATCCGCTATTCAAGCGAAAATATTCGTATTATTGATGATTTCGCCAGTTCTCCTTCAAAGATCAAAGGCTCAATTGGCGCAATCAAAGACTCATTTCCAGATTGGAAATTTATTATTGTCTATGAGCCAAACACTGGCAATAGAACTAAAGCAGCCCTTAGTGAATTTAATAATGTTTTTGATTGCGCTGATATGGTTTTACTACCAAAATTCAAAAAGCTTATTAGCTCTCGTACTACCAAATTTCTTGATGAGAATGAATTTGCAAAGGGCCTAAAAAGCAAAACGGAGGTTATTGTCCGCAATGATGATGAGGATCTTGTAAATACGATTTTTCAAGCCGCTAGAAATGAAAAGTCAGTTGTTGCTTTTTTATCCAGTCAGGCGATGGAGGATAGAATTCAATTACTTATCTCTAAATACTGATATGACTAAGCCTAAAAGAGAGCCAAAAAGCCTTAAGGATTTATTTATGCAGAACGATATCATTGCAGATCGAATGAACGCTGCTAAATATGTTACTCATGAATTCCAGGATTACGGCTACCGCCTTGCTGTAAAATTAGACGATTTAGAGCATAAAGCGCTTTATATAAGGCTTGCAAAAAATGAGAAACGGCCATATCTTGATCAGGCATTAAGCTACACTCTGGACTATCCAAAAGCACGTAATAAAGCTAAAATATTTATGTGGAAATTAGGAGATCTAAAACGAAAATTAAAAACTGACAATCAGGATGGAAAAAATAAATAGGAAGTGGTTTATCATACCGCAGAAAAACAAAACTATTCGTTTACCAAGAAATCCATTACTGACTGTTTTTGCAGCAATTGCTATATATTCAATGATAATTCCGACTGTTTTTGTTGATATAACTGCGCAGATTTATCAGGTAGTCTATTTTTCTATCATGCATATTCCCAAAATTAAAAGATCTGATTATTTAGTTTTTGATAGACAAAGAATTTCTACTCTCAACCCGATGCAGAAGCTTGGCTGTATTTATTGCAGTTATGTAAATGGAATTCTTGCCTGGGCTAAGGCGTTAGCTAATCAGACTGAAATATACAGTTGCGCAATTAAGCATAGTACAAAGAGAGAAGGACAAGAACATCAGGAGGAATATTATGAAATAAATAATATAAGTTAGTTGGATTTAATCATGATAACAGTAATTTTGACATCCTACAAAGAGCCAAACACGATCGGAAAGGCTGCACAGTCGATTGCTGATTCAAAATATTCAGGCTATTCGGGTGAAATGCAGCTTATTCAAATCAGCCCTGATAAAGAAACACTTGAAGAAGGGGCAAAAATACTTACACATTTAAAAAATGAAAATTCGAAATTGCAATTCGAGCAAATTACTGATCCCGGGAAAGGCAAGCCTGTTGCCTTAAATCTTGGACTAAGAGCAGCTAAAGGCGAGATAATTATTTTTACGGATGGCGATGTTTATTTTGAAAAAAATGCAGTAAAAGCTTTGATTGATAAATTTAGTGAGGACAGTAGTATTGGAGGTGTCTCGGGAAGACCAGTTTCAAAAGATTCAAAGTCAACTATGATGGGATACTACGGTCATCTTTTTGCTGATGCAAATCACTACCGAAGAGAGATTGATTTAGCGAAAGCTCATCAAGAAACAAGTAGGATCTTTGTTAGAAGGCATAGATTTTTCCCGATGAGCGGATATATTATGGCTGTTAAACGCGAATTCCTGGCCGAATCACTCCCGGAAGATGTCTTAGTTGATGACGCTTACATTAGTTATTATGTTTTTAATCAAGGCAAAAAAATTGCTTATGAACCGGAAGCTATCGCCTTTATTAAATACCCTGCTAATCTTAATGATTATTTTAGGCAGAAAAAAAGATCAACTGGGGGATATATTCAGTTATGGAAATATCCAAATATTGTGAAGGAAGAAACAAAATCAAGAAGTCCCTGGCATGAGCTTGAAATGTTCTGGTTTCCGTTTAAATATGCGAAAAATGTCCGTGAATTTTTTTGGTCAGGCTTAATAATTCCAATTAGAGCCTGGCTCTGGATGCAAATTATATTTGAACAAAGAATTCTCAAAAAAGACTTTGAGAAAACCTGGGTCAGAGTTGAGAGCACTAAATAATTATCTAGCTCTCTGCATTCTCTCCATTATCATTCTTAGACCATCGTTTCCGTATTTTAGCGATTCGCTGATTCTGGCGATTGTTGCTGAGCTTGCCCCGGTTTCCCTCTCTATTTCTACATAGGGGATTCCTTTGTGCAGCATTGTAGCAATTCTGAAGCGTAAGACCATCGTCTTTAGCTCTGTCTTGGAAAACAAGTCTTTTATATAACTTTTTGCTTCGTCTGAATTTCTTATTTTTAAGAATGATTTGGAGAGCTTTTCGAGATCTTTTTCAAATTGATCTTCTTTCATAGCTGCTTATTTAATAATTATTCTCTTTTACAGAGTAAAGCAGGAAGGATGAGATGTCAAATCATGAAGCAATATTGAAGGAAAGTGCCGCAAGGGGGAGTCGAACCCCCAAGCCCTTACGGGCACTGGTTCCTAAGACCAGCGTGTCTACCAATTTCACCATCGCGGCGTTTCGTGTCAATTATACCATTGAGACAATCTTAGCAACAAGGTGATGTAATTCATTTATTGACTGACGTCGTATGTGTCCTGCTTTTTCCAAGTCTTAGAATCAGTTTCTGGAAAGTACTATCTACAAGTGGATTTGAATTACAATTTTTGTATTTAATTAAAGTCAGACACTTAGTACGTCACATTCATAGTGATATATGCATCCCCATCTTGGACAGCAAACAGAAATTAATGTAAATTGTGGGCGTTTCTTACCATCGTTTGGTGAAATCACAACTTACAAGATTTGAAAAATTGTTTCTTACGAGCAACAACCTCATGTGGGCAGGAGGTTATGTTTTTGATGTTATTCTTGCTTTTTTTATCTGGGGAGAAAGCGACAACCTAAATAATCTTCTTGTATTCAAACTCTTCTGGACAATTGGAATAGTTGTAGGGGCATTTGCTGCAGTTTTTTTGCTTGTTCGTATAAACCCAATTTTTGTTAGGGTGTTATCATTTCTGATTGCGGTCGGATTCGCTATATCGCTTCTATTCTTGAATATCACAGGCACAAAGGTTTTAATAATTCTTGGAACTTTATATGGCTTCAAAGTCGGGCTAGGATCTCAGCCATACAATTTTATGTATCAGGTTATGATTAGGCCACAAAACAGAATTTACTTTTCAAGCTTGCAAAATGGAGTTTATGAAGTGGTTATGATTTTTTTCCCCTTTCTAGTAACACAAATAGTAGATATTACTGAAAATTACGATATAGTTTTTATTCTTGCTGTAATTCTTACCATACTGTCAACATTTCCTTTATTCGTAGGGCTAGGCAAGAACAAAAAGCAGGAGATCAAAAAGACGGATTTTAAAGGTACGATTCAAGAGATAAAAAATAGTAACAATTTGAAAAATTTGCTTAAACTTAAATTTATCGATGGTATTCAAAATGGCTTTGAGATCGCTGTTTTCCCCGTACTGGGACTTTTTATTGTATCGGATGTCGGAACCTGGGGAATTGTAAACACAATCTTTGCCATAATTGGAGTGATTTTGTACTTTACTGTGGCTAAGAAATTGAGATTTAAAGAAGCTGCACCAATATTTAATATTGTTTCTGTACTCTATTCAATAATTGCCTTGTTTTTCGGTATCTATCTTTCTCTAGAATTATATATCGCATTTTTATTTGCTCTTGTGCTTGATAGAACCTTGATAAACACAGTTTACAACTCAGTTAATTCAAAGGTTGTAGATAGACGTATTGAGGAAACCGAACACCTAGATGAATATTTGACTTTGAGCGAGATACCGTTATTTTTAGGCAGGATTATTCCACTGCTTGCTTTGCTTCTGACGGGTGGGAATATTGAAGGAGTCAGCATGAGCCTGATTCTTCTTCTAGTTGCGTTTATCCCTATGGCGATGACTTATATTTTAGGCAAGATTGAAATCGTAAAAGAGGCAAAGGATCCTTTCATTGCTTCAGATTAGAATTTGTAAATACTATCTTCTGTGATGCAATAATCAAGTCCAACGTCATTTTTATGAGCTGGTATTCCTTTCTGTACTAATTGTATTTCATAAGCAAATCCGACTTTAATTGATCTTGAAGACTGTCTTTTCAGGAACCTATCGTAGCTGCCATTTCCATGTCCAAGCCTGTTGCCGTTTAGATCGAAACCTAAAAGAGGGATCACTATATAATCTAATTCTATCCCAAGCCTTGTACTTTCATCTGGTTGATCTATACCCTCTGGGGCTGGTATGCCAAACCGTCCTTTGTAGAACGTTGTTTCATCGTTAATTTTCCTAGGGGTTATTGTGTTTGTTTCAGCATCAAAAACTGGGATAAATAATTCAACATTATCCTGCTTCAAAAGTTCATCCATCAAAAACCAAGTGTCTACCTCATTTGAGTTCTCCTGTGGGAGGTATATTAGAATTTGTTTATTTTTTAGGTCAAATTCTTCTAAAAATGCAAAAACTATCTGCTCAGATATAATTCTGACTTCCTCAGTCTTCATGTTCGCGCGCTTTTGTTTTTTCTTATCGCGAAGTTGTGACTTTTGTTTAGCTTTCAGCGACATCTATTTCCAAAGACTATACTTACTTGTCAGTTCATCGATTTTATCCCGATCTCCCCAAATTCCAATCCCATAGTACTCCAATTCGTCAGAATTTTTGTCTCTTAGAACCTTATCGATATCCTCGTCTTTCTTAACTTCAAGATGCTCAGCTAAAAATGGATACTTTATTAGGTTAGTATTTATCAACTCAGAGTTCAATTTTTTAAGAGCCTTCCCACCAGTTTTCAAAACAACAATTGGGTACTGACCACTTCTGTCAAAGCTTTCTCCAGTTTTGGTCTTATATGGCCTTCCAGAGTGAAAATTTTCTTTATCTATTTGGTTACCAAGATATGCAGAAATATGCCCAACAGTATTCAAGACCTTCCAGTTTTCCAGGTCTTCATTGACTACTATGACTATTTTCTTGCTCATGTCCTGATTCCCACTTTTTGCGGTAACTGCAGGTTCTTTATTACCAACGTTTTCTTGTGTGTAATCCTTCTCCCCGCTAAACTCTTTCATATTGCTAAATGTCTTTATCAGACTTTCTGCTAGCTCACCAAAGTCTATTCCAAGACCATCTATCCCCAACTGCACGTCTTCTCTGTCAATCTTTCTTGCGAAGCCTTTGTCTTTGAATTTCTTCCTGATTGATTTGACCTTCATGTCATCAAATCTTCCATCTTTCATTTTCGAATATGCATAGAGGAGCCCTGCGAACTCGTCCACTGCTAAGATTGCATTGGCCAAAACAGTCTTCGGCATCACATCTGTGAGTTTGTATGCATGCGCAGCAACTGCATGTATCATTGCCTCCGGATATCCCCATTCCTTGAACCACTCTAACTCTGTATTAGGATGCTCGTCTGGGTGCTTGTCAAAATCAAGATCGTGAAATAGACCAGTTATATACCACAAATTTTTATCTTCATTATACTTTTCTGCTAGATCCTCAAGCGCAGCTCCTACCATCTTTGCATGAAGGAATTGGTATTCATCCTTGACGTATTTTTCCAGTATCTTCAAAGCGTCTCCTTTGTTTGGTAGCCCCTTTGTATCCTGACTAATTTTTGGATCATTAGTCTCTTTTTTCCCTTGAACATTTAACCCAACATACTCTTCTCCATATATCTCTTTTTGTATTTTTGTCACTGGCGAGCGTCTCATCATCGGAAAGAAAATTACGTCATCTATATATTCCGACTCAGTAAACATCATCGCCAATCTTTCAATTCCAGGGCCCAGACCAGTGGTTGGAGGCATCCCATACTCCATTGCCTCTATAAACTCTATGTCCATTGGATGTGCTTCTTCATCACCACCAAGTTTTCTGTTATGTTGCTCTTTGAATCTCTCAAAAAGCTCGACTGGATCGTTTAATTCAGTCCAATTGTCTCCTGCTTCCATTCCCCCCATAAAAACTTCAAATCTTTCTACAAATCTTTTGTCGCCTTCCATTCGTTTTGCAAGCGGAGAAATCTCAACAGGATGACCGTAAATAAAAACTGGCTCAATAAGATGCTCTTCAACCTTGGCTTCAAAAACTTTAAACATAGACTCTCCAATTGATTTTGGTTTTTCTTCCTGGTAGCCTATTTCGTCTAGGATTTTGTGTGCTTCATCTAAACTCTTTACCTGGTCAAAGTCATAATTCGCATATTTTTTGACTGCATCAAGCATGGTGATTTTTGCCCATGGCTTTTGCAGGTCAACTTCCTGACCCTTTATTTTGAAATTGTATTTATCAAAAACATTTTTCGCAATATATTTATACATTTCCTCAGTCAGGTCCATATTAAACTCATAGTTCTCATATGCTGACATTGTCTCAAGAATATTAAATTCAGGATTATGTGTTCTATCAATCCCTTCATTTCTAAAATAGCCAACTATATTAAATACATTTTCAAAACCGGCAACTATTAATCTTTTCAGATACAATTCGTGTGCAATCGCTAAGTAAAAATCTTCCCCAAGTGCATTCACAGTTGTCATAAAAGGTTTAGCAGAACTTCCGCCATATACAGGCTGTATGATTGGGGTCTTTATTTCCAAAAATCCTTTTGAGTCCATAAAGGCACGAATATTAAAGAGAATTTTTGCAGCAATTTCAAACTTCTTCATTTTCTCTGGATGCATTATCATATCCAGATATCTCTGTCTAAAGAGTGTTTCTTTGTCCTTTATTCCTTGATGTTTATCCGGAAGAGGTCGAATTGCCTTTGTTAGGATTTTGAACTCCTTTACTAATAAAGATACTTCCCCGCTATTTGTCTTTGTGACTACACCTGTAGCTTGGACTATGTCGCCAACATCTATTAAATTTAGATCCGAAAATCCAATTGTCTGCTTTTCTTTTGAAGTTTCTAACAGTTCTTCGCCTTTGATATAAAGTTGTAATTGCCCAGTTTGATCCTGAATATGACCAAAAAATAGTGCCCCATGTTCCCGCTTTGATACCAATCTGCCAGCTACAGTCAACGTTTTTCCGTCATAGCTATCATAGTCACTGACTATATCTTTGAGGTGCACATCCCTCTTTGCTTTCGAAGGATATGAGTTGATTCCAAGTTGCTTCAATTTCTCAACTTTGTCTAGTCTTTCCTGTCTGATTTGTGCGAGAGTTGAGCGCGGATTATCCATCTATACTAAAATAACGGCTAAAACGCGAATATTATAACAAAAGTGGATCGAAGTAGCACATGATGTGTTAGAATAACAATTATTGTTATAAAGCCTGCTATGAAATACAAGCCAGATTCAAAAATTCTCACAAAATACGCTGATGTTTTGATCAAATTCGCACTTAATTCCGGGGATGGAATCAAAAAAGACGAGGTTGTAATTCTGCTGGTTCCTGATATTGCAAAGGGTTTGTTAAAAGAGCTCCAGCGTGCAGTTCTTGAAGAAGGGGCTCATCCAATTGTGAGGCTTCTGCCGACTGGTCTTAATAGACAATATTATGAGCTTGCAAGTGATGAGCAGATTAAGTTTTTCCCTAGAAGATATAAAAAGGCTTTAGCTGATCTAATTGATCATCAAGTTGCAATTATTGCAGATACAAATTTAAAAGAACTAGACGGTATTGAGCCTGAAAAAATAGTTTTATCACAGGAATCCAGAAAGCTAACTCGCGAATGGCTCGAAGATAAGGAATACAAAGGCAAATTTACTTGGACAGCTGCACTGTATCCAACTACTGCTTATTCAAATGAGTCCGGAATGAGCCTTAAGGAATACTGGGCTGAGGTTATTCGTGCCTGCTATCTTGATAAGAAAGACCCTGTTCGCGAGTGGAGGAAGATTTTGAAAGCTCAAGAAATTACTAAAGCCAAATTGGACAAACTTAATATTAAAAGTCTGCAAATAAAAGGCGATGATATTGATCTAACGGTAAAAATTGGAGAAAAAAGACGCTGGCTCGGCGGCAGCGGGAGAAATATTCCAAGCTACGAGTTATTTATCAGTCCGGATTGGAGAGGGACCGAGGGCTATATCAAATTTAACCAGCCTCTTTTTATGTATGGAAATAAAATCAAAGATATAGAACTGTGGTTTAAAAAGGGTAAAGTCATCAAAGCTGATGCAAGCTACAACAAGCCTCTTCTTTTGAAAATGATTGAGCGCAAAAATGCCGATAAAGTTGGTGAATTTTCACTTACTGATAGGAAATTCTCCAGAATTCACAAATTTATGGCGAATACACTTTATGATGAAAATATCGGCGGCAGGTACGGCAATATGCACATTGCTCTTGGGCTTGCATACAAAGAAAGCTACACAGGAGATATTCAATCTATGAAAAAACCTGACTGGACAAAAGCAGGATTTAACCAGTCAGCCGAACACAAGGACATCATAAATACTCAGAAAAAGACCGTGACTGCTATATTGCCTGGAGGGAAGAAAAAAATTATTTACAAGAATGGGGAATTTCTTGTTTAAAATTCTAGTTTGAGTAACCGAATGATCCGCTTGTGCTATAGGTTAGATAAGTATTGTTTTTTAGCAGCTCAGTTGTATTTTTTGTCATATCATAGCTTCTGATTTCTCCGCCAATTTCTCCGTATTTAACTTTCACATTAGAATAGTCCGTATACTCCTTTAACCACGAAATAGTTTTTACTTCCATTTCATCGACTGTTTTGTATCCAGGGTATGTAACGACAAATAAATCTTCGGCTTGTGAATATGATAGCCTGTATTCTTCCTCTACGTATGGCAGCGCTGATTTAATATCTTCAATTTGGGCTGGATCCTGCTCTTTATAAACAGTATCTTCATTTGACTCTCTTTTTGTACCGTCGGAAATGAGCGCACTTAGTATGACCAAAAGAAACACGATCACACCCAGAACAATGATTAGACTTCTATATTTCTTTATATCACTTAAATCCATGATTACGTGTTATTAACTAAATCAACTACCCACTCTAGATCAATTGGAACAGGGTCATATAAATCCATTATACACTGTCCATTGTCAGTTCTATAGCTTGAAACACCTTGTATTTGAGCAAGCCTATCTAGTACAAGCAAAACTTCAAATGAAAATCCTGGATTTGTTTCAATTGGACCGTATTTTTGCAGATATTCTCCAGGTCGTTCTGGATTAAATTCATAAAGCATACTACATCCATCTAACTTTCTTGTAACGCATGCCAGCTCCTCATCAAAATTCTGCGGAGGAGTACCACAATAAACCCCGCATCCGAACACATCACTTTTGAAGCCCTTGTTTTTGAATGTTGGGTTCATTCCATTTTCTGATAGCCATATAGATACTAAAAGCTGGAATTTGATGTCATCGTGCGCTTCTTTATACATCTCGTCCATGAACTGATTTATCTCTGGTATTGAGTAATAATCTATTTCGTTGTATGAGGCACCTAAATAATCTATATTTTTATTCGCCAGTTTCACTACCCAATTCTTTATCTTGTTTTTGCAGCTCTCATCGCATGTGCTGATTTGAATTGGACATGTGTTTATTAATTTTTGCTGCATTTCTCCTACATTACCGTATTCAAAAATCCCTTCTGTACTTACAGCTTCCTGCGCAATTTCTAATATACGAGCACTTTGATACCCTTCTTCGCCCTCTAATGTCTCACAAACCTCAAGCCCCATGAATCTATCCCCAGATCCTGTATATTCATTTTCATCCAAGTACGCCAAAGGATCAACTGTGCAATCAAGGCCATCATAGTCATAGCAGCCTTCGTAGCGAAGTTCGAAATGCAGATGCGGACCAGTTGAATTCCCGCTGTTTCCTGTGTATCCAATTTGATCGCCTTGTAAGACTGTATCACTAATCGCCACCGAAACAGAATTTAGATGAGCATAAACGCTGTGAAAATCACCATGATCAATTACAATCAAGCCGCCGTAGCTGCTGTCTTGATACAAACCATTCCCTATTGTCACAGTTTCTCCCGGATTTCTTGCATAAATTACTTTCCCATCTGCAACTGCAAGAAGTACAGAATTTACAGGCGTTCCTATATCAATACCCGGATGAATCGCTGCATTTGCAGACAGATAAGGTGTTACTCCATAATATTGAGTGATATTTCTACTTGTAACCGGCCATATTAAATTTACGTTACCAAGTTCTCTATCAGATACTGGAATATCTTCCATCGGTATACATTCATTTATGCAGTATTTCGCAGTAAGAAGATCATTCTGGCAAAGCCACTGATTGAGAGGATCAACCTGATACTTCGTGCCTAGACAGTCTGTTGTATTGATAAGTCTTATTAAAAGTTCCCTCTTCTGCTCTGACATATTTGAATTATTTTCTATACTGTCTGCTAGATCGCCTAAGTCGCTGCATGTGAAAATATTGCTAGGATTACCAAGCGTGTCCTGGACTTTTGTAATTATCTGAGATTCAGAAGAAAGATTTAGAAATGTCGTCATTAATTTCAACTCATCCTTCCTACTATTTAAATAGTCATCTTCAATAGTGTCAGTAAATATCAAACTGCTCCTTTTTGACATATTTACTATCTGGCCAAGCCACGGGATATAATGATCTGCAGCTCCAATTGATTTGCCGGTTATCCCTCTCAAATTTTCGGTCACCGGCGCTAGTGACAGGCTTCCGTCAATCAGCTCATATTGAGTACAGCTCGCATCAGTGGAAAGTGGCTGTTTGTAATCACCTTTAAAGTTTGTTCCGTCGTATAGCTTCTTTTCAGTTTTAACTATTATTCCAGATTGATCTTTGTGAATAATTTGATATCTCCCATACCACGGATTATCCAGCAATTCTTCTTTGTACATCTGGGCAAGTGCCTGCCCTGCACCCGGTATTTCAATTTTTTCAGTTGCTACGGTTTGAGCTACTGTATTGCCGTCAATTTTTAAATACGAAGAACTGGCTCCACCGCTGGCATCTATTCTTCCTTCAGATACTGCGTCTAGATAGCCCTGTCGATCAAATTCGATCATATCATCATAAATTATGATTTCGGGCCCGATTAGATTGTCAGTATTATTTACATGGTTTATGACTCCGCCGCATCTATATTCATCGCCAGTTAATTCAGAGATTGTCAATTTGCTTCCACCTTCTGGGATAGGACCTGTAATTTCTTGTGTAAATGCTGAAGAGTTTGTAGCGTCAATGCTATTATATGGCGGGAATCTTGAGTCCAATTCTCTAAGACTCATTGATTCTTCAGAATTTAGGGCCCAATAAATCATACAAGCAAGGGAATTCCCAAGTGCCGGCATTTGATAATCTGATACTTCTCCATTTTCATGTGTAATTTTTACAAGTCCAGAAAATTGCGCAGCAAGATTAAACTGGCTTGACATTTGTTTATCGAACGCACAAGGAGGAAGAAATGGATTTTCATTTGTGCCTGGATAATCCGCTGTGTCATAAAGATTGCTGCTACCCATCCAGTTTAGAAGAGAGAAACCCGTAATTTGCTGCGTAATGACTGCTCTTGCACTATAACCGCCTAGATCATTTGACTTCATACTTACTCCAGCAAATACATCATCGTATTTGCCCCTGGCTTGTCCTGATGGGGTAGTGTTTACTCTCTCGCATGATTCAAGGGAAGGATAGTCCGAAACAGCGGAAAGCTTGCACGAATAATCAGACGTTGTCTCGGCTGTTCGAGCAGAGCATTGTTCAAATAAATACGCCCAGACCTCAGAGCTTATGCTTAAATTTTCGTTTCCAGAGTTGCTTCCTCGCCAGCCCCAGGGAGAAAAAATATAAACACCATCAATCTTATCCAAATTTGCATTTACAAAACCCAGCAAATTTTCTGCATAGCCATCAATATCTGGTGCTTGATTAATCTGATTAGCTCCAAATATTGTGTATTTAACATCTGTTATTCCTTTATCAGCTAAAATCTGTTCATACTTCGCAAACATTGTTGCAAAATTGTCGGCATGACCTGCGCTTTCTGTATCATATTGAATACTTAAGCCGAAATTAGCAAAATCACTTGCACTTCCTGCCAACTGACCATTCCCATCTCCAAAGTAATTACCTGTGAATTCTGAAATATAGTTTGCGTTGTTTGGATTGTGATAATTAAATGCTGGGAACACCAAATAATCAACTGTGTTGCTTATCTCTGGGTTATCGTTTGCCTTGAGGCCGTCTACGACTTCTTTTAGCCATTTCGAACCATCAATCGGAGCATTATCTCCATATTTCCATGCAAGTTCTGTTCTTGGTTCATTTACCGGCATTACTTGAATATCTACACCAAGATTGCTTGTCACTTCTATGATAGTTGATATCTTTCTAATCGCATCGGCAGCTTCAAATACATTTGGCTCCTCACCATACCCAAGCCTAAATAGATGGACTGATTTACCTGATGGAAGTTTTGCAGCCTCGATTATCTGCGATTCTGATGTCCCTGGCAATACAGCTGTACCTACAACTGCTAATCTCGTTTCATTGTAATAGGCTGCATATGAGTCCCCCGCAGGGACAGATGTCTCAACCCCAGTCTCCAACCCCAAAACGTCGCATGCGCTTGTCTTGTTTTCGATTCCGCGGACTTCTCCTGCATATTTCCTTGTGACTTCCTGATCTTCTGCTCTTTGCTTTGCAATAAATATGCTCGCTAGAGCGATGGTTGTTACTCCAATAAGCAGGAAAAACGCGAGACGATTATTTTCCTTCGAGGGACTGTTTTTCATTATTCTCATTCTAGAGAAGTTTGACTCAATTGACAACTCGGAAGGGTTTTATCATAATAATTCTATGCAGGATCAATTCGGCTCACACAAACTTTATACCTGGACACATGCACATCTTGTAAATGTTCTTTGTGGCGGAGCAGACCCGATTTTAAAGGACCCGTTCCTTATAAACGCTTTTAAAAACATAGACCGCGCAGATTTTGTCCCTGAAAATCTAAAAGGAGAAGCTTATTCTGATAAACCACTCGAAATTGGCTATGGACAGACTATTTCGCAGCCGACAACAGTTGCAAAAATGCTTTCCCTTTTACGCCCAAGAGAAGGGAAAAAATATCTCGATATTGGTGCGGGCTCAGGGTATGCTGCCGCACTACTTGCCTATATAGCAGGTGATGCGGGAAAAGTCTTTGCAATTGAGCGCAATCAGTACCTTGCGGATATGGCCAGATTAAACATTTCCAAATATCCAAATTTAAGTCCAAGAGTTGAGGTAATTTTCAAAGATGGCTCCAAAGGACTCGTAGAAAAAGCCCCATATGATTTTATCCACGCTGCAGCTGCGTTCGATTCTATTCCACTAGAAATCAGAAATCAGCTTGCAATTGGCGGCAGAATGATTGCTCCTACTTCAAAAGACGACATAAGACTTATTGAGAGAGTTTCTCCAACTGAATTTGACGAGAGGATTATTCCTGGTTATCTTTTTGTACCAATTATTGAGGGTATTGAATAGCTGATTCTATTCCTCGCTTTTTCTGAAGTAATATCCAACTACAAATCCAAGAGGACCAGATAAAATTCCAGAAATAGTTAAAAGCACTTCCTGAGTATTATTCAATTGATCTCCTTCCATGAAAAATCCAAGAATCATTCCAAGACACATCAGAATAATAAATCCAATAAGAAAAATTAGAGCGAAAGTGCTCCTGGTCACTTCACGTTTTTCTTTGACTTTGAGAAAAGTTTGATTTTCAATCTCGGGAATCTTTTCAATCTTTTCAACACCTTCTTTTTCAAGACCTTCAACAGGAACAGAAGTCACTTCGAAATCTGGCTCAAAATCTATCTCTGGTGCATTTTCATAATCAGTATTTTTTTGCGCCATTATTTATACTTCTATTATTTAATCTCAACACGTCTTTTGTATTCCTCAAATTCATCCACCTCCCATTTTTGTTCGCTGTTTTTATCTTTAAGCTCGACTTTTCTTCCGATAGATAATTCCAGCAGCGAGATAGCTTTTACAAGCACTTCACTGGCAGATTTTACCTTCATGTCATTTTGCAGTGCTTTTATTCTTCTGCTTAGACCTTCTGGAAATACAAACGCTAAGTTTTTTTCTTCAGTTTTTTTCGCCATTATTTTTTAATTTTACTGTTATCTGCGCAATACCTGCCGCACTTCCTAAAATTTCAATTAACCTTGCATATATTTCATTATCGAACGATTTTACTTCAATTTCAAGCTCGTTTAGAAGCAACTGATTCATTTGGTCAATTATGACATATGCAAAATTATCAAAAATGCATTCAATTGCCGATGCTGCCAGATCGTTTATATAGTTTATCCGAAGCTCTTTTTTGAGCACATTGCCTAAATTCCTGTCAACCTTGAATCCTTCTAAATAGCTATCTAGCAGCTCAAATGAAAATGATTCGTCTATATCGTACATTCTTTCAAATTCAAAAATTGCTCCATCCCCTTTTCTGGCCTCCCTACACATAGAAAGAGCATTTTCAAATTCGAGTGTTTCGGCAGTTTTTTGTAGCACTGATTCAATTTCCTTATCTTCAATCAGTATCTTTCGTTTTTCATTAGATTCAATTTCTAAAACTAGAGCCTTATTTTTTTGAGATAATATTCCTTTCATATGTGTTTATATCACACCAGCAAGCACAAGGACAATAAGCACAACAAAAAGGACCGTTATGATGAAAAATCCCAGTCCAATAAATGGCCTTGCAAAATTCTGCCAGCCGGTTTGATCAGTCAAATCTTTACTGGATAATCGAAGCGACAAAAAGGATATTGTAGATAGTATCAAAATGACTCCTGCCCCGATTCCCACCCATTGTAATATTGTCTCTAAATCGCTGCTTATTTCTGGAATCATTTATTTTTTTTCAAAAGTAAAATTATCTTTTGTAAAATCTATTAGAATTTTATCTTTTTTCTTGAATTTACCCTCAAGGATCATTTTCGATAAAGTGCTGTCTATCTCTCGCTGAATTGTCCTTCGAAGCGGTCTTGCTCCAAATTGCGGATCATATCCAAGTCTTGCAAGTTCAGCTACTGCTTTTTCGCTCACCTCCAATTTCATGCCCTGTGCTGATAACAGTTTTTCTGTTTTTCCAAGCATCAGCCTGATTATATTTTCAAGCTGCTTTTCGTCTAGCGATTTAAAAACAATTATTTCATCTACTCTATTTATAAATTCGGGTCTAAATGTCTTTTTCAGCTCCTCCATCATTTCTTCCTTCAGCTCGATCCAGTCTTTTTCAAATACTTCACCTGTAGCCTTTTTAATTTCCTGCGATTTGATTTTTTCTAATATTATTTCAGATCCGATATTTGATGTAGCAATAATAATTGTGTTTTTGAAATCGACTGTTCTGCCCTTGCTATCTGTCAGTCTTCCATCTTCAAGAATTTGAAGCAGAATATTAAACACATCTGGATGTGCTTTTTCAATCTCATCAAGAAGGATCACACTATATGGCCTTCTTCGTATCTGTTCTGTAAGCTGGCCGCCCTCTTCATATCCTACGTATCCTGGCGGTGAGCCGATCAATCTGGAAACAGCGAAGCGCTCCATATATTCACTCATATCCAGCCTGATAATTGATTCCTCATCGCCAAATATGTACTCAGCAAGTGCTTTTGCCAGTTCAGTTTTGCCAACACCAGTTGGCCCCAGGAAAATAAACGAAGCAATCGGCCTATTAGGATCCTGAAGACCTGCCCTGCTCCTTCTAATTGCATCTGAAACAAGTCTAACAGCGTCTTCCTGCCCGACAATTCTTCCATGCAGTTTTTCTTCTAATTTGATGAGCGACTCCTTCTCCTCCTGTTTTAATTCACTTACTGGGATACCTGTCATTCTTGAAAGGATTTCTGCAACATCTTCAACTTTTACTTCTGAGCTGCCAGTCCCTCGTTTTTTCATCCATTCCTCTTCAATAGGAGCTAGTCTTTCACTTTGTTTTTCAATTTGCTGCTTTAGTTCTGCTGCCTCCTTATGTTTACCGGCTCTTGTGAGGGATTCGCGCTCTCTTTCCAGTTTTGCAATCTGAGATTTATACTCACGAAGTTCTTCTGGCTCTGAAGTTGAGGTCAGTCTAACTTTACTTGCGGCTTCATCAATTATATCTATTGCTTTATCTGGTAGAAATCTGTCTTTTATATATCTATCAGAAAGATTTGCCGCAGCAACGAGTGCTTCATCGCTAATTTTTATCCTGTGATGCGCCTCATATTGATCTCTGATGCCTCTTAGTATTTCAATTGTCTGTTCCACATTTGGCTCGTCCACAAGCACAGGCTGAAACCTTCTTTCAAGTGCAGCGTCTTTCTCAATGTATTTTTTGTATTCACTAAGAGTTGTTGCGCCTACAACCTGCAGCTCGCCTCTTGCCAGCGCCGGCTTTAGCATATTTGAAAGATCCAGACCACCCTCCTGCGCTCCGGAGCCGACTATTGTATGAAGCTCATCTATGAATAATATCGTTTCTCTTTCATTTTTTTCTAGTTCTTCTATCAGCTTTTTAGCGCGTTCCTCAAACTCTCCGCGGTATTTCGAACCTGCAACAAGCATTCCAAGATCCAATGCCTTTACTTTCTTCCCTTTCAGACTTTCAGGAACGTTTTCTGTGACTATTCTATGTGCCAAGCCCTCTGCGATGGCAGTTTTTCCTACACCCGGCTCACCAATCAATACCGGGTTATTTTTTCTGCGCCTTGCAAGTATTTCTATCACTCTTGTTATCTCGTCACTTCTGCCTATTACAGGATCAATCTTGCCCTGGGCTGCGAGCACTGTCAGGTCTCTCGAATACTTGTCTAATTCAGGCGTACCACTTTTCTCAGCTGTAATATTCCCCTCCTTGTCACCCTCTCCGACAAGTTTTATAACAGCCTGTCTGACTTTTGGATGAGTTAGGGTGTGTTTCTTTAGAATCTGCGCTGCGAGTCCTTCATCTTCTCTAATTAATGCTAATAGAATGTGTTCTGTACCAATATAATTGTGGTTTAATTCCTGCGCCTCTTGATAGGATAATTGTAAAACTCTTTTGGCTCTTGGGGTAAGCCCGGGAGATTCACCTTCATAATTACCACTGGAAGTTTGTGAGTCGACATAATCCAATAACTCTTTTTGATCTATTCCGAGAGATTTAAATAGTCTCCTCATCAATTCTCCATCATTTAGGATTCCGTATAGAAGATGCTCTGTATCGATATTTGCTTGTTTTTTCTCCAGTGTATAAATTGCAGCTTTTTGGATTGCATCCTTTGTCCTTTCAGCGAATAGTTCTGTCAGATCGATTCTTTCCTGCGGCTGCTGCTGCATTTTTTTTAATCTTTCAAATGGGTCTTCATCGAAAAACGGATCATCTGAAAACATTTTCTTTGAGAATTAACAACTACTGAAACATTCTAGCAAAGAATAGAAGCATGTGCCAAAATTATTCTTAAATAATTCCTGCCTTTTGCCTTATACGTCTATCACTTCTTATACCATGGATAATATCTCTAAGTGCTATTGCTCCAACTACGATCATTCCAGCAACCGTACCTCCAAGGCCGATTTTTAAAATATCTTTCTCCGTTAAATTATTTACCCCAAGTTTTTCTGCAATTGTTTCGTTTGCAACTACGATACTAAATTCCTTCGCGACTACTATATCAGAAGCATTTTGCACGGCCGTATCTTCATTATCAATCAGTGTCATGTTTGCATCTACACGAACGGCAATAGCAGTATTGTTAAAGCCGCAGGGATTTGTTTTAGCGTCATCTTCACTAACAATTGAAACGACTAATCCAACAAGGTTGTTTGTTCCTTCTTCATATATTGGACTCCCGCTGTCACCAAAACAAATCCCCGAATCCCCAGTACCTCTAAGCCTAAACGTCTTTGAATTTATATCTGATATGCAAAGCTGTGCACTTTTTCTAAGCATTGGAGGATCTTCCGGCAGCTCAGTTCTTCCATATGCGATAACCCGGTAATTGCAGCCTACAGCGGGCTCTTTAATATCAGCAAATGAAGTAAAAAACCCATCATTTGAAAACCTTAATAGTGCAAAATCATCTGTGCGCGATTCCTCCCTCACCCAGCCTTCTTTTTGAATTGCCTTCGTCACCTGCTGATCATCTGATCTAGTCGAGGTATATATTCCTTTCCCAAGATACATACCTGTAGCATCATCTACGCAATGTGCTGCAGTTACAGCTTTCGTTCCATCTATCACAGAATATCCACAGGTTTTTATACCAGTTGATGTTTCAGTTATCACGTATCCAGCAGAGGGATAGCCAAATTCGCTGACTCCCCCATAAAGCGCTGAAGAATCATCCGGGGCGACATCCTCATCCTTCTGCAGCACATAGACTAGGTATGCACCCAGTGCAAGAAGTACTAACATAATTACTGCCGGGATGATTTTTTTTATCACTATGGTTTTTTAATTTAGCCTATTTTACTCTAAAAATCTCAGTGCGTACATAATGATAAGACCGACAGCCAGCATTCCAAATAGTATTATGTCGTACAATTTCCTTTTTGATTCTTTAATTTCTACAAATAAATCTGATAATGAAATCTGCAGAAATACTCCCGCAACAAATGCGATAATCAAAGGCTCTACTGGCTCAAGTTGTTCCGCAAATGCGATATAAATTATAGCTCCAGCTATGCTTGTCAGACCGCTTATAAAATTAAAAAACAGTGCTCTCGATTTGCTAAATCCAGCGTGCATTAGAATTCCAAAGTCTGCTATTTCCTGAGGTATCTCGTGTAAAGCGACTGCAAGTGTAACGGACAGACCAATTACAGGTGACACTCCGAATGCTGCTGCAATTGCGATTCCGTCCAGGAAATTGTGTAGACCATCTCCAAATAAATTCGTCATATAGAGGACCTTGTTATGTCTTGAATGCCCGCATTCTTCACACTCAATCTTGCCATGATGATGCCAGTGCAGATATTTTTCGAAAATGAACAATACCAAAATTCCCATAAGTACTGCAAACAAGATCTCATCTACATTAGAGCTTTCTTCTAGCGCCTCTGGTAATAGGTGGAAGAATGTATCTCCAAGTAATGTGCCTGCAGCAAGTGCGACTAGGAAATATGAGATATCTTTCACTTTTTTAGATTTCCAGCCAATAGTGAAAAGCCCCACAAGAGCAATACAAGATATTCCGGCTGAAGATAATATCGCATACATAAATGACATTACTAAAATTTTATGCTTTTATTGTAACAAGTTTGTCAAATGCAATATTTTGACATAACATCCGACGCCTTACTTAGAAAACCAGATTAGGAATAGAATTAAGATGATATGACCCACGGGTTCAAATGTCGAGCCGGATTATTCAAGCTCCCACAAACTTAACACCAATATCTTACTACTGTAATATAGAAGTGCTTTTATTATAAACTGAAATGACAGATCTAACCAAAATCTTTCTAGCAATCTTCATAATATACCAGCCAATCACTTTGTTTATACTTATCCAGTTAGAAAGACGTTTTCAAGGCTACACGATCAGACGTGATGTGGTAAGCCTGCTTGGCACTCAAGAATTTCCATACGGTTTTATATTTAATTTGAATGCTGTTGTCTATGGATTATCAGCACTATCTTTAGCATTGGCACAATATCAACTACTAGAAAGAACTTTATTAAATCAAATAGGATTTATTTCGCTCTTAGTTTGCTGTCTTGCTACTGCATCAGCAGGTATATTCCCAATGCACACTCGAAAAATCCCACACATTATCTCAAGCTATTTCGTTTTTGGAGGTATATTTATGGTTGCAGTATCACATATCCCGATCTTTTATCAGCAAATATTTTCCTACTCTTCTTTGATTTTGTATTCGGGAATAGTTGCAATTACCATAGTTATCCTTCTCTCCTCTTACCTAAACAAAAAACTACAACATTCCTTGCCTGAATGGATGGCAATATTTTTTGCAATTCTCTGGAACACTTCAGTCTCGATACTAATGATTACCAACTAAGAGAAGAGGTTTATTTGTGAAGCTCTAAAAGCACTACCTGGAGAAAGATATGACCCCACGGGGAATCCCCACGCCAAGAACAGATAAATCTGTTCTATGGCTCTGGACAAGCGTACTTTCGCTTCGCTCAGTTACAGTTCACCAGGAGAGTGATAAGCAAACAAAAACCACCTTGCGGTGGATTTTATTTTCTTATGACCCCACGGGGAATCGAACCCCGATCGTCGGGATGAAAACCCGGTGTACTAACCGTTATACTATGGGGCCAGTTTTGAAGCTGGCATGTATTGCCAAAGAGCTCTGCAATTTTAGCATATTGGTGATTCTTTAGTAAATGATAAAAAGCGCTCTTTCGAGCGCTTTTTCAAAGCAATTTAAAAGCTTCTAATCCTTGCTTCCGGATAATGCGCTCTCAATCAAGTCTCTTGGAAGTTCAGCAGCCGATAGAAGAGCATCTCTTACACTCTTTGTCGCCTCGTCACCAATATTGTCAGCTCCTTTGATAAGTCCGGAAACAGTAGCACTTACAGCATCCGCTGTATTTACACCTACTTGTTCGCTCGCTTTTATAACCCCGGACACACTACCTACTGCAACTGCGCCAAGATCAGCACCAGTGCCGCTTGCTTCTGAGATTGTTGTTTGAGCAAATCCTCCAAGCGATTCTATCACTCCAGCGCCGCTTTTACTCACTGCAGTCACCAGTCCCATAAATAATCCAGCCGTAGCATCAATCCCTTCATTTCCACTCTCATTGATTCCTTTTAGAACCCCTCTAATTACACTGCTTGTTGTCTCCACACCCGTTGTTGTGAGACTTCCAATATCTTCCACCCCGCCCTCAATTTGAGAAACAACGAGTTCTCTTACTGCAGTTGCAACATCCCCTACGCCGTTGATAGCAGCAACTACTGCACCCACCACTTCATTTACAATCTTTTCTAACATTATTAACTAATGTAATAAATAAAATAAATTTAACTTCTTATAGACTACATAAATTAGCCCCGCTTGACAAGCAATTGCCCGGCACCTACATTTACTTTGATCTTCAGCGTTTCAAATGCATTCTCCAGATCTTGAGTAAACTGACCGTCACCGCTGTATTTTTTACCATCTATTTCCATCTGTCCTGCACCAATATCATATTCAACGTCCAACTCGACATCTTCTGGCAATACCAGAGTCGCCTCGCCAGCCCCAATATCTATATTGATCTCATTTGGGATAGCACCACTCCCCAGATCGATTGTTATCTCGCCTGCTCCAATGTCCAAATCAAGTTTGTCGATATCCAATCTTTCAAAGTCCATCTCCCCTTCTCCCGCACCCAGATTTACGTCTAAATCTGTCAAAATGTCACTCCTGCCGAAATTGAAATTATATTCGTTTTCGTAATTTGCCAAAAATGCTATCCATTTTTGCCTTGTTTCAAAACCTATACTCAAATTCCCTTTATTTTCTTCTACACTCCATTCTGGGTTTTCAAATTTTTCGGCATATTTTAGACCTGCCTCCAAAAAATTCAGCGAATTTTCATCAGTAAGTGTATATTTACCTGCTCCAAGATCCAGAGCGACCGCTCTGCTTTCAATTCCCTCGTAATCACTATCCTTGATCGTAAATTCCTCTTCAGTATATTCCGCCTTTTTTATAAGTGAAATCTCAGATAAATTTATTCCGATATTATTATCTACCCAATTTTTAAATGAGTCATCCGTTGCTGCTGCAACAAGGCCGACAAAAAACAAAAATATAAATGCGGTGAAGCATCCAAATAAGCAGTTCAATACTCTGTTCTTCCCAATTATCATCTCGATTCCCCAGATTACAAATACAAGCGGCCACAATTGCCAGATATTTGACCATAGATCCCAGGAAATCACTCCAGTCGTATTTAGCAGAAGAAGAACTCCTGCGCCTATTAATATAAAAGCGCACGAGAATCCGTGATGATCAAATTCCTGTTCTTTTTGGGGTTTATTTTCACTAGTTTCTGACTTTTGCAAGTCTTGAGGCCTTTCCTTCGCTTCAACTTTTTCTTTCTCCTTGATTATCTCTGGATTATCATTCGCTTTGTCTTTCCTGGATGTCGCCATATTGAATTTCCGCTAATATCTAACATAACCAGCTTAGGCGAAATTCAAAATAATGTCTAGAGTCTTTTTAAAATCAACAGTGAATCGTTTTCCTATCTTAGTAGCTCCGTAACAGTAAGCTGTTCTTGCAGGGCCTCTGGCTGATTACAGCCTCCATCATTAGCAATAGCAAGAATTCTTTCAAGTAAACTTTTCAATCTTTCAGGTTCCAATGGTACGGTGGTTGACCTACCATCTATAATACGATTTGCACCGTTTCCTTTTTGATGTTCATACTCATGCAATAGCAGGCAAGTAGGAGTATTACCTTCTGGGTCTTCTGCATTGAAATGGTATCTGCAACCAAAACAAAGTTCTGTGTTAATTTCGCTCACAATTGGATACTAAAGAGGAGGTATTATATCATACATATATACCCTTATCCAATAATTTTCCCACTTTCCATCTCAATAATTCTCTCCGTTTTATTTGCGATTTCCTCATCATGAGTGACTATTACCATTGTCTGGTCAAGCTCTTTATTTAGCCTCAAAATCATATCAAATACTTCAAATGCCGTTTTTCTATCCAGATTCCCAGTTGGTTCGTCTGCCCAGATAACTGCAGGATTATGAACAAGTGCCCTTGCGATTGTAACTCTCTGCCTCTGACCGCCCGAAAGCTCGCTAGGCTTGTGGTTTGCGCGGTCCTTTAGCCCGACGACATCTAGCATCTCTAGAGCTTTTTCTTTTGCCTCTTTCGCACTATCTCCTGCTATTAAAAGAGGCATCTGCACGTTTTCTAGAGCAGTTAACACTGGTATCAGATTGAACGTCTGAAAGATAAAACCCATTTTTCTCGCTCTGTATTTTGTCTTTTTCCTATCACCCATTTTCTGCAAATCCTGCCCGTCTATCAATATTTCACCTGAAGTTGCCTCATCAATCCCGGAAATTACGTTCAGAAGTGTTGTCTTTCCCGATCCACTTGGCCCCATGATAGCAACAACCTCACCTCTCTTGACTTCTATATCTACGTCATCAACCGCACGTACCTCATTTTCCTTTCCAATATTGTATATTTTTTTGATATTTTTTGCTTTTATTATTGAATTTTTATTACTGGCCATTTTTGTCTTTTAATATTTTAAAATTTTACAAATTTATTCCGGATAATTAGTCGCTTCTACCGGGCTCAATCTTGAGGCCTGAATACTTGGCCACAATGAGAATAAAAGCGAAGCTAAATAAACTATAAGAGAAATTGCTATCACTTCGCCAAATGCAAATACCGGCTTTGCATCAGGCTGATCGTGGAATTCAATATAGAATTCATTCAGCGCTCCTAGCGTTCCCATTGAAATCCCGATAATAATTCCAAGAAATGTGATAAATGTCGCTTCCAAAAAGAAGCTTAGCAATATCATTCTTTTATGAAACCCGAGACTTCGAAGCATACCTATCTGCTGTCTTCTTTCCTGCACAGATCTTGCAACGATTATTGCCAGGCCTGAGGCTCCAACTACAAGACTAAATCCAAGGAATCCCTGGAACATTAAAATCATCATTTCCATAAAGCTTTGCGCAGTAGCAGTAAGCTGTTCAAGTTCCATTATCTGCATGATATTGTAGCTTATCAGATTTCTTTTTAAGGTTTTCGTGCTTTCAACGACATTTGACCCATTTTCAAATTTCACCAGAATTTCTGAATTTGAGAGATTTTTGATGTATTGAGCGCTAAAGTTCGTTGAGAGATTTTCCTGTGAAGTAATCACAAAACTATAAAAGCTTCCTTCTCCGAACATTCCGCCATTTCCTGGATCTACAAAACCTACAATCTCAAATTCTTTACTTGATTGATTCATAATGTCTCCAATTTGGACTTTATCTCCAAGCTCAAGAGCTGGACGCTTACCATATCCCATTTCTGTAAATCCTGCACCAAGTATCACTTTCGAGTCATCATTTATTACATCCTTCCAGGCCTCCTCATCATTTTCATATACATCCAGTTTTTCTGCCAGTTTTATATCTTTGTCCAAAATGAAATCCTCCGGCAATGCGTCAAATTGCGTAATAAAAAAGCTATCCTCGTCGAAACTGCTTTCCAATGGATTACCATAATATGCAACATCATCCAGATCTTTGTATTTGTACTCAGGCATTATCACTCTCGTATGAGTAATTTTTGTTGCTTTTTGAACGTTTTGGGATTCCTCGCTCTTTTGAGCTATTTCATCTACAGTATCTACATCTACATCATAGGAAGGCATAATGATAACTTCATAGCCCCCCAAAGTTTCATTTAGTGAGTCTTGATTCATTTTCCGCATAGTCACCTTCATCATACTTGTGTATACAATCAGGAAAATAACGATTGAAAACATTATCAGAGTCAAGCCCGTCTTTACTTTGTCCACTGATGGATATCTGAAGGCAATTTTTGTAACTGCCTTCATTTTCCTGGACCTGCTAAAAAGAAAGGTCGTTATAGCTGTAATTATACTCAAATTGTATGTAACGATCAGCGACATAGCAATCACTAGAACCACTCCTGCTAGGAAAAATATCGCAATTGACATCATTGATTCAGATGATTCTATAAATGTGTCAAATCTTGATAATTGCGATGAAAATGTAATAGCAGCAAGACTCGAAATTGTAACAGTCACTCTAGAGATATCTTTTTTAGTGATCATCTTAAACAGCCTATTAAAGAGAAATGTCCCGAAAATTAAAGAGAATACAATTCCCATATAAAGACTATAAGACTGGATGACTGCGACATTTTCGTTGAACTGAGTCTCGGACATATCAGCAAGCGCATTACCGCCTTGATCCCTTATATTCTGCATATAATCTCTAGCTGTAAAGAAAAATGCGAGGTTGGCTAGACTTGATAATGTCAAAACTGCCAGAATGATAGTCGTTATAAACCATCGAATATTGAATCTGCTGACTTTTTCTTCTTCACTGTTTCTTATTGCTGAGACAATATTGAGCCTGCTTATCCTGTAGCTTGAGAAAATCGCTGTACATACCGTTATTAAAAACCCGAAAGCAAAAGCAATTATCAGACTGTCAATTTGTACATCAAAAGCAAATCTGAGCAGATCCTCTTTCCCGATCAATGTCATTATTTTTAGAAACATCCTGTCGAGGGCATAAACAAGGGCATATCCAATTCCAACTCCGAAAATAGTTCCCACAATTGATGAAAGTATTGAATATGCGAAGCCTTCGTATATAAATGTCCTCATCAGCTGACTTCTTGTAAGAGCAATTGCACGAAGTATTCCCATCTCGTATTTTCTCTCCGCAGCAAGCATCATATACAGATTTATTATCAGCAGAATTCCCGCAAATATCCCAAAGGAACTCATAACTAGAAAGAAGTCAGCAAAAACCTTCATTCCATATCCATTTAGAGCCTGCTCTTTCAGCTCAACAACTGAAAAAGATACATTATTTGATTCTACTGTGGAAAGTCTGTCCTCAAGTTCAGTTTTAAACTCAGGCCCATTGTATCCTTCCGGCTTGAGGCCGCCAGCTTTTGAAATATAAACATAATTATAACCTTCAGCTGGAAGTCCTAATCTGGGATTAAAAGTATTTATATCTACTGTTACTGAAAGGTCGCCCAATAAAACACCATCATCAAATATCTGCGCAACGTTAAAGTCAAAATATGTATCGGCAAGCGGAACACGAATGGTATCACCCTTTTCTAGTTCCAGTTTCTTTGCTAATCCTTGATTGATGTACACATCATTTGGCTCCCTTGGGGCTTCGATAATCGTTGGTTCCATACCGAAATGCGAATATTTATCAAAATCCATGGCTACAAGATCCACCATAAAAATATTTAGATCAGGATCACCATTTATATCAAGAGACTGTGGAGAGATTGACTGCTGCATAACAGGAAGAATCCCATCAATATCGTCTTTGACAATTGCATCTTCAATTTCACCGTATTCTTCCCCATCTAAATAGACAATTTTGCTCTCAAAAACTTTTTTCGGCTGAATTGTTATCAATGCGTCGACCTCCCCGGAATATTTTTCTACCAGATTTGTAAATGTCCTGTCCAAGGAATCTGACAAAACCAGCGAGCCGGAAATAAGAGCTGCCCCGACCATCGAGCCAAGAATCACCATGACAGTATTATCTATTCTTCTTGTAATGTTCCTAAAGCCGATTTTCCTTGCTATTGGGCTAAGGCCTGCTGAAATAACAATCAATGCAGCTACTGTAGCTGAGACTCCTAGAATAATAGTTGAAAGAGGACTCATTTTTTACGTTTAATAAGTGTATAAAACAAACACATCAGTCTAACACGAAGATTATACCAGTCTCAAGAAGATGTTATAATTGATTTATGGAAAAAACACGAGAACAATCAACAAATGAAGATAAAAAGGACAAAATCCCAAAGATTATTGACCGTGCCTTAAATGTAAATCGCAGGATTGATAATTATTGGAGAAAAGGGGTTATGTGGTTTTGGGGAGTTTTGCTTCTTTTTATCGTTCTTTATATCTTCAATATTTTATTTACCGCAATTGGTCTCTAAAGCTTCGAAGCAAAAAATATTTGTCGCTATGTCTGGCGGTGTTGACTCCTCAGTCTCGGCTGCGATTTTGAAGAGTGAAGGTTATGATGTGACTGGCGTTTATATGAAGAATTGGTCAGGCGATGATTTTGGCATACAAGGAGATTGTCCATGGGAAAAGGATCAAGAAGATGTACTAGAAGTTTGCAAGAAAATCGATATTCCTTTTAGATCTTTTAATTTTGAGAAGGAGTATAGAGAGAAAGTAGTTGAATACTTTTTTGCAGAATACAAAGCCGGCAGGACTCCAAATCCAGATGTGATGTGCAACAAGGAAATTAAATTCCACTTATTTTTGAAAAAATCGCTCGAAGAAGGCGCTGATTTGATTGCAACCGGACATTACGTTCAAAGACAAGAGGCCAATGGCAAATTCAAGCTCCTTAGAGGCGTTGATAAAAATAAAGACCAGAGTTATTTTCTCTACAGTATCACCCAGGAACAGCTAAGCAAATCGCTTTTCCCGATTGGTCACTTGAAAAAATCAGAAGTTAGGGAATTAGCTGATAAGTTTAATCTGCCAGTTGCGAATAAACCTGACAGCCAGGGAATTTGCTTTATTGGTGAAATCGATGTACAGGAATTTCTGCGCTCAAGAATTCAGCCACATCAAGGAGATATCATTGACGTTGATACCGGGAAGAAAGTCGGGGAGCATGATGGGGTCGAATTTTTCACTCTTGGACAAAGGGAAGGAATTGGAGTTGGAGGGGCAAAGGAGCCTTATTTTGTAGTTGATAAAGATTGGGAAAAGAATGTTTTGTATGTTGGTATGGGATCAGATCATCCGAAATTGTATAAAGACCTGGTTGAGATTGAAAATCTGTATTTAATTGATCCAAAGTCAGCAGTAAATGATCTGCACGAATTTCATTTGACCGCTTCAGTTCGCTACAGGCATACTCCAGAGCCTTGCAAATTGATAAATACTGGCGGTCCAATCACAATCAAATTTAATGACCCCCAACGCGCAGTAACTCCGGGACAAAGCATTGTGCTTTACAACGGCGAAGAGTGTCTTGGCGGCGGGATAATTAATTAGAATCTTTCTAATAATGACTGAAACCCCGGGTAAATTTGAAGAACAGCTTAGGGACTTGAAAATGGGAGATCTATTCCCTGCACAAGTATCAAGGCGTTTTGATCCACCCAGTATATCTATACCAGATGATTATCCCATTCCATATTGTACTCATGCAGAAGAGCTTTGGCTTCGTATGGCAGAGAAAAAACGAATAGATGCAAACACGATTCCATTTTGGCTCAATGTAGATCCGGGGATACTGCCTGTTCCAGAGAGTTTTGATCCAGAAACTTATTATCCTGTCCTGCAGAAAAAAGGAAGAGGATACGGCGAAAAAACTTCTATCACACTAATAGATGGTACCTTGTATATAGCTACGCCTCCTCTGTATACATTCATTGATCGAATAAATAATCCAGTAACTGTCTATGATCCAAGAGCGAAGATAGGCAAAAAAGAGAAATATTATCCGACTGGCATTAAATTAGTCAGGGAGTTTAAACTCGAGGATTCGATAATAATTCCTAACTCAGATGAATTGATTGCAGAATTAAAAGCCAAACTTGCCTGATTTATTCTGCTATTTACAATCACAATCCCCACAGCAGCAATCCTTAGCCAGCTTTGGCGCATAATCTGTTTTGTATCTTTTGATACACTCATCAAGGATTTTCTTTCCTTCTTCTACAGTCAAAAATCCCTCAACTTTACAGGTTCCTGGCTTTTTAAGATCTTTATAGTGCTCCCAATAGTATTGTGTTTCCTTTTTAAAGTGTTCCCCCAGGTCTTCAATTGTCTTTATGTGATCCATTCTTTTGTCATCACTCAAAACTGCAATTACTTTGTCATCTACTTCGCCGCCATCATTGAATCTCATATACCCAATCATTCTTGCCTCTGCAACTGATCCGGGAACTAATGGTTCTGTCACATTTACAATTTCGACATCAAGCGGGTCGCCGTCTTCGTCCCATGTCATCGGAATCGCTCCGTATGCAAATGGATATGCAAGTGATGAGTATCCCACCCTATCTAGTTTCAAGTGCCCAGTTTCAGTGATCAACTCATATTTGTTCACTGTCATCGAGTTTATCTCAATGATTACATTCAATATTCTTTCTTCCTCATTTGCATAAGGATCAAGGACATGTATTAAATTTGGCATGCACTTTGATGGTTTTAGATTGACATTGGCCATTTTGAGATGCTTAATAGATAATTATAAAAAACGTACAAATTACTAGGCAGATTATGACAAAGAGCCAACCTTTTGGCAAATTAGATTATCCTTCGCCGTAGGCGAATCCATCAAAAGTGATATTTTGATCAAAATTCCGGGGCATTCTTATTTCCGCTACCTGTCTATATTTCCTTTCCCGAAAAGGAGCATACCCTGGTTTAAACATTTCCATCTCAATTTCTAAAAGTTGAATTTTATTTCCAGCACTACTATCTTCTTTCTCTACTTCCTCTTCAACGATTTGATCTATCGTAAAACCTGATTTTCCTATAAATGCAATTTCCATGGATTCTTTAAATGTTGACGCAATTTCAAATGCCACAATCGGATTGTGAATATCTTCGGGATTTAGCGGGAATATTCTTGTCTTAATTTTTATACCACTTTTGTCATGTCCTTCTTCGACAATTAAGTTTGTCATAGCAAAACCTCCATGCTCTGCAACCAATCTTTTGTTAAACAAATCTGCCGCAAATGCAATTGAATCTGCCCATTTCTCAGGCTTTCTAAATGGATCTATGATTTGGGGTTCCCATTCTTGATATATATACATATCTTTACTTAAACATTATTTATACGAATATTATCAGATTATAAGTAATACATGTATTATATACTACGACTAGTTTATATTACAGGCTATTTTATGCCACCTGAACCATCACCTCCAAGATGGGATAACGAATGGAGTGGAATGGGAAATAAGTCAGCAAAACAGTTCTTTACTTACTCCAATTCCCTTACACTTGGGCTGCTCCCGGCCTTTATTTCATTCTCACCTAAGACATATACCTTTTTAAATCCTTTTTTGTCTGCAAATTCGAATTGCTTCTTGAGCTTTTTACTAGAATCTGGATAAAGGAATATTTTTTTGCATTCTTTCCTGAGTTTGTCTGCCAATTGAAATGCTTCTTTTTCATATCCTGGCATTACGGCCACCATTTCCACTTCATTACTTAACTGCTCTTTACATAAATCATCTTTTTCAACACTGCCTCGGTCCATCATAACTTCAATAATCCGCTCGAGTCCAAAAGAAATTCCACTAGCAGGAATATCTCTGCTTGTCATAGTGCCGATCATTTCATCATATCTACCGCCGCCAGCTACTGATCCAACTCCACCATCAGCTACAGTGACCTCATAAATCGGGCCTGTGTAGTATGCAAGACCTCTGGCAATAGATCCGTCATAGACAAGTCTTTTATCATCTACCAATTTCAAAATTTCACGAACCTCTTTGATTCCCACCAGTCCATCTTTTGTATCCTTCAGCAGTTCTTCTAGTTTATCCAATGAACCTTCCGAATCATTTGTTGATAATTCAACTATTTTGACTGCCTTTTCCGCATCTTCGGGTCTAAGACCTTTTTCTATCAATGCCTTGAGAGTATCATCCTTGCTCCTCTTGTCCCATTTATCAATTGCATAAATGATTTCAAAGAATTTATCCTCATTATTTGCGTATTCTGCAATTGCGTTGAGAATTTTTCTATTATTCATTCGAATTTTAAAATCCTTGAAGCCAAGCTGCTCTAGTATCTCAAGTGTAATAATGATAAATTCCGCATCAACAATTAGAGAATTTGTTCCGAAAGTATCCACATCACACTGGTAAAATTCTCTAAATCTACCCTTCTGGGTGTTGTCTGCACGAAATACTGGCTGAATTTGATATCTTTTCCAGGGAAGCTTGATCTCATTTTGATATTGCGCAAGAACCCTTGCTGTTGGAACTGTCAAATCATAAATAAGTGCTACTCTCCTTCCGCCAAAGTCCTCAAAATTATAAACAAGTTTTTCTTCTTCACCATATTTATCCATTAGAATGTCAAAATACTCCAAAGCAGGAGTTTCAAGCGGTTCGAAACCATATTTTTCAAACGTCTGCTCAAAGACTTTAAAAACTGCCTTTCTAAAACGCAATTTATCAGGGAGAAAATCCCTGAAGCCCTTGAGTGTCCGCGGTTCTATTTTTGCCATAAGTTATAATTAATTCATCAAGATTATATCCTTTTGCAATTTAAGTCTCAAATAGATAGAATTTGCTCGTCTATCAAACAATTCTCATGGCAGATACTCCAATGATGCGGCAATACAAGGCATTAAAGACAAAGCACTCAGATGCCATACTGCTCTTTCGTCTTGGAGATTTCTATGAAGCTTTCAATAATGATGCAAAGGAAATTTCCAGGGTTTTAAACATAACTCTGACTGGCCGCGGCAAAGGAGAGAACCGTGTTCCTATGGCCGGAATTCCACATCATGCAATGAAAAAATACTTGAGGCAGCTTGTGAATTCCGGCCGAAAAGTAGCGATTGCAGACCAGCTTGAGGAAGCCCAGGCAGGAAAACTTGTAGACCGACAGGTTACAAAAATTATAACAGCCGGCACAATCAGCGATCTGGAGTTTCTTGATGAAGCATCGAACAATTATCTTGCTGCTCTTTTCCAACAAACTGATAAAAAATCAAAATCACAGAAGTTTTACCTTGCCTATTGCGATCTAACTACAGGTGAGTTTAGAACATCAGCAATAAGCACTCAAAAGGAATTAAACGATGAGCTTTATAGAATCTATCCAAATGAAATTCTGGTTTCTAATGAGCAATTGGAGATTTTTCAAACAATAATCAGCCCGCAGCTGCAGAAATTCCAGACATGCAATGCGGAGCTTTGGGAATTTGAAATTAACGAGAAGCAATTACGCAAACACTTCAATATCAAAGATCTAAAGAGCTTTGGCTACAATATCAAAGACTTTGAAATTATTCCAGCTGGGGTAATTCTTGACTATTTGCAGCAGACCCAGAAGACAGATCTGCAGCATATTAAATCTCTAAAGAAACTCAATCGCAGCGACTTTATGCAGCTCGATCCTTCAACAATCATTAATCTTGAACTGATTTGGCCGATTCGCGCAGAAAATCAGAAAGCAACTTTATTTTCAGTTTTCAACAGCTGCCAAACAGCCATAGGCCAAAGAAAACTGAAAAACTGGATACTTCACCCGCTTATCAAAGCACTACATATCCAAGAAAGACTTGACTCTGTGGAAGAACTTATTGATGATCCTGTAAATACATCACAAATTGCAGAGACACTTGACAATTATTGCGATCTCGAAAGAATTGTCTCCAAACTTGGCACAGGACTGATAAATGCACGTGATCTTGTATTTCTTAAAAATTCTCTTGAAAAAACACTAGCTATCATTGAAGCAACTTCTGATTATAAAAACAAGCTGATAAACATTGCCGGCCAATTCTCATCTAGTGATACCCAAATCATCAAAGATACCATCAATCTTATTGAAAACGCCTTCATCGAAGATCCTCCTGTTACAATTACTGAAGGCGGTTTTATCAAAGAGGGATACAATCTCGAACTGGATGAAATAAAATCTGTTCAAAAAGACGGCAAGAACTGGCTGAGAAAACTCCAGGAGGAAGAAATGGCCAAAACCGGCATCAGTTCACTCAAGGTCAAATTCAATAACGTTTTTGGATATTACATTGAGATCAGTAAATCAAATCTCTCGAAAGTTCCAGAAAATTATATCCGCAAACAGACCCTTGTAAATGCTGAGAGATTTATTACGGACGAACTGAAAGACTGGGAGACAAAAATTCTAAATTCCGAAGGGAAAGCAAATGAATTAGAGTATCAGATTTTTCAAAATATCAAAGAAAAAATTGCTAAAAACATTGAACTTCTATTAACTCTAGCAGATCACATTTCTTCCCTTGATGTTCTTGTAAATTTTGCTCAAATTTCACGAGCAAATAATTATACCAAGCCGGAAATTTCAGCCATTAGAGTTTTAGACATCAAATCAGGCAGACATCCTGTTGTGGAAAAATTCAGCCGGGAGCAGTTTATTTCTAATGATACAGAATTAAGCGATTCTAAATCGCAGGAATTTATTATTTTAACTGGGCCGAATATGTCCGGGAAATCTACCTATATCAGACAAATTGCGATAATAGCACTGATAGCACAAATGGGCTGCTTTGTTCCGGCCAAAAAGGCAGAATTACCAGTTTTTGACCGGATTTTCACCCGCGTCGGAGCTTCCGACAGCCTGTCTACCGGAGAGTCTACTTTTATGGTTGAAATGAATGAAGCAGCAAATATATTAAATAATGCTACTAAAGATTCTCTTATCATACTTGATGAGGTTGGAAGAGGAACCAGTACTTATGACGGTGTTGCTATCGCCTGGTCAATCGTTGAATATATACACAACGAGATTGGAGCAAAAGCATTATTTGCAACGCATTATCACGAATTGATAGACCTTGAGGATAAACTTGAAGGAGTTGTGAATTTCAATGTCGATGTTATAGAAGAAGGTGATGAAGTAACTTTTACAAGAAAAGTTAAAAAAGGCTCGACTGATCAAAGCTATGGAGTGTATGTAGCGCAAATGGCCGGGGTACCAGATCAGATAATCAAGCGCTCAAAAGAAATACTAATGACACTAGAACAGGAAAGTATGCTTGATGTGAAAAGTATTGAGACTGAGTTGATAAAGAGAGAGTCTAACATCACGAAACCCAAGAAACCCAAAAAGACGCCTGCCAAAATTTCACCAAGGCAGATCGAGCTGCTTTAAATCTTCATTCGGGATTATTTAGCCGCAGTCTTTCAATTTCTTCAGCAAGCATCTGCATATAAAGAGCTAGACCGATTTTGCTTATATTGCCATGCTGCTCTTTACCAAGCAGATTTCCAGCACCTCGAATCTCCAGATCACTGCTTGCAATTTTAAATCCTGCTCCAAGCTCCTGATTTTCCATGATTGCTTTCAATCGCTTTGTATATTTCTTTTCTTCTTTCGACTCCCCATCATGAAAAAGGTATGCAAATGCTTGTTTTCTGCTTCTTCCTACACGGCCTCTTAGCTGGTAGAGCTGCCCAAGGCCAAAATTCTGCGCTTTGTCTATTACAATGGTATTCACATTAGGCATATCTATTCCATTTTCAATAATTGTTGTACAAATAAGCACGTTATACTTATTTTCATAAAAATCTGTAATATTTTTCTCTAATTGTGATTCGTTCATCTGTCCGTGTCCCAAAACAAAGCGTATTTCTGGAAGCAAAGCCTCGAGTTTTTTCCTTACTGATTGAATTGTCTGAACTCTGTTGTGAACAAAATATACCTGTCCGCCTCTCTCAACTTCTTTTTTTATCGCATTTCGTATTTCATCCCAATTCTTTTCATGAACGAAAGTTGCAACAGGTTTTCTTCCCTTTGGAGGAGTTGAAATGATAGAAATGTCCTGGATTTCTGCTAACGCCATACTGAGTGTTCTTGGAATCGGGGTAGCCGTCATACTTAGAATATGGGCTCCATATTTTATTTGTTTAAGCTTCTCTTTTTGTCTTACTCCAAATTTCTGCTCCTCATCAATAATCACAAGTCCTAACTTCGCAATTTTTACATCAGAGCTTAAAAGTCTGTGAGTGCCAATTATTATATCGATTTTGCCATTATTTAATTTTTCCACTGTGTCTCTATTTTCCATGCTGGCTCTAAACCTTGACAGCATATCTACTTTCATTCCAAATTTCTTAAAACGATCTTTAAAAACCTTGTAATGCTGCATGGCAAGAACTGTAGTCGGACAAAGAACAGCAACTTGATAGCCGTCCTGGACAACCTTGAATGCGGCTCGCATTGCGACTTCTGTTTTTCCGAAACCGACATCGCCGACAATCAGCCTGTTCATTGGGTTTTGGCTGGCAATATCTGACAAAACATCTCTAATAGTTGCCCTTTGATCCTCTGTCTCTTCATAGCCAAAACCACTTACAAATTTCTCATAAGCAGCGTCCTGACTTGTTTGAATTATTGGTGCTTTTGAAAGCTCGATTTTTGCATAATGCTCGGCTAGATCTTTAGCAAATAGAATTATTGATTTCCTAGCTTTTTTTGCAATTTTCTGCCAGGTCTGCCTGTCAAGAGTAGTAATTACAGGCGGCTCACTCGATACATTGATAAATTTGGTTACTTTGTGTAATTGATTAAAGGGGATTAAAAGCTCATCCTCATTTGCATAGCCAAGACTTAAATATTCCTCTTTGTTTTCTCTAACCAGCCCTTTATAGAGGCCGATCCCATGATCTTCGTGTACAAGATAATCACCAATTTCTACTTCGCCTTCAATTTTTTCAAGCAGCTGTCTGGCTTTTTTGGAGCTTATTTTCTTTTGTTTTTCCTTGGTAATAAACAGCGTCCCAAACAATTCCCGATCAGTGAAAAATGCTGTTTTATCTTTCTTATCTAAAAATCCTGCTGCCAGGTCTGTTTTTTTACTGAGGTATTTTTTCAGCGTATCAGGGAGCTGCATTTCATGCTTGGTTTGGATAAGGATTTTCCAGCCAGCATTTTCCAGCCTTTGCATTTCTCTTTCAAACAAATCAATTCTTCCATAAAACAGCTGCGGATAATCCATCGCAAGTTCAATTGTACTATCTGCAGCTAGTGGAAAATGTCCAAATACTATTATTTGATAAATACCAGCCAGTTTGTCTGCTTTAGTTTCAATACTTATATTTCCCCATTCGACCTTATCGTCTAAAATGTGTGTATCGCCAATAATTATTTCACTTATTTTTTCTACTTCAGTTCCATAAATTTCATCGTAAATATACATTTTCTCAATCTCTTCATCGAAAAACTCTATTCTAATTGGATGTAAATAGCCGATTGGCCAGGCTGATATCACATCTCCAATTCTTGAAAACTGCCCAGTCTCCTCAACCTTTGGACAAATCTCAAATCCGTTTTTCTCTAAAATCAGTTCAACTGCTGCATATGTGAAATTTTTATCTAATTGTTCGATATTTTGAAGAAATCTCTCAATTTCGCTTGTCCAGTTTCTAACTATTATTAGATTAGCAGATTTTGCCTTACTGGATCTGTACTTCGAGAGGATTTTATCTTGTAAATGCGTGAGTCCCCCTTTTATATTTATGAGGGGGTATGCAAAACGGTTGTTTTTTCTAATTGTCGCATTTGCAAACATGAACATGTGTATTATACTGTAGACATGAAGTATTACAAAACGGATGAAAAAGAAGTGGATGGTTTAACCGGGAAAGAAATTGAAGAACTATATGATGATGGCTATGTACTGACTAGAATTGGCAAACTCCAGCAGACAAGGAGCTTGAGGATCGATCTATCTGTATTTGAGCCAAGCAGCGAAAACAGGCGTGTTTTAAGAAAAGCGGAAGAGCTGGAAATGCTTTCATTTGATCTGCCGTTACCAGATAATTCAACAAACTGGAAAGTGCATTCACTTGGTAAAGTTTTTTATAAAGAAAAATTTGATGATGCCGGCTTTAGTGCGAATAAAATCCGCGAATTGCTGCTAACAAAACAAAACAAGTTTAATAAATTGTTTGTTTTCTATCAGAATAATCAACTCCCAAATAATGTAGCTGCAGAAAGCATCGATCATTCAAAGACGCTTGGCTACGTAATCTGCTATATGACGGAGTCAATTTTGCACTATTGTTATCCTTTTTATGATCTGATGAATTCCGGCTCTTTCCCTATTGGAATGGCGATGATGCTTGAAGCGATAATTTGGGCAAAAGAGCAGAATTTAAAGTACATTTATCTGGGCTCTTTTACCAGACCTGCTGATAGATATAAGCTTCAATTTAAAGGTCTAGAATGGTTTGACTCAGCTATTAGAAAGGAAAAAGATGGGCAGCTATGGTCAAAAGATCTTGATAAACTAAAGACACTCGCTTGATCTTGCCTGCAGCCTTGATTTACTTGACCAATTTCCAGTTTTCAGCAAGCAGCGTGACGACAGCTTTTGCTTCTTTGTCCTTTTTGGAAGTATACGCCTCATAATCTGGCTGACCGTATATGAAGACCGTGTCGCCTTTTTTAATCAGCTTTGAAGCAGCTTCTGCTCTTTTGCCAAAAAAGACCACATCGTAAAAATACGTTGTCTCCTCATCTTCTTTTTTCTTTATGTTTACAGCAACTCCAAATTTGGCGTAGCTCTTCTTTGCTTTGCTTTTTTTGACTTCAACGTCAGTGGTAGCACGACCAAGCACCATTAAATGATGAAAATACATAAAAATAAAATAATAATTAATGCCGACTTTATAGCAAAGGGAAATTGCCAAAATATGGAATATTAATGAAGGAATGATGGAAATTGATGGAAATTACTAAAATCTGTGCAAATCATAGCTGCGCCCCTCTCCCTCAAACCAGGTTATCTGCCTTTTGGCGTACTGTTTATGAGCCAGCGCGATCTTCTCAATCAATTCACCCTTAGATTTTATTACGCCATCAATATACTCAATTGTTTGTCTATAACCAGTTGCCTGCATTGATTTGAGATCCTTGGCAAAGCCTTTTGCCAAAAGGGCCTCTACTTCCTCTATCAATCCTTCATTAACCATCTCCTCAGCCCGTTTTTCTATTTTTCTTATCAACTCTTCCTGTTTGTAGTTCGGATAATAAAACTCTACCTCATAGGTATCTATTATTCCCATGCTCGATTTTCCAATTAGCCTTTTATCATACTGTTTCTCAATTTTTCGAATCAACCTCCTTGGATTTTTCTGATCGGATTCATTAAGTTTATCTAAATCAAAACCAGTGTTTTCAAGCTCCTGCTGGAGTCTTTTTAGATCCAATACCTCAAGTTTTCTTCTAAGTTCTGGATTAGGTGCTGCTTTCATTTCGTACCCTTTAATCAATCCATCTATATACAAACCGCTGCCACCAACGATTATTGGTGTTTTTTTACGTTTTATAATATTTTTAATAACTGCGATTGCGAGGATTTGGAAATGTGCAACGGTGAAATTGAAATCTGGAGGGACAATGTCAAACATCCAGCCTATGACCCCGGATCCCTCTATTTCAAAAGGGCAGATTTCAAAATTCCTTTCTAGTGCCTCGACTTTTATCGGGCTTTCTAATGAAGATCGCTTCATCTTTTCTTTATTCGTGCCAATATCCATTCCCTCATAAACCTGCATCGAATCAGCATTAACGATTTCACCATCAACCTCACGGGCGAGTTCAATCGCCTTCGAGGTTTTGCCCGATGCTGTCGGGCCGCCGATTATGTAAATCTTATTTGGGAGCTTTATCATCCAAGAGATCCATTATAATTTTCGTCCAGTAAGCATATGAATATACTTGATATGGACTATTAACTGTTCCAGCGAGAATTAAAATACCTATAAGAGCAGCGACTAAGAATACCACACCGATTACTGAATTTACCAGCAGCATTCCGATCCCTAAAATCGTCAATATAATAGCTGGCACTCCCACTGCCATCAATGCAATGATCGCCCAGGCACAGCCTGGCACAATAGAGACAACTGCAGCAAGAATGATATTTAATACCCTTTCTTTCATCAGCTTAAATCCAGCCTTTATACTCTCCATAGCTCCGGCATTATTTAGCACAAGATATCTATGCGCAATTGTATAGGTAATCGCCCAGCCGATAAAATAAATAATATAGAATGGCACCAGACAGCAAAGCAGAATAAATACTGGAGGAAATATTATTCCTCCGATAACTAGAACTATCAATGGCAAAAATACTAAAAAATTTATCGCAAAGCCCGTAAGATCAAGCATCATAATATCAAGAGCGTGTGACTGGCCATCCCTCCAGCTAGATTTTAGACTCAAATCCTGTGAGTTTCTGTCTTTTTTGACAGCCTCGGTTAGAGCGCCCTTTGACACACTAAGTAAATACCAGCCAATCAGGGAGACAACAAATACAACACATAATCCAGCAATCAAGATAACCCAAAATAATGGGCTGAGAACAAAATCCTCCACATCAGACGCAAATTCGTCCATTTTTGCAGTATCTTCCGAACCGCTTGGGAAACTATAATTAGGACTCCCGCCGGAACCCCCGCCTCCGCCAAAGACTGTCAGAATAAATCCAAAAACCCAGAGGAATTTGTATTTCCATGCAAATTCTATAGATTCTTTAATTTTATCGACATAATAATTCATAACTTTAGCGGGATAATAATTAATTAAGGTTTAATTTATTCGCTATCAAGATAGCATTATTTGCAAATGTCGTAAACTATATTTCAAATGGGCTTGACATCTTCGGCTTTCTTTCGGTATCATACTGGTAATGAAACGCTATGAAAAAGTCCACGAACCAGTCAATGTTGTTGTAGTTTACAAAGCCGGCAAAACTCGAATTGAAGGGTTTAAATGGCAGAATGAACTCTATAGAATCTCCAGAAATAACTTGCTGACAAAAGCGCAAAAAGGTTCTGTGCCCATTTATTTATTTTCAGTCTCAAATGACAAAGGAGCCTACCAGCTTAGATTTGAAACTGACACTTTAGATTGGTTTTTGGAAGAAATTATTTGGGAAGATTAGCTAATGCAACTACCAGAGCCCAGAAGAACAATTTTGCATATTGATTTGAATTCTTTCTTTGCAACAGCAGAGCAGCAGGCAAATCCCTTTTTGCGCGGTAAATCTATGGGAGTCGGGATGAGAGATTACGCCGGATCGGCGATTTTGGCAGCGTCGTATCCTGCAAAATGGCAGGGGATTGGGCTTTCGACTAGATACAATGTAGCCAAAAGTATTGACCCGGATTTTGAGCTGGCTAGTATGGATCCGGTTAAATATTATGATCTGCACAACAGATTTATTGCCATTTTGCAGCAGTTTAGCCCGCAAATTGAAATTTACAGTATAGATGAAGCCTTTCTGGACATTACCAATCTCACCAAGTCCAGGCGCGATGCGTGGGAAATAAGCTTTGAAGCCAAGCATCAAATCACCAGACAAATGGGAGCAGCGATTACTTGCAGTATCGGCATCGCGCCTAACAAACTTCTTGCCAAAATCGCTTCCGACCACGATAAGCCGGATGGTATTACCGAAATCAAGTGGGAAGAGAGGTTCGAATATCTTGATCCCCTTCCAATTCAGGACGTCTGGGGCATCGGACGAAACATCAGCTACAAAATGAACAAAGCGGGGATCCATACCATTAGACAGATTCGGGAATTGAGCGACGACGCACTTTACGCCATTATCAAAGGGTACTACAGCAGACTTAGATTGCTCGTTGATGGTTACAACTTCGAACCCGTAACTTCTAATCGAGAAAGAAAGCCCGCGCAAAGTATGCAGCATGCGCATACTTTGCATAACGCAACAAGCAGCAAGGCAGAGCTTCATTCACTCGCAAAAAAAATGTCTGAACGTCTAGCCATCAGACTAAGAAGGCACAGCCAGCGAAGTTCCAAGGGCTTTATTAGTTTTGCATACGCAAATATGGGGAAATACGACTGGAACTTCGCCCATTGGTTCGGGAGCAATTTTGCTCTGGGAGAACTTACCGATTCTGGCGAGAAAATTTATAGAGCTTGTGCGCCAATAATTGATGAGACAGAGCTTAAACAGAAAATTAGAAGAATTACGGTCGGACTTTTTGATCTGAGTATTCCGGATCAATTGATTTTGGAAAAACCATCAAAAGAAAGTTCACTGAAATCTGCGATTGATGAGATCAATGATCGTTTTGGCAGTTTCAAAATCCGCACCGCAGATATCCTCCATCAATACGCTAAAGAGACAGAACTCTCCAGCGCTAAACACAACATGCGCTTTCATGCCTGCCTGCCGTGAGAAAGGGGATATTTGAACTCTACCATGACTCAAGACCCTTCTCTCTCATCGAGAGAAATTCTATTTCATACTGTAAGACATCTAGGACTTTTAATAAGCTCTCAAGCTTGACTGGTTCACCCCTTTCGAGTTTCCAAATAGTCTTAGTACTCAATCCCGTCAGTTCAGATAGTTTCGTAGCAGAGACTCCAACGTTACGCCTCATAAATTTAACCTGATAGCCAATTTCGGCTTGTCTGGCTTTGACATCATTGTATGGAGGTTTCAATTTTCGCAGCTCAGGCAACATGTCTTGATATTTAACTACTTACTTTGGGTTAATGTTTTTTATTATATCAAATTTTACCCTTGAGAAGCTCCTGCTGGCGAATCAAACGGAGAATGATTTTCTTATTGAATATTTTCTTAACCGATAGTAAGTGGCCGATTTCTTGGCATACGTCTATATCATTGATCTTTCATCAACGCATAGAAGTCTTCATATCCCATTTGAATTGCAGTGTATGCCATATCTACGAGACTCCAAATGTTATGTGGAATAAGTAAACCATCATTAACTTTTTCTCCAGCATATTCTGATAGTACAGTTTTTACTGGCATCCATTCAAATCCGATAATTTCAGAGCTGGGAGTGACAGAGAAACTTAATTCCTCGTCTAACCAGATAATTCCAGCATAATCCATACAGGGTTTACCGTCCTTTTGCCATGCACTTCCCACAACGAATTTTAAGTTATCATCATATGCTATAGGATTTGTTACACCTTCCTCCCTTAACTCCCTATCAAAAGCAGCGTACCACAATTCTTCAAGAGTTGGTTTGTCACCAAATGCTGCTTCTAAAGAGTCAAAGTCGCATGTTTCAATGGCTCCACCTGGAAGTAACAAATAACCTTTATGGTGTTTGAGCATTAAAACCTCTGGATCTTTTGGATTTCTTAATAAGATTACCTTCGCGCCTTTTCGGAAAGTTTCGACATCTTCTCTTTCAAGATTTCCACCAGAGAGAATAGACATAATAGAAATTTTAAAAAAGACGGCAGTTTATCAAGCCTCTTCTGCTATTTTCATAAGCTTTTTCTTCACCGCTTCTTGATCGCTCCATGGATATTCTCTTTCTTCTGCACCAAAGGCCAGACTCTTTTCATGACCTTTTCCAGTTATGAAAACTATATCGTTTTTTTCGGCAAGTTTTAGAGCCAGATCAATTGCATCCTCCCTGCTTCTCGGGCTATTTTCGTCAAATGCAAAAAATGGTTTATGCTTACTCTCAAAAGCTTCCCGCACTTTACTTTGCAATTCCTGCAAATCTGCGCTTTGATAAAGCTTTCTATTTGCAAATCTTTTTATTAGAGCTGCACCCTCTTTAACTCCATGTAAAATTATTTCATCATTCACTTCCTCAAGTAACTCATCTCTTGGATCCTCGGATGTCAAAATTGTAATATCCGCCATTTTTGCACTCACAGCACCCATCCGTCTTCTGCCTTTGTCCCTTTTGCCCGCACATCCAAAGACAGCTATTATTCTTGAATTCTTGTGTTTGATAGAAACTACAGACTCCAAAGCTCTTTGTAAAGCACCGGGAGTATGGGCAAAATCAACGATCACCCCAAATGGCTTTGACTGCATTATCTGCATCCTGCCTTCCGGAGTTTTAAAACTAGTCAGTGCATCTTTGATCTTTTCTAATGGGAGATATCGCTGCATAACCCTTATTGCCTGCAGGGCATTTTCAAAATTATGTTCGCCCAAAATTGGTATCCTAAAATGAATATCGTCAAGATCAAATTCAAGCCCCTTTATACTCATAGATTTATTCTTCAAATTCCTTTTAGACACCCATTTCACATAAACAAGCTGTTTTAGATCATCCGATCTTTGAGTAAGCCACTTAGCACTTTTTTCATCGTCTTGATTCAATACGGCCAAACCTTCGTGTCTCAATCCTTCAATAAGCTTGAATTTCGCCCTTGCATAATTCTCCCAGGTTTTATGATAGTCGAGATGGTCTTCTCTGATATTTGTAATAATTGCAGCATCAAATTCTATATAGCTCAATCTGTTTTGATCAAGCCCATTTGAAGTCGATTCTAAAACGACATATTCCATGCCAGCTTTTTTCATCATTTTCAGATACTTGGGAACCACCCATGGATCTGGTGTCGTTACATGCAGCCCTGAATCAAGACTTTTATCACCAACCAGCACCTCAATCGTGCTTATCATACCGACCTTCATCCCAGAAGCCTTCAAGATATGATAAATCATCGAAACGGTGGTCGTTTTGCCATCAGTCCCGGTAACCCCGATTATCTTTAAATTCTTAGCTGGGAAGCCATATCTGATATTTGCAATATATGCTTGGAATTTATGAATTCTATTTTTTATCAGTCTTATCATTCCCAAATGCTAATTTTAATTTATTTCTAATCCGGTGCAGCCTGGTGCCAATATTTGTTTCTGAAAGTCCAACTAGTTTCGCAATTGATTTATTGTCCATTCCTTCGAAATATTTATAATAAATCAGGTATTGATCCTGGTCTTTAAATTCTCTTATTGCATTATACAAGTGAATGTAGTCTTCGTCATCGATAAGCATTTGCAGAGTACTTTCACTTTGCGCCTCAATAAATTCAGAAATATCTTCTAAGGAAACCGAACCTTTGTATTTATTGCTTTTACGATAATGATCTATCACTGTATTTCTTGCTACCCGGAATATCCATGCACTCATCGAAATACCCTGCCATTGGAAGTCATCAATCGACTTCATAATTTTCTCAAAAATCTGGCTTGTCAGATCTTCAGCAATATGCTGATCACTCACTCTGCGAAGTACGAAATCGTAAACTCTTTCATGATAACTCTCATAAACTAATGTGAAATCTTTCTTGTTAAGCTTTTCCTTATCAGCAAGCTTTTTCTGTTCTTGTGGGTTATCAATTAGATTGTTCAATATTGGTCTTTATTCTTTTAGTTAAAAATAGCCCAAGGTCAAATTTGAGAGCTTCAAATCCTGCTTCTTTAAATGTGAGCTGATGATTGATAACTGTCAGAAATATTCCCGCTATAAAGCTGTATGTAAAAAGCGGAGTGATTGAGGGAATTTTGAGCTTTTCTCCTTTGTAAATAAGCACCCTTTTTGCCAGATCAAACGAAAGGTCTGCTTTGGTTCCTGCTTTCCCGAAGGCAAGTGCTTTTTTAAATTTGTATTGTTTGATATCTTCCAGACTTACTTGAGCGTTATCATAAATGACTATACTTTTTTCTGAACTTAAATTTTGGAAAATCTTTTTAACAATCTCTGATTTTTGAGGACTACTTAGCACTACAAAATAATCCGGTGAAAGAAAGCTCGACCAGAACTTAGCCGTATCAGAGAATTTACAATTAGCGCTAAGAACAAGTATATGCGGATTTATCCTTCCGAAAAGAAGAACCAGATTTACCCGGACAATCAAGCCCAGCCATTCAAAAAAATTTCTTTTTTTGTCTTTGTACCCTAGGACTGACAAAGGGATTGACATATCCCAGGTGACAGGCTCGGTGTTTCTTCTAACAATAAATTTTTCCTTGAGAATATGATAAATCCCTTCTTTTACAACTTCAGAACCAGAAAAACCCGCCACAACAATCACTTCCATTTTATGTTTGTGAATTGCCCATTTAGAAAGAGAGCTTAAGATAATCTTTAGTATTTTGCGAGGTATGTTCATATTCGTTCAATATCTGCTCCAATAGATCTAAACCTTTCCTCAATATTTGAATATCCGCGCTCGATTATTTCTCCGCGTTCAATAATGCTTTCTCCTGATGCACCAAGTGCTGCTACTAGAAGTGACATCCCGGCCCGTATATCTGGTGATTTGAGTACTCTTCCCTTTAGGGCAGTCGGCCCATTTACTATCAATCTGTGTGGATCAGCTAGGAAAATGTCTGCGCCCATCGTGTTGAGTTCTTGAGTATAAAAAAGCCTTCCTTCATAAAGCTTATCATGAATAAGAATCCTTCCCTTACTTTGGGTTGCAAGTACTATTGCAAATTGAAGCAGATCCGGTGGGAATCCCGGCCATGGGAGACACTCCAGTTTATTCATAGAACCATCAAGATAATTGCATGTTTTTAGAGTCTGTTTTGCCGGTACGATCAGTGTTTCTCCATCCCACTTTGTTTTAATATTAAACTTTCCAAATTCTCCCAGGATCATATCAAGATGATTTTTCATTGCATTTTCTATTCTCAGCTCACCTCCTGTAACAATTGCTGCTGTTATAAATGTGCCGACCTCCATAAAATCATACGAAATTTGGTGTTCCGTGCCAAAGAGCACCTCCACTCCTTCAATATATAGTCTGTCACTCCCGATTCCTGAGATGCGTGCGCCCATTTTGTTTAAAAAATTACAAAGATCTTGAACGTGTGGTTCTGAAGCAGCGTTAATTATCTCTGTTTTACCTTTTGCCAGAACCGCTGCCATTATCAGATTTTCTGTTCCCGTAACAGCTTTTTCTCCCTGCCACACTCTCGAACCTCTAAGATTCGACGCATCAACCTTGAATGAATTATCTTCATATTCAACCTTGGCTCCAAGCCTTTCTACTGCCTGGAAATAGCTATCCACCGGTCTTTTTCCGAGATTGCAACCGCCTGTAGACCAAAGCGTTGCTTTCCCAGCCCTTCCTACTAGAGGTCCAAGAAAGAGAATCGAGCCTCTGGTTTTTAAGACATCTTCTTTATCCAGCTTTGTCGTCTTGAGCTTGGTTGCCTTTACCTCAAGTTCATTTAATTTACGGTTGTATTTAACTGATGCTCCAAGTTTTCTCAGAATATTGATTTGAATCCTAACATCAGAAATATCAGGAACATTTGTCAGATGTACTTTTTCTGATGTTAAAATTGTCGCTGCTATTATCGGCAATGCTGCGTTTTTGTTTCCCATAGGGGAGATAGTTCCTTTAAGTGGTTTTCCACCTACTACACGGTATGATGACATATTTTTTGCTCTAATATCTTAAGAAGCACAAAACGCAGTCAAGGCAGTTTCGTTACTATTATAGCAAGACTTGAGTGAGTAAAGAAGCTAGGCTAAATTTATATCTTTTATAATTCGAATAATATTCTGCTGTTCTTCTGACAATCTTTTGAAAATATAGTCTCTGGCAAAATTTTCTATACCCCAGACTCTAACCAATCCGCCCTCTTCCGGCAAGATAAATCTTTCTATGCGTTTCATCATCCTTTCAAACTCTATTGTTGATTGACCTGGACCCTTTATTCTATGCCCCCAGCCTTCAAGCTGGGCTTCTGTTATTTCAACCTTGTATCCGTAGTAATCTGCTAGTTTTTTGTTTTTTGCGCAGGATATGCCATGAAATCTTGACCGCCAGATATCATCGTACCAGGAAATAAACGGCGACTGCTGATTGAAAGGAGTTTTGTAATAATAGTTTATCCCAAAAGTGAATTTGTGAATTCTTTCCACATATTTTTGTGCAACTTCGAGGCATTTTTTTATATTTGTACAGCCAGAAGAACTAAGAAGAATTTCCTTCCCAGGAAAAAATTCCCATATCGTCTCAATCATCTTCTGTATATATTCTTCGCTCATTGTCCATTTTTTCAAACCAAATGCATTGAAAGCTTCATTTTCAGGCTGAATCATCACTATATGTCCCAGCTCCTCAGCCGAATACCTGGATTGAAGTTTATTGAGAAGCTCTTCAGAAAAATGAATTGCAACAGCTGCCATATCATCCTCAAGATCAATTTCTGTATTATTTGGGGGAATTTTTTCAAGTTTTTTCAATACAACTGCCGGAACATGGCTTTCAGGCCAGCGGAAAGTTTTAATTGGTCCGATATTTAAGGTTAATTTAATATCAGTATTCAGACAATAGTCCAAGAATGGTTTATAATAATGAAGATCGACTGTTCCATTTTTATCCACCGCCTGATTCCATCTAATTCCAAGTCGGATATCTTTAATCTCAAATTCTTCACGGACAACCTTCAAAGCTTCTAGGGATTGAAAATAGCTCAAACCTTTAGACTCGAGTTCTTCAGGAGAGAAACTTGTACCAATTTTTACTCTATTTGTTTTTGTCATTAGCCCTTCACTGGAGGGACTCCGAGATAATCTTTTAGATCGATAAATATATCAAGCCACAAAATTCTAGCACTGTAGTAAGATAAACGCTCTACTGCCTTTGGTTCTTCGAGTTTGACAAGCATAATAAAAGTTTTCTCATCAGAAGCATCAAATCCAATATATGTTGCATTTATGTCACTTGAGTAGCCAGCCCGGTCTTTGTATGGAATTGTCGCCGTACCTGATTTCATTGCGATATTGTATTTGGCAAGTGATTTGTACCTGCTCTCATCCAAATTCGACTTATAAACCTCGTAAAGCATGTCTTTCAATTTTTGTGCAGTACTAGTCTTTATTGGCTGGCCATTTACGATCGGCTTGTAAACTCTCTTTTTGCCATTCGCTTCCTCAACTTCAGAAACAACGTATGGAGTCATCAGCTTACCATCGTTTGCCACTGCGCCCACACCCCTAATTGCTTGAATAGCTGTCATCTGGTATCCGTGTCCAAAAGAATAGGTGGCACTATCTACATTTGTCCACTGATCTAAGTCTTTAAATAGTCCATTTGATTCACCGGATATATCTATTCCAGTTTTTGTACCAATGCCGAATGCGCTTAAGTATTCATAAAGTTTTTCCGGCCCGATTAGTTTTGATATCTCATAAAGTGCTAGATTGTCAGAATTAACAAGGGCTTCAGTTGCAGTCATTCCCCCTCTTGGTTTTTTGTCATATGTACAGATTTCCCAATCCCGTTCTTCTTCTTTCACAGTTGTACACCCGCTATGCCCCTTAATAACAACAGTATCCGGCTGAATCACTCCCTGATCAAGAGCTGCTGCTGCTGTAAAGACCTTACCTACAGAACCAAGCTCGGCAGGATCACTTATTGCAACATTTTTAAAATTATCTGCATTTTCGACTTCATAATATATATTTGGATCGTAGTTTGGATAATTTGCTAACCCCAGGATTTCGCCGGTTTTAGGATCCATCACAATCACTGTTCCAGATTTAGCGTCGTATTTTTCTACTCCGGCTTTAATATGCTTTTCAATTTTTGCCTGAATATTTTTATCAATTGTGGTATGAATAACAGCTCCTCTTCTTGCCTCAATTTGTGCCACGCTGTCTAATGCAATAATATTGCCGAAACTATCAACTTCAGTAAGATTAAATCCCTCCTGTTCCTTTAGAAGCCCCTCCCAATAGTGTTCCAGCCCTGCACTACCGACAGAATCACCAACATCATTTTTCCCAAGGTATCCAGTCAAATGACATGCGAGTGTGTCTTCAGGATAAATCCTCTGCGAAGTATAAGCAACACGAAGACCTAGCAGATTTTGATCAGGATCGTTGTCTCTTTTCAGGTTTAAAACCTGCTCTTTTGCTTCATAAGGTATCTTGTATTTTATCGTAGTCCAATCATTTCCATCTTCCAATTGAGCTTCAAGATCTGACAGCTCCAAAACAGCAGATACCTTCGTAATAAATTCCTCTCTTGTTTGTTTCTCATATTTTTCAGCAAATTCAAGTTCTGTCTTGTAAACAATAATATCGAATCTTGGCTCTGAATAAGCAAGCGTAGTATTATCTTTTGCTAGTATTTCTCCTCTAAGCTCAGGAATAGACTGGTCCACGATCCTTTCATTGGCCAATGCTACGAACATATCATGTCTAAAAATCTGCCACCTGATGAGTAATGCAAGATTGAGGATAAAAAACAAGATAAATCCAAAGACAAATAGTTTGTATTTAGTTTCTGAAAATACCTGGTTTCTCATGCAAATTAATTATCTGCAGCAATTGTAGAATCAGCAAGCTCAATTTTTTTGACTTGTGTCTGAACTAGACCAAGCTCGCTTCCGGCCTTGGCTTCGATATCACCACTTATTCTGAGCTCGTTGATCTTTGAGCGTTTTATATCATTTTGAATTTTCAACTCCTCCTGCTCAGCTCTAAGTCTTGATATCTCGGGCCCATGCACTCCTGCAAGGTCCAGCACTACAAATTGTGCGATTATAAAAACTACTAATAATGTTCCAATTGAGATAGTAATATACCTTTGGAGCTCGCCTAGATCAAGTCCAGCGCGTCGTTTTCGTCTTTTCATGGGCAGTAAATTTTTTAAAATAGTTAAAGTGCGCTTTGCAATTATTTTGTTTCTCAAGCGCGGAATACAAGTTCCGAATACTTTCAAAACAAAATAATTGCTTCGCCTAGATTTACGAATTCAAGAAGATGTCTTCTCCAGAACTCGCATCTTGGCGGATGAACTCCTGGAATTGGCTGCAATTTCCAATTCCTTTGGTTCGATTAATTTGTCAATTTCCCTAGCTTTTCCTGCTTTTACCTTTTCTCTGAAGAAATTTTTTACAATTCGATCCTCCCCAGAGTGAAAGCTTATTACAGCTAATCTTCCCTTGAAGCTGAGTGCGTCAAACGCCTGGGGCAGAAACCGGGTCAAGGCATATAATTCCTGATTCACCGCGATTCTAAGCGCTTGAAACACTCGTGCTTCAAGGGACTTCGTACGCGAACTCGTGCTTAAAGGCACAGCTTGATAAATTAGCTTCTTTAGATCTTTAGTTGTCAAAATTGGCTTTTTGGCTCTTTCTTGAATGATTCTTTTGACGAATCTTCTTGAAATCCCCTGCATATCTGCCAACTCATTAAATAGTTTAACCAATTCCTTTTCAGTTAAACCATTTAGTAAATCGGCTGCGCTTACCTGCGAATTCTCGTCCATTCTCATATCGAGATTGCTTTCTCCTTTAATACTGGAACCCTTTTCCTCGTCTTCCAGCTGATCTTGTGAGGTTCCAAGATCCGCTAAAATTTTATTGACTTTCGAAATCTTCAGATTCATCAGAATACTTTCTAATTCAGCAAAATTTGAATTTATCAGATAAATTTCGATATTCTTGCTGGTTTTCAAAGAACTTAATGTTTTTGAATTTTCCTTAAATCTTTCAATTGCTTTTTTGTCTCTATCAACTCCGATAAATACTGTTTTTTCTTTTGCCTGACTGATACTATTTATCATTGCTTCGAAATGTCCTCCGCCTCCTAAAGTTGCATCTACTACAGTTTCACCTGGCTGGACATTCAAACTCTCAAGAACTTCATCTAATAAAACCGGTATGTGTTTTGTTTTCTGCATTTGAAATATTTAATCTTTTAATTCGCTTAACCTGTCTCCGATATCTGCTGCATTTTTTGCAATTTCTGCAATCTTTTGATTCCACTTTGCCTCATCCCAGATTTCTACAAAATCCTGAATTCCTACAAATATCAAGTCTGTTATTAGTTTTGCATAGTTTTTTAATTGCTCCGGCATTACGAATCTTCCTTGTGCGTCTAGAATGATTTCTCTTGCTCCTCCTATCAAAAATCTTTTTGTATTTCTAGCATCTGTATTTGTAAAAGGCCTTATTTCGATAGTCTTTATCAATTCCTGCCATCTGCTTTTATCTACAATGATCAGACATCCTTCATAGCCTCTTGTGATCATTAATTCTCCTTTGAACTGCTCTCTAAATTCTTTTGGAAGAGCTGTCCTGTTTTTTTCTCCTAATTTTGAGCTGTATTCGCCTATTAGCATATATTTTTCAAGCTAACAATTTGTCAAAGGGCAGTTTAAAAATTTGTGGTGAAAGACGTGTATTAATGCATTTCGTCTAAGAAGTGTTGTGTAGATTAACTGGTTGTCCAGGCCAGTTGCAGTTTTGTCCAAAAGTAGTTAAGAGTACAATTTTGCAGTTAATCACCACCTTTCACCACTAGTCACCAGTATAAAGAAAAGTACGCGGCGGAGCAATGGTATATATACCGGAATCTTCCCGAAAATGGAGGAGAGTATTTTTAGAAGAAAGAACCAGTCGTGCAAGAAGATCTTTTATTAGCTTTTGTTTGAACTTCTGGCAAACTAATGCCCATAGAACCTATCTGATATACACACTGATGTTCTTAGTTACCAGCCTCTATGGTTCAGGGGAAATGACAGTTACGGATTCACGACAAACAGAAATTGTTAATTCCAGTGGTCTGCTTTTCCCATTTCCTGTTTCTTCTAACCCAGGCTTAGAATATCCAAGTGGACATGATTCACCCAACTGACATTGCAGCAAACCCTCTCTTCCCCTTCCTCCACCTCCAGTTGTATATCTTTGAAAACAAAACGGCGCCCCCTCTGGACCATACGGACATGCAGTAGACATTTTGGAAAAGTAACTAGCTGATTATCAAATATCAGAGGAGAAAATCAACATACCGCAACCCTGATTTGCAAAAGAATTACTTTGCGATTAATATTCTTGAGTTGCCTTCATATTTTTATGTCAAATCTACCACCAGACCATCTGCAGCGTCTACCAGTTCTTTGCTTTTCATGATTATTGACTGGGTTTGGGTTCCGCAGTTGAATGCAGCTCGTTCCTGATCGAGTACATCATCGTCAAAATATGTATCAAGTCCCAGGATATTCCCAAATGGCGGGACACCTCCGACAACGAGCCCGAATCTGTCTTTTATCACCTGCGGATCTTCAAAGCTGTATCTCTGAGCGAGCAATATGGCCAGTTTCTTCATCTCAAGCTTTTTATTGCCCGGAAGGCAGACCATAATATTTTTCCCATCTTTTTCCCCTTTTAGAATTAGCGCTTTCACGCCCTCTTCAGGCATTGTACCTCGCACTCTCGCCGAATCTTCACTTGTCGGGGTTGGCTCGTGTTCCTGGTATTCGTATACAAAACCCCTCTTATCAAGGATGCTTTTAATCTTTGCAACAATATTTTCTTCACCTACTATAACCTCCTGCTTCAAGCCAATTGATGCAACTCTTTTTGTATCTGAAGGGAACAGAACTGCCTCACGAATATTTTCAAGACCAAGCAACTGCATTGTAAATCTTTCCAATCCCAAACCAAATCCGCCATGTTTCGGCATTCCATATTTAAAAATTGATAGATAATCAGTGAAATCCGCAGGATCAAGCTCCTTCATCTTCAGGTTTTCAATCAGCTTCTCATAATTATCAATTCTCTGCCCGCCGCTGCTAACTTCAGCGCCATTGCACAAAAGATCGCCATAATTGCAGACTTCTGGATTCTCATCATTTGGCATTGCATAGAATGCGCATTTCGATCTTGGAAACTGAGTCACAAAAACAAAGTCAATTCCGTCTTTCTCTTTAACGTAATTACAAATAAATCTCTCGGCCTCCGGAGAAAGATCATTTTCATTACGTTCGTCCGTACCAGTTTCCTTGAAATAGAGCTCAAGTGCTTCTTTCAGAGTATATCTGGGAATTTTTACTTCGTCTTTAAGTACAGCAGAATTTTCGAACATTTTCAGTTCTTCTGCACATTCTTTCTGAACTTTTTTATAAATTTGCCTAATCACTTTTTCCTCCCATTCAAGAACATCTTCGAATTTTTCAATAAAGCCGATTTCAAACTCCAGCTGCGTTGCCTCTGTGATGTGCCTTCTCGTATTTGATTTCTCTGCCCGGAAGCATTTCAAAGTCCCAAAAACACGCTCATAAACTCCCACCATCATCTGTTTATAAAGCTGATTTGACTGAGACAATTTCACATCGTGTCCAAAATAATTAACCGTAAAAAGCTCGGCACCACCTTCAGAAGAAGCATTTATAATTGCCGGCCCCATAAACTCAGTGAATCCATTTTCAATCAAAAACTCCCGATACGCTTCCAAAATTACCCCCTGGACTTTAAAAACCGCAGCAATTTTCTCATTTCGCAAAGTCAATGGTCTGTGATCTAGAATTGTATCCAGGCTTGCTCTGATTTCCGGCTTATTTACCTCGACAGGCCAAGGACTTGTAACGGGCACTTCAATATTTATCACCGGATTGATAATCTCGGCAGCGGATTTGAATTGTGACGAAGCTTGTACATTTCCTTCAATCATTAACACACTTCCCGGCTGTAAATCCTTTACTTTTTCCAATTCCGCCTTGTCTTGTATTATCACCTGAGTAATCCCGCCTCGATCCCTGATGTGCATGAAATTCACTGCCCCTAGCATCCTTAATGAATGCATCCAGCCTCTAATCAATACCTGTTCACCAATATGGGATTTCAATTCATTCGATAATACTCTTTCCATCAAAGATTTTTAAAAACTAGATTTACCTTCTGAAGTTTACCAAAAAAAGGCGAAGTCTGGAAAACTTCGCCTTTAAATTACTAATTTTGCTCAACTTATCAGAGTTCGGAGCCATATTCCTCAAGAAGTTGATTGTATTGATCAATTTCTTCCTGGGTCATACCCGATGACTGAAGATATAACTGAGTGAAGTATTCCTCTAGACTCACAGCATCACTTGGAACTTCTACTGCGTCCTCAACTTTATCATAATCCCAAAGCTGGAGATTTAGTGAAAGTGAGGTTCCATCATCAAAATCAAAAGTTGCATTAACTTTATATATGTGGCTGTCTCTTCTTCCGCTACATACATCAAGGGTCAGTGTTCCGCCCTCGCCTATTGATGCTAATTCACTATCACTTACTTCCTGCTCCCAGATCTCTGCTCCTTTTGTAGCAAGACCCTCCATTCCAGATTTATCAAGAGTCATTCTAAAACAGTTTGTTCGAACTCCCTCAATGACCTCATCATCAGTTCTTACCAAAACATCCGCCATTTCATCACTATAGATAAATTCCTGAAGCTTTGTCAGATCAGCAGCAGTCATATCAGTTCCACCCACTAAACTGGTTACACTCTGATCTAACCCCAGACTCGAAACTGTATCAGCAGATGAGCTTCCATCCATTGAAAGCCATTGCCCAGTTAGTGTAGTTGCATCCATTCCAAGTCCTTGAGCCAATGATGCAGGTAATTCGGATAGGTATAAGTAAGCTACATCATCTGTGTATCTCATCTCGCCGGCAAAATCCATATCTGCTCCTTGAACAGTATAAGTACCAGTTACGTCTGCATCTATCTGGCTTTTTTCATTAGCCATCCTTGTGAATCCGGCTACATTCAAATCTACACTGCCATTATCTCCCATATCAGCTGTAAGCGTTGCATCATATCTGAAGTTATCCGCCTCAAATTTGTCTTTGATCAAAGCCTCGGCCTCAGCTTTTGTATAACCGCTGTCCTCTGTTGCCATATCGGCAAGCATAGAAAAGACGAAGTCATTTACATCATCTTGGATAGCTTCATCAGTCATACCTTCTGTAGCAACTGTATTCTCAACAGTTTCTACAACTCCAGAAAATACTGGCACATTTTTATTGCTAAAAAAAGCATATGCGGTACCACCAAGTAATAGTGCTACCAGACAGCCTCCAACAAGCACACAGCCAAGAATCAGCATTTTCATGCCGGAGCCGGCGCCTTTTTTCATGGAGGATTTAGGCATTTCTGCAGGGACTGCAGAACCTTCTTCCTTTTCCATAACAGATAAAAGTAACAAATTATATTTTCATAATAGCAAGGAGAATTTTGGAATGCAAGAATCGGGCCAAATTGTTAGCTTCTAATTAATTTGTCGAACAACTCTTGCTGTTGCATTATCTTTGATTCTGTTTCGTTTCTTTGCTTTACCTCATAGCCGCCGGACTCAAGAGACCTCTTGCTTATGACCAATCTAATTGGATTACCAATGAGATCAGCGTCTGTAAATTTTTCTCCCGCGCTTGTATCTCTATCATCCCAAAGCACCTCAACCCCTTTTTCCATAAGGTCTTTGTAAAGACTCTCGGACTCGTTTTTCACCTCTTCGTCCTCACCAAGAGAAATTAGATGGACCTGGAAAGGAGCCACATTCTCGGGCCAGATAATACCGTTTTCATCATGGAATTTCTCGACAATAACCCCCATAGCTCTGGTGGTCCCGATCCCATAACAGCCCATAAATGGGTACTTTTCTTCACCACTTGCGTCAGTAAAACTGAATTCAAAATCTTTCGGATATTTTTGGGCAAGATCGAAAACATTTCCCACTTCTGCCGCTTTTGCTTTTTGTAATTTTGCTCCGCACTTTTTGCATTCGGCCAGATCTCCTGCAATTTCCTGATTTATGCAAAAGTCACATTTATCGCAATATAAAATATCATCTTCACCAGCATCTGTCAGAACCATAAATTCATAAGAAATCTTCTTTGAAAAGCTTCCACCCGAAGCTTCTGTGACTTTTGCAGTCAATCCAAGTCTCTCAAAGATTTTCTTATAAGCTCCCTTCACTTCCTCATAAAACTTCAAAAAATCTTCAGGGGTTTCATGAAAACTGTACATATCTTTCATTCCAAATTCTCTGCCCCTCAATATTCCAGATTTGGCTCGAAGTTCGTCGCGGTATTTATTCTGAATCTGATAAACTGCTACTGGCATATCTTTGTATGAATTTACGTATTCTTTTAAAAGCGGTGTGACGACTTCTTCTTCGCTCTGACCCAAAGCGTAATCTTTTTCTGTTCGGCTTTTGATTTTGAACAGAACATCAACGCCGTCCCACGCTCCAGTCTGTTTCCAGTTTTCGGAAGGATGAAGTGCAGGCATTTTTATTTCCTGTCCACCGATTGCATCCATTTCTTCGCGAATTACATCTTCAATCTTCCTTAGAACTCTCAAGCCTAATGGCAATATGGTATAAACACCAGCCATCAATTGATTTACAAATCCAGCTTTTGTCAAAAGTGTTGCGTTTATTGTGTCATATTCTTTTGCAGTTTTATCTGTTCTTGTGAACAGCGTAGACATTTTCATATGAATTTTACTAACAAGTTATTCAAATTTAGCTATTAGATTAAAAAGGTAAATCATCCGGGTCGATCTCGTCGGTACTGACCGGCTTTTGGTTCTGACTTCCTGATTTTGGATCTTCTTTTACAGATTTATCTTCCGCCATTTCTCTTGGTTCACCGCCTTTGCCCGGCTGCTCACTGCCACGCTCATAACGATCTAGCAAAATCACCCTATCTGCTACAATCTCCGTTCTATAATTTTTCTTTCCATCCTGATCGTCCCAGCTTCTTGTCTGCAATCTTCCTTTTACATAGATTCTAGTCCCTTTACTTGCCCTCTGGCTCAAATACTCGGCGTCATTCCCCCATACGACAACATTGTGAAATGCCACTTCTTCAGTCCATTCCTCCGCACCCTGCTTCCTGTAGCTCCTATTGGTTGCAACGGAAAAATTTACAACAGCGCTTCCGCCTGTTGTGTATCTGACTTCAAGGTCTTGAGTGATATTGCCGATTATTTGTGCTTCGTTGAGATCTCCAAAAACTGCCATGCTTTTACTTTAAGAAGTTAAATCTATTTGAGTTATTCTAACATAAAACAGCATCGAAATATCTTCTTGCAAGTTCAAACTGCCCCGAAACATCCCCACTTCTGCGCAATATCTCCAACCTAGTCAATAATTCTACCGGCCCCATTGCTTCAGATCCATCATCAAGAGGCATACGAAATCTTTGATCACTAGCTGCTAGACACAGATTATTTGGATCTCTCAGCATTTCCAGTTCTAAATTCTTATTAACAGTGCCCTGAGCCAGCACTTGATCAGCACCTGGGACAAAGTAGCAGCTTTTAGCTAATCTCTGCCTTGCTTCAAGCTCGGGATTTGAAGTATTTCCTGCATTCATTCCAAATCCTGCCCTTATCCAGGGAGGTATCCTTTGGCCGCCAATTTTAATATCTGGGATAGTTCTTGTTGCATGTATTTCACTAGGATAATCTTTCAATGCATCTGTCCCAAATTTTTCTGTAACAGCAAATAATTCCACCGTTGTTTTTTGGGATCCATTGTCCCCGTTTCCTCCTGAGAGTATTTTGTTTCGAATATTCTTGTAAGCTAATAATTTATCCGCAATATCATCTAAAACCAGAAATTTTCCATTTGGATCTACAGAAGAATCAAGAAAATAATCTCCTTCTCTGCTCTGTGCATCATCAGGAAGCTTTGCAGCAAAAATGATATTAGGCAAATTATCTGCTGTTATGTCTTTCAGAACATACAAAGCAGGAACAACCCCTCCATTTAGAGGAACAACTAAAGTTGGCATCCTACCGGTTTCGGTCGATATCTCATTAATTCTATCTCGGACAGTATTGGAGTATTTATCAAGCACAATATCGACATCCTGCATCCCGGGAACTATCAATAATTCACCATTTAACAGCGACCTATCTTCTAATTTAGGGATTGGATCCATTATGTATAACAAAATTAAATATGCAACTGTTATTACAATAAATTCAGCTATACTAAAATCTCAAGAAGAAAACTCGAGTAATATTTCCGCACTAAAATTGATATTTGTTTTCGGCTCAACTGATATTTCAAATTCCATACTTTCTCCACTTCTAAGTGCAAACATTTTTTTGGCTGAAGAGTTCAGCGCAATCTCCGCTTTTGATGATTCATTTTTCAAAATGACTACAGCACTATCCTCAATTGCCAGCGAAGAATCTGCTCTTATAAATAGTTTCCTCGTTTCGCCTGATTTATTAGTAATTCTAACAAGCTTCGATTCTAATGCCCTCTCAAGCGAATCAAAATTTAGAGCTAAACGATAATTCGTATTATCCGATCTATCCTGCGAAATAGAAAAGGACGAACTATTTCTCCAGATTGGTTCATATTCAAGTCCTTTCAAAGATGCCTCGCCTAATATTGAATTTTGATTTGCAACGGCAAAATCTGATTCTTCATAGTTTATTGGAGAGAGCGCCACTGTAACCAAAAAGGCTACCACCACAAGCCCGATACAAAGGGATACAATAGCTCCATCAGTTAAAAATTGCATTAAGGATTTCATATTGATTCTTTCACTATCTACAGCGTATAGCAGAACACCTAAAGCGTCAAGAGGTTCTGGCCCTCCATTTCCAAAGGCTTTTCGATATTGAAGTGCGCCAACACAGTTGGCGCAATATCCACGAGGCTTCCATATTCCAATTCCTTTTTCTTAAGACCTTTTCCAACTGCGATAAAAGGTACGTCATTACTTGAGTGTTTCGTGTCGATTTCACCCGTTCTTGTATTGATCAATTCCTCGCAATTACCATGATCCGCGGTAACTAATAATAAAGCGTCTTTTTTCATTCCATACTCAACAACCCGCCCAAGCTGGGCATCCACCACCTCCATAGCCTTTATCGAAGCCTCAAGAACTCCTGTGTGGCTTACCATATCAGGAGCTGCAAAATTGATCAAAGCAAAGCCATATTTTTTATCCTCGTCATATTTAATAAATGTATCAGCTATTTCCTTTGATCTCATCTCAGGAGCCTGGTCATAAGTAGCCACAGCCCTGTTCGATGGGACCTCAATCTGATCCGCACCCTCATAAAGCACCTCATTTTCCCCATCGAAAAAATACGTCACATGCGGAAATTTTTCAGATTCAGCGAGTCTTAACTGGCTTATTCGATTTGTACTTAGAACTTCTCCGAGGCATTTTGTTACCTTTTCTCTTGGAAAAGCGATATGAGGTGGAAAGCCATGATTATAATCAGTCATACCGACGTAATATAAATTTTCTATCTTTTCTCTTTGAAAGCCCTGGAAATCATCTTGCATAAAAGCCTGAGTGATTTGAAGAGCACGATCGGGACGAAAGTCAAAGTTTATAACACTATCACCAGCCTGGATCTTTGCAACCCCGCCATCGAAGTTATTAATAATGTACGGCTCTACATATTCATCACTTTTTCCTTTTTTATAATATTTCTCAAGAACAACTTCGTACCCATCAACTTTCGTACCAAGTGATTTTGTCATCATTTCATAGGCAATTTTTGTACGCTCCCATCTTCCGTCTCTGTCTTTCGCGTAGTATCTGCCGATAAAACTTGCAATTCTGCCCAGCCGCTTCCCATCCATATACCCGTCAATTTTTTTCAATACCCTGGCTCCCGCATCAGTAGAAGAGTCTCTCCCATCAAGAATCGCATGTAAAAATACTTTGTCTGGATTAAATTTCTGCTTATCTAGAAGATCGATCAACGCAAATAAATGATCAAGGTTCGAATGAACGAGACCATTTCCAACCAAACCAATTAAATGGATTGCGCCATTATTTTTCTTAGCGTGTTCTATCGCAGCCAGGAATTCTTTATTGTTTCTAAAACTACCTGTTTCAATCGCATTATCAATCCTAGGCAGATCCTGCAGGATTACCTTGCCAGCCCCCATCGTAAGATGTCCGACTTCGCTGTTCCCGTCTGCATCTTGTGGTAATCCAACGTATTTACCATATGCTTTTAAAACCGTATGAGGATATTTTTGCCAGAGCTTATCAAGATTTGGAGTATTTGCCAGCGTTACGGCATTGCCAGGTCCCGGAGGAGCCACACCAACCCCATCCATTATCACCAAAATTACTTTCGCAAAATCTTTTTTGAATAATGCCATGGGCAGAGTAACTTTCTAGTCTAAAATAAATCCGTCTTCTGTAATATACAAATTGTACGATTTTGCTTCATTCTGCACAAATTTTGTGGCAAAATTTCCATAAATACTATCTACTAGAAATTCATAGTCGCCTTCATTTCTCTGCAGCCTTTTCCAGTATTCATCAGTTCCGCCATTAAGCTCGTAAAGACTGCGGTGTCCTTGTTCTGCTGCAATATTTGCCTTTTTAACATCAGTATAATCTCCTTCCAGCCTTGTGACTTTGTATATATTCTCCAAATTGAGTAACAGCCAGAAATCATCAAATTTCACAATTTCACCTCCTACTTCGAAATGATCGCCATATAGAGTATAGCTCGCACTTTCGTCGTATTCATCAATTCCCGGCCTATTTGAAGTAAGAATTGTCAGAAGCCCCGATTGCTGTTTCTTTGGCCTGTATGTCAAATCAAAATATTCATACCCGTTTTCATCAGTCTTCAGCTCACTGACTTGGATTTCAGCAACCAGCGTTTTTGCAGTAAAAACCCGATATGTGTGCAGCCAGGAGGCAAAAGAAATTATTACAATAAAAACCCCGCAAAATACAAGAAGGATGATAATTAAAATCAAACTAAAGATTATCTTCAGGGTATTTTTCATTCATCAATTTCATTAAGAATTAGTACATTATATTACAATTTCGGCATAAATATCTAACCTTCCTTGAAGCAGCGACCTTTTGTTGCTACAATTACTCATGCAAAAACAAAAAACAAAAATTCTTTGTACTATCGGACCATCTACATGGGATGAGAATGTCTTACGTTCTATGGTCAATGAAGGCATGACAATCGCAAGGATTAACGGAGCTTATGCAGACATTGCTGAATTAAAAAGAGTAGCAGCAACTATCAGATCAATTTCAAAAAATGTCGCCTTGATGCTAGATATAAAAGGGACAGAGGTTAGACTAAACAAATTCGAAACGCCGATACCGATCAAAATTGGAGATGAAATAGTACTTGGGAGTTCAAAGCAAAATGCTATTTACCCGGTGACTTATCCGGAGCTGTACAAAGACTTGAAGCCGGGCGATATGCTCAAACTTGATGACGGAAAGGTTTCACTTAGGGTGCAGAAAATCGAGAATCAAAAGATTATTGCCAAAGTGGGCCAAGGCAGAGAAATACTTCCCGGTAAAACGATAAATACACCGGGGATTCCTCTATCAAATCCGCCTCTAACCCCTACGGATATAGAGCAGATCAAATTTGCCGTAAATGATAATTGGGACTTTGTTGCTGCCTCTTTCGTCAGGAACGCGCAGGATATTGAAGAGGTAAAAAAGCATCTTGGTAAATCAATTATCAAAGTTATGGCAAAAATTGAAGATGAACAGGGGACAAAAAATATTGATGAAATAATTGATGCATGCGACGGGATTATTATTGCAAGAGGTGATATGGGAGTAGAAATGCCTTACGAACAGGTCCCGGCAATTCAGAAAATGATGGTGCAAAAATGCATATTGAAGGCCAAGCCTGCCATTGTCGCTACTCATATGCTCGAATCGATGATTGAAAATCCAAATGCAACAAGGGCGGAAATTAACGATGTAGCGAATGCAATATTTGATGGGACTGATTGCGTCTGGCTAAGTGCGGAGACCTCAAAAGGTAAATATCCTATTGAGGCGGTCCACACACTCAAAAGAATTTCACTCGAAATTGAAAAACATCTCATGCCGGAGATTTTGCACGGAGACCCTGATATCAACCCAATCACCGTTGCTCTTGCAAGAGGAGTAATCGACATTGTCGAGAGTGTGAGCATAGACAAAATTATTGTAGCAACAGGTACGGGAAAGACTGCAAGAATTATTTCGAGCTTCAGACCGAGACAGCCAATTATTGCATTGACCAGCAATGAAACATACAAGCGTCAGCTCCAGGCTACTTGGGGAATAACCCCTATAGTTCTAGATACCGAAGTAAAAGACAGAGACAGAGGTGTGAAGAGAATTGTGAAAAGAGTCATGGCAGAAAAGCTCGTAGAGCCTGAGGATCTGGTTCTTGTGATAAGAGGCACTACCCCAATTACAAAGAAGACAAATTCCCTTGAGGTTGGCCTTGCTAAAGATATGGCTAAATAACCACAGAATCCTACATAAACAGCATATAGGCAAGAATTGCTGACGCTGCCAGGATCGCAAGTATTAAAAATATTAATACAATTTGCATCATTCCTCCTGATCCACCTTTTTTGCCAGGTTTTTTTTGTGCTTTATCCATTTCGACTTTTTCATCCAAACTTGGAAGTCCTGTGTCTTCTGGTTGTGTGGGCGCTGCCATTATCTCTTCCAATTTATCTTGATTTGGTACTTCATGCACAGGTTCTGCAGGTTCTACTTTTACCGGTTGTTCCGCTGGTTGTTCTTCTGGTTGTTCTGCTGCAAGTTCAGGGAGTTTATCCAGTGTTACTTTTTCTTCAACTGGTTCTGCTATTTTGTTATCTGTAGATTCCATCATAGGAGCTGGTTCCATTACTGGTTCTGGGGTCATTGCCGGAGCTGGCTCTAATGTCGGTTCTATTGAAGGTTCGGGGGTAGTATCTTTAACCGGTTCCGGCATAGTAACCGGTGCCGGCTCAGTGCTTCCTTCTACTACATGTTCACTTCCATTGCCGTTTTTCAATTCAGCATTTGGATCAATCGGCACTTCAGCCGGTTGCGTCACACCCGCTACAGTATCATCTGCAGGGATTTTCATTTCAGCATCCAGATCCACCGTTGTTGTTGCTGCGTCTTGATCTTGGTCTAAAGCTGCTTCTTGAGCTGGAGCCTGAGGTGTAGCCATTTCGTCCACAGGCGGCACTACTGGTGCTGCCGGATTTGTACTATCTAAAGCTGGTTCTGTACCTGTTTGTGGAATTGCCATAATTTTTATTAATTAATAAACAAATACAATATATAGAAAGCTGGAAGATATGACAAGAATTTTTTAAGTCTCAATCAGGTTCTTTTTGTGATAAAATTGAATGGAGTTGGTGTAGTAGCCAAGTAGTAAGGCAACGGTCTGCAAAACCGTTATACGCGGGTGCAATTCCCGCCTACACCTCCAAAGCCGGCCTGTCTACCGACAGGTAGACATGGTGGAATTGGTAGACCTGCCTGCCGGCAGGCAGGCACGCTGGACATTAGAAACATTAAATGTACTATGTTTATGCCATTAAAAGTCAAATTAGAAATTACATCTACGTAGGACTAACAAATAATATCAAAAGAAGGCTTGACCAACATAACAAGGGGAAATCTAAAACAACTAAACCTTACAGACCGTTTGGATTGATATATTTAAAAGAAGTTCGTACACGGAAAGAAGCCAGAGAAATTGAGAAGAATCTTAAATCAGGCTATAGAAAAGAGTACCTAAAAGGTTTAAAATCTAATAATGCCGGGATGGTGGAATTGGTAGACACGCTGGACTTAAAATCCAGTGGGAGTTAAATCCCGTGCGGGTTCAAGTCCCGCTCCCGGCACTTTACCTAATCAAACTAGCCTTCAAGACAATACTTATGAAACGCTATTATGGGTTTTGGCTGCTTTTTGATTCCTCAACAAAAAAAAACTTGCGGCCAATTATTCAAACTTTAAGCAATAAATTCCTAGGTGGAGAAGTATTCGAGCCGCATATATCAGTAAATTATCCTTCTTATTGCGAATTAAAAGATATTGTATTAAAAATTGAAGAAAACTTTATTAATCAGAAACAATTTACAGTCAATACTGAAGGGATTGGAATGGAAGATACATGGTCAAAAACTTTGTATGTAAATATTAAAATGCAAAAAGAATTGATTAATATTAATAATAAACTAAAACAAATCTTTCCAAGAAAAGAAACTCCGAATGAGCAATTCCATCCACACATGAGTTTATTGTACAAACAAGGGTTGAGAGAAAAAGATAAAGTACTCTCTATCGAAAATATTTCTATCCCTAAAAGATTACAAATAACTTCTCTTGCAATAATTGATCCTGGTATTGATAATGATAACTGGAAAGATTTCACACAATGGAAAATCCCATATAAGATTGACTTTAATCATCCCACCACATAAAGCTCCTCCTGCGCTCTGGTAACTCCTGTGTAGAGCCAGCGCCTGAACATCTCATCATCCATCTGTGGAAAGCGTTCTTCGAAGAGTATAACTCTTTTTGCCTGGGAGCCCTGGGCTTTGTGAACTGTTAGAGCGTAACCGAAATCAAAAAGGTCTGAATCAATAGTTTTTCTTCTGTCAGTTCCCATATTCATTGGAGTCTGCGAATGAAATTGTTCTTTCAAAATTTCTCCTTTATAGAACTGATCGTAGTCTTCAAAATCAACTTCAGCAAGAAAATGTCTCTCCCCAAGACTCTCAATAGATTTCAAAGTCCCCGCCATCCCATTAAAAATCTGCATTTTGTGGTTATTTCGAAGACATATCACCCGATCTCCGGATTGCGGTTCTAAAGAATGAATATCCAGCAGGCTGCGAATGTACTTATTAAGTTCAACCCGGGTTCTATTGAAACCGCAAAGAACCATAGTATCGCTATCAAAACTGCAAAACAGATCTTCAATCAACTCGCCGGATTCACTATCAGCCCTGCTCAGTTTTCTTACTTTGTTTGAGAAATCACCAATTGGGATTTCTCCATTTTTCCTGACTTGTACAGATAGCTGAATGATTGGATTGTCTTTCGCCTGCCGGTGGATTTCCTCAAGTTTTAATAAAGGCTTTTCCATTAGATTGAAATTTGTCCCAACCGGAGGCAGCTGGCCATGATCTCCTACTGCAATAATTGGCACTTTGAAACTTAAGAGGTCCTGCCAGATTTCGCGCGTGACCATCGAAGCTTCATCAACCACAATAATATCCGCCTTCAGGTCATCTTTTTTCTCCCAGCCAATGATTTCCTGCGTTCGTGAATCTTCAATTGGAGAGTAAATCAAAGAGTGAATGGTTCCGGTAAAATCGCCTTTGAATTTTGCTTTCTGTTCCCTAATAGAATTATCCAAGACTCTTGCGGCTTTGCCCGTAAAACTGACAAATGCCCACTTGGATTTCTCATCTTTTTTACGAGCCATTCTTCTAAGCAGCCCAATCAGAGTTGTCTTTCCTGTCCCGGCAAAGCCGCCAAGTGTAATAAATCCCCCTTGTGGTTTTGCTGCCCATGAAAGTAATGCATCCAATGCGAATTTTTGATCATTTGATAGTTGCATAGTAGTTTCTAATTTATACTCCCAGCCACAAAGCCGCTGCTCCACGCCCACTGAAGGTTGTAGCCGCCGCATTCACCATCTATATCAAGGACTTCACCACAGAAGAATAATCCAGGCTGAAGTTTTGATTCGAGTGTCGCAGGGTTAACTTCTTTTGTATCAACTCCACCCGCTGTGAAATGCGCTTCTTCAAAGCCGCGAACCGAATCGACTTGAAAAGTAAGACCGGTCAAAAGCTCTGCGATTTTGGATCTCAATTCCTTGTTAATCTCTGCGACTTTTTTGCTTGGATCCATTCCTGCTGTTTCCAAAATCGCAGGAAACACTTTCTTCGGTAATACTCCAATCAATGAAAAACCAAGGGTGCGATTTGGACTGTTGGTCCAGATGCGCTGAATCATTTCTTCGACCTCCCTGGCATTTTTTCCAGGAAAAAAATTCAAGCTGATCTCTGCTTTTTTTTCATTCAGGAAAAATTCTCTTGCAATTTCCCGGCTGATTTCCAGAATTCCAGGCGCAGACAAACCGTAATGAGCAAACATTACAGTCCCGGTGTTTTCTGCTATCACTTCACTACCAATCCTTGCTGTGATAGCAGCTTCCAATTTTGTTCCCTGCAGAATATGCAGCAGGGGGAAATTTTTAGAATCAGATTCCTTCGTAATATTTAAGCCTGAATAAACAGGGAATGTTTCTATAATCTTGTGCCCGAATTGCCTTGCAAATTCATAACCATCCCCAGTAGATCCTGTTTGTTCATGAGTTTTGCCGCCAGTAGCAATTATTAATTTCGAAGTCCCGAAAACCCGTCCATCTGATATTTTAACTGCAAATTTATTATTTCCAATTTTTTTTATCTCTTTAACTCCCGCTCCATTTATCAATTTTATATTTAATTCCCGGAGTTCGTATTCAAGCACATCAACTACTGACTGAGCCTGATTGCCAGCAGGAAACATACGCCCATTATCCTCCTCGACAAATTTGACACCGAGATTTTCGAAAAATTCCTTTGTCTCTTCATAGCCGAATTTATTGAAAACAGACATAACAAATTTCGGATTATTGCCAAAATAGTGTTTTACCTGCCTTTTATCTTCTTTGGCAAACTTATTCGAGATATTGCACCTCCCATTTCCGGTAAGTAGAATTTTCTTCCCAAGCTTCTCTTTTTTCTCCAGCAGGACGACTTTCCTGCCAGTTCTAGCAGCTGTAATCGCAGCCATGATTCCGGATGCCCCGCCGCCAATAATTACAGTTTCATATTGTAGTAATTTTTCCATAGAAGTATTATATCATTCTTGATTTTGCTTAACTATTATGGCAAATTGATACTGGTTAAATATTAATTATGACAAAGTCAAATCGGAAGCAAAAAAAACTTGCTCTCTCACTTCGAGGCGGCGGGGCAAGGTGTGCGGCGTATCTTGGAGCCCTTAGAGCTTTTGAAGAAAATGATATCAAAATTGACATGATCACAGGTGCAAGCGGCGGAGCAATCACTGGCGGATCGTACGCTGCTGGAAAGAGTATTGATGAGATTATAGAGCATTTTAAAAATATTAAATACTCAAAGTATATTGGCCTAGATTCATTAAAAAATATCTCAATAGCAAGCGAAGACAAATCAATAGAATATGCAAAAGAACTAGTCGGCGACATGCGAATTGAGTCAACAAAGATTAAATTCTGGCCCCAGGTGACAAGGATATTAACCGGTGATGTGGAATACCTAGCAACCGGCTCGCTTGCTGAATCAGCTGTTGCTTCATCTGCAGCCCCTGGATTTATGAAACCAGTTACAATTAAAAACAAAAAATATATTGACGGGGATATTTCCGGAGGTTTTGGAGCAGAGTTCCTCAGAAATAACGGCGCAGATATTGTAATTGGGCTCGCAGTGGGAGAATTCAAGTTCTTTGAAAATTACGATACAACATTGGATAAGCTTCTCCTTCCTTTTAATATCATGCTTTACAGAATCAAGAATCTGGACCTGAAACTAAATCCTGTTGATTTTCTGATAGATGGTATGGGCTTGGAGTATGGCTTTTTTGATTTCAAAAAAGCCCAGGAAATAGCGGAACATGGGTACGAAATGACTATGGAAAAAATTCCTGAAATAAAAGCCCTGCTATTCTAATCCTTCAGCTCACCTGTCTGCAGGTTCCACAGACCATTATAAAGCCCGCCCTTTTTGGCTGAAAGTTCTGTGTGAGTACCTTCCTCGAATATCTCCCCATCTTTAAGCACAATTATCCTGTCTGCTTTTCTGATAGTTGAAAGCCTATGTGCAATCACAATAGTAGTTTTATCTTCCGCAATTTCCCAAAATGCTTGCTGAATAGCTTTTTCAGACTCGGAATCCAGCTGGCTCGTAGCTTCATCAAAAACTACGATCGGCGGGTTTTCAAGAATCGTTCTTGCAATCGCCAGTCTCTGTCTTTGTCCGCCCGATAATTTGATCCCGCGCTCTCCTACTAATGTGTCATATTTCTCAGGCAGCCGCTCTATAAATTCATCCAGATTCGCTAATTTTGCAGCATTTTTGATCTCCTTCAAACTCGCATTCTCTTTCGCGTAGCCGATATTAAATCTTATAGTATCATTAAACATCATTGTGTCTTGAGGAACAATTCCGATTGCTTTTCTCAAACTTTCCTTCGTTAGATTTTTGATATTCTTCCCGTCAATTAATATTTCCCCGCTTGTTACGTCATAAAATCTCAATAATAATTTCACGAGAGTCGATTTGCCGGCTCCGGAAACTCCAACCAGAGCGACAGATTCATTTGGTTTGATATCCAGATTAAAATTGCTGATTACCTTTTCTCTTTCTCTGTACTGAAAATTTACATTTTTGTATTCAATATGCCCCTTTACATTCTTCAGGATTTCGGCATCCGGCTCTTCGACAATCTCGGTCTTCTCGTCTAGAACTTCAAGATACTTTTCAAAATCAGTCTGATTTTTTGTCAATTCCCTAAATCTAAAAATCACCTCTCCAAGACGCGGGAAAAATGAAATCGAAAGAGTAACAACCAAAGCAAATTCTCCCACGCTCATTGTGCCGGCAAGAAGCTGTTCTCTGCTGACTAACATCAGAAGTGTCACACTCACAGTGATCAGAATTCCGATCCAGAGTTCAATTACTCTAAACGAATTAGCATAGCTCCAGATTGCTTTTGTCCAGTTATCATACTGATTGGTTAACCGTTTTTGCTCTAGATTTTCATTCCCGAAATATTTCACTGTATCATAATTAATCATATTATCAGCAATTATTCCAGTGATATTGTCTTCCTGTCTGTTCAGCTCTCTTCTGGTCCGCATATTTATTTTTATCAAGACATATGTAAAGCCAAGATTTAATACAAACCCGACTAAAATTATTATCATTAAAATCGGGCTGACCAGAAAGAATGCCACAGCAGTAAATATCAGATCGATCAACACACGCAGCAGATTTCTCTCAATTTCGATATTGTAGCTCCAAAAGGCATTCTCACCTCTTCGCATCATAGAAATCAATGAACCGCTTCTTTTATTTGTGTGATAAAAAACATCAAGTTCGTGAAGTTTTCTAAAAATATCAAGTTTCATGTCTCTATTTGCATTGATCATATATTTATCATGGATCAAATTTCCCAAAGGGCCGATCAGCGTAGAGAAAATCTGCGGAAGAGCAAATAGCAAAACATAGAAAAGCATCTTCGAATAATCTCCCTCCCCCACTGCATTAAAAATATATTTGGTCATATAATACGCTGTATTGTCTGCAATCCTAGCCAGAGCCAGAAGCAGCATACCGATAAAAAAACTGTATTTGTAACGTTTGATATATTTTAGAGAGAAACGGATGATACGTCTCATGATATTTTCGGAAAAAATTCGCCATCATTGTAGCATAGCTTTTATGCCTAGGCTATATACTTTAAGCTAATTTTTCCACCTCTGCTTTAAGATCAAAGACAATAGCATTGATTCTGCTAAGCGTCTCGTATAGTTTGTCCCGTTCATTTGCATTTAGAGAAGTCCTGGCTATTTGCAAAAGCCGATCTGTATGCCCGATAATTTCAATTGCCTTGTCTGTTATAGAATCGTTTATTGACATAATTGGATGGGTAAAAAATAAAATAATTAAGAAGTGTTAATATATCAGAGTATAGAATTTAGTTCATGGAAAATAGATAACAATTCTATTCATATAGAAGAAGTTTCAGTATATAGTTAAATCATGAACAAAGACAATACAATCGGGATACAAATTAAAAAAGCCAGAACTGAAAACGGACTCTCACAAGAAGAGCTGGGAGAGAAAATCGGCGTAACCTGGGAAATGATCAGCAGATATGAAAATGGCAGAAGCAGTCCTTCAAGACATTTAGATAAACTGGCTAAAGTATTGGGTAAATCTGTCGCATATCTTTATGGACAGGATACTGACCCGATTAAGTATAACGTTGAAAAAATCGCCAGTGCACTTCGCGAACAAGGAATTGGCTACGAGAGAAAAGCTAATGAGGTCGTTCTCGTAGATGATATCGCTATTCTTGGATTTGAAAGAAGCCTGAAATTAACCAGACAGTATTACAATGCTCCTGAATGGCTTTTGGAAAAATATGGGGATGTTTTTGCATTAAGACTAAATAGTATACTGCCTGATGAATTGGACACAAATGAAGGCGATATTGGATTTTTCTCCACAAGTTTGAAACCAACTACAGGAGACATAGTTCTTGCTTATTCCGGGAAAAAATATTCACTTAAGAAATTCTCATTAAAGTTAAAAGGCGAGGTCCTCGCCGTACTTCTTGTGCAGGAGAAGAGATTTAGATAGAACTTTATTCAAAGGTCTACTTCAATTTCTAACTTACAATCCAGCGCTTCAACTACTTGCAATAAGCTATCCAGTTTTACGGGTTTGCCATTTTCGATTTTTGATAGGGTTTTCAGGTTTACCTTGGCTTTCTTTGCTAGTAACTTGGCAGACATTTCTCTCTCTATTCGCCGAAGACTTTTGATTTTTACTGCGATTTCCATTCGTCTAGCCTTGGCATTGGTTTTTACCCGATCATTTTTTGATAGCAGATTATATTTAAATCTTTGTGTTGAGAGATCTCTTTCCATAAGTTTTCCAAACATTACTCTTCGGTAATGCTGACCAATTATTGGCCGATTCTATCACCAGGATCCTTTGTCTGGCAAACCTTCACAAGCACGCAAGGATGCATTCACCGATCGACATTACCTAAAGGTAATTTTCTAAATTCATGTAAAAGCGATCACCTTGCAGGCTCGCATGCCCTATTTGTCGCTTAGGACGAGGAAATATATCCGCCTTTTGATCCTAGCTTTGTCAGGAGTGTCATACTCGATTGGACTATGGGTTGTTTCAAATCCGTACTTCTTAATAAATCCTGTCTCTACTTCTACAGTTCTGCCATCATATGTCTCGAAAAACGGAATAATGCAGACAACCGGAGCCCCTTTTGTTAAATTTTCCGCTAGATTTGCAAATACAGCACTGTACAGAAGTGACAATTCAGAACTTATTTTTTTAGCCTTTTCATAGTTTGGCAGTTTTTCCATAAAAGGGCCCATATATGGCTCGAAAACACATGCATCAGCCTGAAATGTTGCCGTTTGGGCATCTTCGCAGATTAGTTTACAATTCTTCTGAAGGTTAAAGCTTTTTTTTGCCCAATTTGTATTAGCAAGCGAAGCGTCAATCATTCTCTGCTCATTATCTATTCCAATCACATCAAATCCTGCAAACATTCCCTCTATTAGAAACGTTCCAATCCCGCAAAACGGATCTACAAGTGTTTTCGAGCCATCAAGTCCCAAGCAATTGACCATCATGCGTGCCAGCCGAAAAGACGTCCCTCTTGTAAATTCCTGCTTGGGGCGTTTATTATCCAGCTCCTCAAATATTTCAGAGTCGCCGCATGCGATTGTCTTTGCAAAATAGTAATTACCATCTTCTTTTAATAAAAACAATTCAAACCCTTCGGAAAGATTCCATGATTTGAAATTTGCCGGACTCGCTATCCAATCGTCTGGTCTTTTTTCAACACCTCGAATTTTAAACTTCTTCTGCAATTTTTTAAGAATCCCACGAACTTGATTGAGTTCATCCTCCCCACAGTTGACCCCACTAATTGCATAATTGAAATTTTTCTCAAAATAGAAGCCAAGCTTTTCAATTTGCTCCTCAGTTATTTCTGATGAAGCGGCGAAAAACTCCGCAATTCTCACAGTCCCGCCAAGCCTTTTTATAAGTTTCTTCACATCAACATCCTCTCCAAACTCAACAACCTGATAATCCCCTTTCTCAAAAGCCACACTGAAGGCAAAGCTCTGCGATCCACAATATTTTTCAAATTCAATTTTTCCGAGTTCGGCATCTCTGCCATAGATTACCAAATGCATTGTCACTGGTATAAATTTATGATTTAATCTGATTGTAACAGTTTATAAATCTTTTTAAAATGCTGGATTTCTCTGATTCATTCATTAGAAAATATATCAATTTCCTGTCTTTATATATTTTCCTTGCTGGTAACATAATCCTTATACTGCTACTGCTGCCAGGAGATATTGACATCACAAAAGTGGAAATAAGCAAACTCGGAGTTTCAGAAAAGTACGGCACTATTTTCAATATGCTTTTTATGTTTTGCGGCCTGCTCGAAGTTGGGTTTGCATATTTGATTATCAAAAGATTTAAATTCAACTTTTACGAGTCCCTATTTTTTCTCACACCCTGGGTACTGACTTTTGGTATTGGTTTTTTCAATCTTGATTCAAATGAAACGCTGCACAAATTTTCCGCTTACTCATTTGCTATTACCTGGATATTCATGCAACTAGTCATGATTATCAAATTCTACTCAAAGCGATTCAAAAATATTACCTTAGCTACAATATTCTTCCAGCTGCTAACAGGAGTGGTTTTTCTACTCTATTATGGAAAAATTAACGGCGTTTTTGAGATGACCTACATGACTTTTGTATATTTTTGGGCTTTCTATATGCTGATGACACTCAAGCGCAAATTATCCAACAAGGCTTGAACCGATTCGTCATTTATTTCTTCAGGTTTGATCTCACATTTTTCGAATATTTGATTTTCGATTTTCTGCCAATATCCTACCAACTCGTCAAACTTATCTACTTCAGTTAAGTGTTTAAAGTGATTTCTTTTCTTATATCGGTCTCTCGATTTATGGTGCCTCTCTTCCATTGATTTGATCCCGTCAATGTCCACCCTTTGATCCGAATACCTTGAAATCTTTGCATTAAAATTCTCCGATTCTGCCGTTTTGTTACCATTCGCAAATCCCCAATCCCTTAGAATCTCCATCACATCCTCTCCAACTCCGATCTCCTTTGCTATCTGAAATGTTGCTTTGTGTTCATCTTCTCCATATTTCAAGATAAATTCATCTTGAACTCCTTTCCAATACTCATATCCTTCCGGCTTTAAATGTTCAGGATAGAGTTGCAAATTAAATTTAATAATATTTCCCATGTCATGCAGCAAACAAGACGTGATTATGATCGTCTCATCAAGACCAGAAGGAGCTTTGAAATTATCAACTATCTGCTTAGCAACCGCGGCAACTCTTAGCTGGTGCTCTTGCAGCTGCGGAGGAATTTTGTATTTTTTATAAATTTCTGCAATTTTCATGCGATAATTATACTTGTTTTTGAAATCAAACTAAATTAAGATATTTTGTATGAAGATTGTCTACATTTCACATATGCATTTGAGGAAGGACTTCCCTCTTGAAAATATCGGGGGGATCCAGAGAATGAGTACGCAGCTTCTTGAAAACCTCGAAGCCCAGAAAAATCTCGAAATAATACCCATGCTTTGCTACGCTGACCGGGAGCATATGCTGGTGCCGGCAGCCATGTTCTGGATTAGGATGATGTTGATCTTGCCAGGCGTGATCATCAGAAGACAGCCCGACGCGATAGTATTCACATCAATGGTCACTGCAAATCTGGCGATTCCTCTTCGACTTTTTGGGATTCGTACGCCCCTTATTACAATCAATCACGGCCATGACATTACTATGCCTGCTCCATGGTATCAATTTTTGCTTCGTCGAATTACTTTCCCGCTGCTTGACGGGACAATCTCAGTCTCAAGAGCAACCAGACAGGCAACTCTTAAACGCGGGGTAAAGAATAAAAAAGCCGTTGTAATACCAAATGGGATGGAACTTGGAGACTGGCAGAACGGAAGGACTAAAAAAGAAGCAAGAAAAATTCTACAGGAAACTTTTGCTCTGCCATTAAAGAAAGATACAAAAATCATGCTTACTATCGGAAGACAGGTCAGACGCAAAGGACATAAATGGTTTATTGAAGAAGTACTCCCGCAAGTGAAATGCAACTGTATGTATCTGGTAATAGGAGACGGTCCCGAACATGAGAGAATTGTAAGGACAATGGAAAAATCTACTGAAAAGAATCGAATATTGATACTCGGTAGACAGCCAGATAGTGTTGTAAAACTCGCATACCGGGCAGCTGATGTATTTATCATGCCAAATATCAAAGTTCATAATGACATGGAGGGTTTCGGCCTTGTAATGATTGAAGCCAATTCTTCTGAAACCCCCGTCATAGCGAGCGATTTAGAAGGTATCAAAGATGTCATTGCGAATGGAGAAAATGGATACAGAGTCAAATACAAAAGTGCAAAAGCATTCGCAAAAAGAATAGACGATGTACTTTCAGCAGAACACAAGAAGCTTGGAGAAAATTCCCGCAAATACGTAGAGGCTAATTTCACATGGGCTCCAATTGCTAAAAAATACATTAAAGAAATTGACAAATTTAGTGAAATTAAGAAAAAAGAGCTTTTTGAGCAAAGGAAGTCAATGGTCAAAAGATTCAGTTTCGGTAAAATTGACTATGAAAAAGTTGCTAACTGGATGGCGAGACTGGCAAACTGACTTCAAGCCTAATATGTACAGCTTTCCTGACAGCCTTCAGTACAAGTCATCCCTGGAGGGCAGTAGAAATCACAATCATTAAAATCGCCGTTGTATTCATCACATTCACTTTCTTCAATTGAGAAACATTTGTTTTCAACAGCAACAAAAGAACCCCCATAGTATCCACATATAACACCTGGGGCTGTGCTCCCTTCACCAGAAACACGAATGCTTAATTGACTTGTGCCCCCAGCACCATAGGATACAACCAGGAAAGTATTGTATGTCCGCACTGATGTGGGAATGAAACCAACTTCAACACTGCAACTTTCACCAGCAGCTATCGTCGGAGTACTACTTCCGCAAGGATTCGAAGCTCCTTCTGGATTTGTATCCAATGAGAAATTTGAGCTGTCAAGCAGGCTGATACCAGCTATTTCCATCTCCTGAGCAGTTTGATTGGTTATGGATATTTCACGAGTGGCAGTTTGTCTTCCAGAAAGCAATGCAGAGAAATTCACAAGAGAGGAACTTGCCCTAACCTCTTCAGGTGAGGCTATACATTCGTACTTTTCATTGTAGGTTGATACGCCTGCATTGAAATCATTGCAGTCTTTATTATCTGGTATACCAGAAGGGCAAGTGACCGGCTTATTCAAGCTAAGACCCCAGTTATAATATCCGTCGCCGTCTCTATCCAGACAATCAATACTTCTCGAATTTGCATCAACAATTGGCAATATTAATCCATGCGTCCAGCCAAAGTTTGTGATCGGAGTTTTCAAATTTACATATCCGTGATTTCCCCAGGTATTCCCCCAGCTGTTTTTGAATATCCAGACAGGTTCGTCATAAGAGTCAGTATACCAGCCGACAAGGACCATTGCGTGACTCCAGGAATAAATCCCTCCGCTAACCGGGCCCTGCTCAATTATCAGCTTTTTCAAGTTATCTTCTGTTTTATTTGTGAAATCCACCCTTCCGCTGATTTTGATTCGCTCACTTGGGCTTGCACATTTTAAAGAACAAGAGAGATCTCTTGCTGAATATGAAAAGCAGGATTCATTTACTACTCCATTGTTTTTAATATAATCCAACGTCAAGCTAGGCCATCCGCCGCTGCATGATCCGGCACCGCTGCAGGAAAGCATATCCTGTTCAGAAAGATCCAGATTGACATGCTTATTGTAATAAAGATTAGCCAGAGATTCGGTTGCTCCAACCGCGGCAAACGCCCAGCAGGATCCGCAGCTCGCCTGGTTTTTGACCGCTGTTATCCATCCATTTCCGGTTTCATTTGAATCTGGATTGCCATCAAAATAAGGCGATGCAGGATTATTGGCCCCATGGACAGTTCTCCAGTCCCAGCTAGATGCATAAATTGATGCTCCTTTTACATCACCGTTCATACTTCTTGTTGCCGATGCAAATAGGCCTAATACAGTTTCTGGCAGGTTCGTAATTATGCTTACAAGCATAGGTCTTGTAGTAGGCGTTCGCCCACTTGATTCATCTACAACCACTTCCAGGACTCCTCCAACATAAAATTCTGCTCCTTGGAAATTCGGCAGCTCCTCGGAGTACAATTGAGATTTCTCTTCATAGCTGAGTTCGCCGAAAGCCGTTCTACCGGCCTGCCAGTCATATCCTTTTTCTTCAATCGAATCATTAAGCTCGGCAATTTTCTCATCAAGAACATCTTCTTTTTTCTGTTCGATTTGTGCCGCTTCAGCCGCAGTTGCCTCGCTCTGATTCATATTGACCTTTGTGACTTCTAGACCAGCTCCGTTTTCTGTGTAGACTTCCAGGCTGGCTATTTTTGTTTCCCCAAGTAAACACGTTTCTTCACATTTTTCTTGGACACTGAACTCACCCTGTCCATTTAGTAAATAATATGCTTCATAGACAAGATATTTCGTCCCATCATCTGAATAAAGAATTACTCTAGCTAAGCTGTCTTTATTTGGTAAATTTACATCCGCATTGATTGTGAGGCCATATATTGTTGCGTCTTTTTCAATTTCGACATCCTGAGTATCACTTTCACTTGTAGGATCTTCTGTAGCAGCCGGGGTTCCTTCAGATAACTCAGCCTCAATTGATTCTTCTCCAACAGGGATGTCTTCTGGAGTTTGATCTGAATCTTTACCCGCATTGAATAGAAAATAAGCAAACAGTATTGCCAGTATCAGTAAAAGGTACAACTCCACTTCTAATCGGGGATTATTTTTGATTTCTTTTCTAAACTTTTGAAAGAAATTTGCCATTGAGCGGAAAACTTGTTAGTTCTACTATACATATTTTTGAGGAAGGGGTAAAGGATTCGAAAAAGTGAGTCCGGGGGGACTCGAACCCCCAACCAATGGCTTAAAAGGCCACTGCTCTACCATTGAGCTACAGACCCGACGTCGGAATTTTGCTTCAGACTGCGTTCATTTGTATACAAATGAACTTTACCTTTCGCAAATTCCTCCTTTTTCGAATTAATTCCCGAAGGTCATTAATTCGAGCAAAGTGAAGATAAATTTCTAAAGAACTTCGCAATTATACTCCAAAGCAAGTCTTCTTGTCACGAAGCTATTTGATTATAAGAAATTATTTATCTTATTGTTATATTTTTTATCTTCTGACGTTTGATATGTATAATTAGAAAATTATCCCTCTCAAAAATAATAGATGCAGAGGAGCCTAGAAAAAACCAAGGACCTGGATCAAGACCTCATTACCTCCGAGCTTAGCTATCGCCGCCTGTTTGAAACCGCTCAAGATGGCATACTTCTGGTCGATTTCAAAACTGGAATGATTCTTGATGCCAATCAATTCCTCATTGATATGCTCGGTTATTCCAAGGCCGATTTTCTAAAGAAGCACCTCTGGGAAATTGGAGCTTTTAAAGACATTGCCGCGTCAAAAGAAAATTTCTCCACATTAAGGGAAAAGAGATATGTACGCTTCGAAGATCTCCCCCTTGAAACAAAATCGGGCAAACACATTGATGTTGAGTTTGTAGCAAACGCCTACCAGGTCAATGACGCTACAATCATCCAATGCAATATCCGCGACATTACGGCTAGGAAAAAAATCGAAAAAACTCTTGAGGATAAAGAGGTTCTATACAGGCAGTTATTTGAAAACATGATTAGCGGAGTGGTTATCTATGAAACAAAGGATAAAGGCAAGACTTTTATAATAAAAGACTGCAATCATGCAACTGAAAAAATCGAGAAGGTAAAAAAGAATGAAATCATCGGCCGGAGTGTTGCCAAAGTATTTCCTGGGGTTAAAAATTTCGGGCTTTTCCGGGTTTTTCAAAGAGTATGGAAAACAGGAAAGGCTGAAAATTTCCCGATCTCTTTGTACAAAGACAATAGAATTTCAGGATAGAGGAAGAATTTCGTTTATAAACTTCCCAATGGCAATCTTGTTGTAATTTACAGCGATATAACCGCCCAGAAAAAAGCAGAGAAAAAAATAGAGCAGCTCTTAAAAACAACTACTGCAATTTATGAGACTTCCAGAATAATTTTTGAGAATTCGGATTCGGATAAATCTTTTAATAATTTGATTAAAATCTTACCTAATTCATTTCAATTTCCAGAATTAATTTGTGTCAGAATTATTTACAACGGCAAAGAATACAAATCAGATAATTTCAAAGAAACGAAGCACAAACTTATTCAGTATCTCAAAATCGATAGCCAAGAGCTGGGAGCTATAGAGGTATATTACCTAAAAAACAGAGGTTTCATTGATGAAGAAAAGGATATGATCAGCGAAGTTGGTTCTCAGATCGTGACTATCATCGAGCAAAAAAGAACACAGCAAAAACTAAAAGACAGCGAAGAAAAATATAGATTGTTATTTAACAACTCAAAAGATGCTTTGATGACGCTAGAGCCTCCTGATTGGAAATTTACTACCAGCAATCCCGCAATAAAAAAAATGTTTGGAATCAAAAGCGAAAAGGAATTTACCTTCTTAAACCCATGGGAAATATCTCCAAAATACCAGCCTGATGGACAGCTCTCAAGTACAAAAGCCAAAAAGATGATTCAAAAAGCGCTTAAAGATGGCAGTAATTTTTTTGAATGGACTCATAAAAAGCTAGACGGAGAAAATTTCTATGCCACAGTATTACTAGTCAGAATATCATCCGGTAAAAAGAAGTTTCTTCAAGCCACGGTTCGAGATATTACTGAAGAAAAACACGCAAAATATTTAGCCAAAATTTCCGAACTTCGTTATCGTCGCCTATTCGAAACTGCCCAGGACGGTATCCTAATACTGGATTATAAAACCGGAATGATTCTGGCCGCAAACAAGTTTCTCATGAATTTATTAGGTTATTCCAAAAAAGAGCTGCTGAAAAAACACTTCTGGGAGATAAGCTCATTTAAAGATATAGTGCCCTCGAAGAAAAAATTTGCGTCTATACGTAAGAAAAAGTCACTTCATTTTGAAGACCTCCCTCTTGAAACAAAAAGTGGGAAAAAGGTTGAAGTAGAGTTTGTCTCCACTATGTATCTTGTTGGAGAATCGAAAAGAATACATTGCAACATTCGAGATATTACTGCTAGAAGGAAGAGTGAGCGCGAAGCTCAAAAATTACTGCGCTTGAGTGAAGAAAAATTTTCCAAAGCCTTTCATACCTCACCATACGTCATGACAATTACCGAGATGAAAACCGGCAAATTTATCGAGATTAATGAGGAGTTTACGAAATTAACAGGTTACAGCAGGGAAGAAACTCTTGCCAATTCGTCAATAGGACTTGGCGTGTGGAGCGACAAGGAAGATCGGGAGCTGATTGCAGCGAAACTTCTTGCAGGTCTGCCTGTTAATAACCAAGAATGCCAATTCAAAACTAAAAGCGGGGAGGAGAGAACCGGCTTGTACTCTGCTCAATTGATTGAACTTAACCAGGGATTATGCATTTTATCAAGTGTTACTGATATTACAGAACGCGAAAAGACGCAGCGGTTAATTCACGATATTAAAAACAGAGACGAAGCACTGCTAGAATCAATAGGTGATGCCGTCTTTGCTACCGATGTTTCGGGGAAAATCCTGCTTTTTAACAAAATGGCTGAAAAAATGACCGGGAAATCTGCCACAGAGGTAATTGGTAAGCATTATAAAGAGGCAGTAACTTTTATCAGTGAAGATACCGGGAAACCTCACGAAGATTTTATCGTCAGTGCGGTGGATGAGGATAAAATAACGAAAATGGGCAGCCATGTAGAATTGATCCGCAAAGATGGTGTCAAAATACCGGTAGCTGACTCGGCTGCTCCGATCAAAGACATGGAAGGTAAAATTATTGGCTGCGTCGTGGTTTTTCATGACGTGACTCAAGAACGCCTTGTGGATAGAGCCAAAACAGAATTTGTCTCACTTGCTTCACACCAGCTGCGAACCCCCTTATCTACAATCAACTGGTATGTGGAAATGCTTTTATCGCTGGATGTCGGGAATCTAACTCCGAAACAAAAACAATATAGTGAGCAGATCAGCAAAGCCAGCAGAAGAATGGTAGATCTGGTAAATGCTCTTTTAAATGTTTCCAGGCTGGAACTTGGAACATTTATGATCGAACCGAAACGAGTCAATATCAAAAAGACCGCGCAAGGATGCCTCAATGAGCTCAAGTCGAAGATTGTAAAGAAAAAGTTGAACGTTAGGCAGAGCTACAAAGGAGTTTCTTACATAAAAGCCGATCCTCAGCTCCTGACGATTATTTTCCAGAACCTTCTTTCAAATGCAATTAAATATTCGAATAATAACGGGCGCGTCGGCCTAACAGTCAAAAAAGAAAAAAGTGGTATTTTGATAAAGATATCCGACGCTGGTATCGGAATACCCAAGCATCAGCAAAAGGGAATTTTCCAGAAACTCTTCCGAGCAGACAATGCAAAAACTCTTGACCCGGATGGCACTGGACTGGGATTGTATATTGTCAAACAAATTACTGACTATACAGGAGGAGAGGTCTGGTTTAGATCTATTGAAAATAAGGGGACAACTTTTTATATAAGACTGCCTCTATCTGGGATGACAAAGAAGGTTGGCAGTAAATCACTAACTTAACTTATTAATAATTTATTATGAAAAAAACAATCCTTCTTATTGATGATGAGCCGGCTTTACTGGCTGCCCTTGTTGACAAATTTTCACGAGCTGGATTTGACATTATCAGTGCAGAAAACGGGGAATTGGGCCTGGAATCTGCTCTCGAGAATAAACCTGACCTTATCCTTTTAGATATCATTATGCCGGTTATGGATGGGATAACTATGCTTAGCAAGCTGCGGACAGACCCCTGGGGAAAGAAAGCCAAGGTAATACTGCTGACGAATTTATCCTACCCTTTGAAGCCTCCTGAGGGCCTAACTAAAGGAATAAGAGGCTATTTAGTCAAATCTGACTGGCAGATTGAAGATGTGGTGAGTAAAGTCAGCAAGGAACTAGGGGTATAATTAATCTTTCGGAAGAATCAATTTACTCCGAAAATAAAAATTTCGCAAATTAAAGTTTCACTGATTGAGTTTCACCATCTTCTTGATAGATTGATCATAAGTTTCAAAAATAGCTTTTAATTTTTCATTAAATGTTTGAGCCAATTCCACTAAGCCGGGAGCAAGTCTGGGGGTTACAGCTTAAACAATACCTTCAGACAAAAGATCCCGCCTCCTTTGATTTTGTTGTTGATAATGAGAGGGGAGATTATTACAGGGTAATTGGAGGACAGGCTGTACGAGAAGATTTAGTTGCGAATTTTGTTGATGAGATGCTTCTTGACCAATCTCCAGAGTCCGGGCTGGAAGGAAAGCCGGCAAACCCTCTCGAACCTGAATTTTTCACAGCAGGTAGAGAATTTCCTGATGCGAATTTAGGAGGAGCACAAAGTGCTTCGGCAGGGAGGCAATATCCTTCAGGAGCAAGTACATTTGCCGCAAATACCGCTTCAAAATACGACTAAAATATCAATCCACCCCAACCGCTTTTCTTACTTTCTGTATCACTTTTGCAGCTACCTCACGCACCTCAGCATTATTTTTTATGATCAACTTGTCTATTCCCGCCTTATCTGCTGCAAATTTTTCTCTCCTCTGCCTTGCCTCTTTGAAATATTCCATAAAAAATTCAAAGAATGCTTTTTTAATTTCCACATCGCCTATAGTTCCTTTTTTGTAGCGCGACTCAAAATCTTTTAGTTTCGCATCGTCGTATTCCATCAATTTCATATAGCTGAATATTGGATTTTTTGCCGGATCACCAGGATCATCAGGATGAATTCTTGCCGGATCAGTTACAGTTGCAAAAATCTGTTTGCGGATTTCTTCTTCAGCTGCAAATATCGGCAGATCATTACCAAGAGACTTACTCATTTTTTTCTTCCCATCAATTCCTACAACTCTGGCAACCTCTTTCTTGACATAAAGTTTCGGAACTTTCAAAATCTCCCCATATCTTTTATTGAAACTTTGCGCGATATTGCGGGCAATCTCAACATGCTGAGTCTGATCCTCCCCAACTGGTACAAAATCCGGTTCAAATATCAAAATATCTGCTGCCATTAAAACCGGATAGTTAAAAAGTCCGTGATTTATCGAGTCTTCATTTACTCCTTTTTGGAACTTGTCTTTGTATGCATGCATTCTTTTAAGTTCAGCCATTGTCACAACGTTGTTTAGAATTATGTTCAACTCAGCAATCTCAGGCACACCACTCTCGATATAGAAATTGACATTTTTTCTTTCAGGTTCAAGCCCAAGAGAAAGATAATCAAGATAAGTATTTCTGACATTTGACCTCATCTGCTCCGGATCATGTACAGTATTGAGGGCATGATAGTCAGCAATGAAATAATTTGCATGCTTGACTTGAGCTTGGAACATAACGTGCGGTTTGACCGCACCAAGATAGTTTCCCAGATGCAGCCCCTTAGCCGAACTCGGCGTGATCCCAGTAACTAAAGTTTGTTTTGATAAGTCTTTTTTCATAAATTATATATACTAATAATTAATTATAATAATAGTCAACCAATTCCTCGGCAAGGGCGTTCATTGAGTTTATAATTCTGCCGCTCAATGCTTCATAGTTTATTGCAAGAGGGAGCTCAGTACAACCAAGGATAACATTTTCGGCGCCAGCTTCATATAGACTATTCAAGATTCTCACATAGTCTTTTTTCTCTTTGCCATTATCAGTGCCGGCTAGTACATAACGGATAATTTTGTCTACAGTTTTTCTATCTGCAATGCGAGGCTTGATTATCTCAATGCCGAAATTGCCAAGTGTCTTGTCATAGAGATCCGCCCCAAGTGTGACGCTGGAAGCAAGCAGTCCAACTTTCTTCAATCCATTGCATTTTTCCGCAACTGCATCAATTATCGAGCTAAATTCGACTTCCGTTTCTCCCTGCAGGTCACTCAGCAATAAATGCACAGTGTTACTTGCAATAGCAAGCCTGGTCGCACCAGCTTGAGTCAAAATTCCGACTGATTTCTTGAGCATTTTTTTCGCATCACCCATCCCATCTTTGTTTGAAATGAAATCAGGGATAGGAACTGAATCGATAATCACTCTTGGATAATCGTCATTGTTTTTTGCAGCAAAGTTTTTCTGTGAGAACTCTATGATTTTTTTATACAGAATTGCCGTAGCCTGAGGTCCAACCCCACCTAGAATTCCTATTATTTTGTTCATAATAATTTGTCTAACAAATATAAAAAATCCCGATTTTGCGGGATAGATTGAAAGAAGAAAAATATTTAAATCAAAGGATTATTCCCGCCAAGTTTGCGGGTTCCACCAGTTATTTAAAGTAAGTTGTACGTTAGTGTTGTTTTTCATAATCTGAAGGAATTATAACATAAAATTGTTGACTGGAGAATTTTGCGCTCCAGAAGGAGGTAGCTTTTTATTACTTTTCTATGTATTACCGATAGGTAATGTTGCTTTATTATTCCATTTCTATCAACCCCACACCCCTTTACTACCAGCCAATCTGAAGCCTACAAACTCTTACCTATTATCAAACATTGCCGATCGGCAATGTCTAAAAAATGCTCTACAAGACAGAGGCTATGACAATGAAAAATCCAATCCGAGAAGACTAAAACCAATAAATATCCCTTCACTGCAAATCAACTACGAAGTCTTCAGTGCCTCCAAAAAAGCCTCCTTTGGAATTTCGACCTTCCCAAACATTTTCATTCTCTTCTTTCCCTTTTTCTGCTTTTCAAGAAGCTTTTTCTTTCTAGTCACGTCACCACCATATAGCTTAGCAGTTACATCTTTTTTGTAGGCATCAATAGTCTCTCTTGCAATTACTTTCCCTCCAATAGCAGACTGGATTGGCACTTTGAACTGCTGTCTTGGAATTATATCTTTTAACTTTGCTACAACTGCTTTGCCTTTCGCAAAAGAATTGTCCCTGTGAGTTAGAAATGAAAGTGCTTCCACCTCCAGGTAATTAACCAAGATGCTCACTTTGACAATATCAGAAGTCCTGTATTCATAAAACTCATAATCCATCGAAGCATAACCCTGACTGATTGATTTCAATTTATCAAAATAGTTCACAATTATTTCTCCAGTTGGAATTTCATACTTGAGTATTACGTGCTTTTTACCTTTAATCGTTTCATCCCCAGTCACATATTCCATTAATTTATACACACCTCTTGCTGCTTGTGAGATTTCCATAATAGATCCGATGTATTCTTCCGGAGTGATTATTTCTAATTTAACCCAAGGTTCTTTAACTTCTTCAATGAGTGACATGTCCGGGAATTCCGCAGCATTTCTAATATTTAAATACTCGCCTTCAATATTTGCCACGTTAAGATTTGGAATTTTTGAATAATCCTTCGTAGTAAGTTTGATTTTGTATTCAACAGTAGGAGTGGTAGAAATAAGCGAAACGTCAAATTCCCTTTCAAGCCTTTCCTGAGTAATTTCAAGATGTAAAAGCCCAAGGAATCCGCAGACAAAACCAGATCCAAGAACGGGAGAATTCTCCCTTTGGACGGTCAAGGCTGAATCATTCAAGGCAAGCTTCTCAATCGCATCTGCTAATTCTTCAAATTCATCACTCTCAATAGGATATAAAGAGGCATATACCATTGGTTTTGGAGGATGATAGCCGGGAAGCGGATCAATGTCTTTATTGCTTTGATAATCAGAATTCAAAACTATAGTATCTCCGATATGAATTGCTTTGATATCTTTGAGCCCCGTTGCTATGTAGCCGACCTCGCCAAGATCTATCTGCCTATCCTTTTGCATTCTTGGGAGCAGGTAGCCGATTTCAATTGGTTCAATTTCAGTCTTTGTTTCAATTGTGTGCAGATTTTCATCAGCGTTGATCTCCCCCTCCATGACTTTGACCATTGCCACTACACCTTTGTGCTCATCATAGAATGAATCAAATATCAGCGCCTTTGTGACGCCATTATTTGCAGGTTCTGGAGGCGGGACTTTTTTTACAATCATGTCTAAAAGGTTTTCCACTCCGAGACCAGTCTTACCGGAAGTTTCGACGATTTCATCCGGATCAAACCCAAAAGTGGCTATCAATTCTTCTTTTGTGCTATCGACATCAGCGCTTGGCAAATCGACTTTGTTGATAACAGGAATGATCGTAAGATTGTGTTCGAGTGCTTTGTAGACAGTAGTAAGAGTTTGAGCTTGAATGCCCTGAGTCGCATCGACAAGTAATATCGCGCCTTCCGAGGCTGCAAGCGATCTGGAAACTTCATATGAGAAATCCACATGCCCAGGCGTGTCGATGAGATTTAGAACATAGTCTTTGTAGTGCATCCTCACTGTCTGGAGTTTGATTGTAATGCCCCTCTCCTGTTCCAATTCAAGTGTATCAAGCATTCTATCTTTGCTTTCGCGCTTCTCCACTGCCCCGGTAAATTCCATAATTCGATCAGCCAAAGTCGATTTGCCATGATCGATATGTGCAATGATCGAGAAATTCCGAATTTTATTGAGTGCTTTTGTTTTTTCCAGGTCCAAATTTGCCATAGGATGATTATATCAGGTTTCGACTGAGCTGGCGGGTATGTCTAGTCACTGATGGCCTGACTTACTTTCTGTCACAATTATTAACAAGGAAATGCAATGTGAAACCAAAATGTGCCACATAGTAAATCATCCTGTTTGAGCATATACCTCCCAGGTACCGGTCAAAGTAAAGAAAAATTGACTCCGATCTACACCTCTTCTATACTGATTGCAATCCAGTTAAGAGAATAATTCTTACCGTCCAAATTAAATGAAAAAATACCTGACCAAAATAAATATAGCCATCGGAGTCGTGGTTCTTTTAAGTATTGCAGCTCTTGTTTATTATTTCTTCTTCTTCAACAGCCGCCCGGGAACAAATCCATATTATGACGACGCTGAAGTTCTTTATTCAAACAGGGAATATTCAAGTGCACTTGCCAAATACAAGGAGGCTGTGAATTACGATCCGCAAAGAACTGATGGTTATCTTAAGGCTGCAGAAATTTTGGAGTTGAAAGGCGACACTCCTGAAGCACTAAATATCCTTCTTGCTGGAGTTGATTTTGCAGATAATCAGGCAAAATTAAAGAATGAAATTGCAAAGACATATATAAGTCTTGGCGAATATGCCAACGCTGTTTCATTTGCTAATAATGCTGCCAGCAATTCGACTGAAATTGAGTATAAGAAAAATTACATCAGTTACCTATTCATCAATGACGAAATCGAAAAAGGATTGAATGAAGCTAAAAATATCAGCTCGGGGAACAGCATACAAAATGAATACATAAAAGCAGTTGCAAATTTTGAGGATCCGCAGGATGCCTACAATCATGCAGAAAGCGCAAATTCAAATGACCCGGAACAAAAATATTCCGGATTGATGGAAGCGATAGACCTTGAACTAGACGATGAGGAGAAGCAGATTGAGAGTAGGATGAAAATTGCTGATTTCGCTTTTGCTCAAGGCGACTATGCCCTTGCAATGCCAATACTTCGATCTGTTAGAGAAAGTAATCAATATTATGAAGGAAGCTATATCTATGAGGCATATATTCTGCAGAATTACAAAAAATTTGATGAATCTATTGAACTGCTGGATGCTGCTACGCTTTATGCTCCGCAAAACCATGACATTTTCAGGCTTTTAGCAAACGCTTATTTAAACCTTGACAATTATGAAAGCGCTTTAGAAAACATTGTGAAAGCGGGGCAGATACTGCCTGATAATTTTGAAATCAAATATCTCGAGTATCAGATTTATCTGGAACAGGATAATTTCACGAAGGCTCTGGAGCTTGCAGACTGGTTTTTAGATCAAAATGCGCAGGATTATGAATTTATCAAGTTCAAAGCGATGCTGCTTTATGATCTGGAGAAATTCAAAGAACTGGCGAGCTTTGCCTCATCTTACGAAGATAAAGAAAACCTCAGCGATGAACAACAGGCAGAGATGAAAGCATTCAAATCCTGGGCTCTTCTAAAAACTGGAGAAACTGCCAAAGCCGCCGAAGAAATAACACTTGCCCAGAAATTATTTGAGAACAGCGCTTATGTGCAGTATTTTTCCAGCTTGATCGACTCAGAAAACGGCAACGAAAAAGAAGCCGCGGCTGAACTTGAAAGGGCCCGTGACCTTGATACTGGGGGCATTATCACAAGCTGGACTGATTAATTGTAACATTCATGAAGAGGCTGGTCCTTCTGAGAAAATTTCAAAAGAATTTTGTACGCCTTGCTTTGAGTTTACTTGTCGCGGGCATATTTTTTTCAGCATTTATGCTACTACGCAGCCCATTGCAGGATGTATTAGAACCAGACAGACAGGAAATGAATTTTGATTATGAAATTATCCAGAATAATGCCGGCAGTGTTCAGGGAGTCAGCACCAAAATTTCCTCATTGAAAGTTGAGACGCTGGATTCAAGAGGCTGGGTATTCGACCAGTATTTGAAAAATAACGATTCTCCTCTAGCAGGCCATGGCGAGGATTTTGTAAATGCCTGTGATAAATTCAACACCCCGCACGACTGCACACTTTTAATCGCAATTGCAAAGGTCGAGACGAATCTCTGCAAGACGGGGATTTCATCTAAACAGTATAACTGCTGGGGCTATGGCGGATCGGGAGAAAACAGAATCATATACACGAGCTTTGAACAGGCGATTGACGATATCACGGGCAGACTGATGAATGGCTACAGAGCCAGGTTTTTCGAAGATCCGGAAGCAGGAGAACTTTTTTACTGCGGCGCACACTGTAATAGCTGGGGCGATAAAGTCAAAGATGTGCAAAATGAGCTAAAGGCATATGCGAAAGAACTGGGATATGAGCTTTAATCTTCAAACGTCTGATCAAACTGCCTGTCTTCCTGACCGATGAATTTCGGAATTGTAGCTGTAAATGTCGAGCCTTTACCAATTTCACTCTTCACATCAATTTTTCCATTCATAAGTTTCATCAGGTTAAAAGCAACATAAAGTCCAAGACCTGTTCCTCCAGGCCTTACCACACCATTTCCATCCGCACCCTTTGAAGTTGGAATATGCTGTTTTGCTCTAAAAAACTTCTTGCCAAGGTATTTCATATCTTCTTTAGCTATTCCAATTCCTTCATCTGTAACAGTAAATAGCACGTTCTTGTCGTTCTCCGTAATTTCAACTGTGACCTCGCCTTCTAAAGTATATTTGATTGCATTACTGACAAGATTATCTATTACTTCCTGGAATCTTGTTTTGTCTGCATAAATCAAAGTTTCCTTCTTTGGTTTGGTGTAGACAATTTTGACATCTTTTTCTTTTGCAAAGTGCTCGTGTGCTTCTATTGCATTCTCAACTACCTGATTGGCATCAAGCTGAGTAAGAAGCAGCTGGATTCTATTTGATTCGACTTTAGTTGCAGAAAGCAGAGTCTCTACAAGGTCAAGCTCTCTTTTTGCTCCCTCTGAGGCTTTTTCAATATAATTTGCAAGCTCACTTTCTGTAATTTTTTCTTTCTTTTTAATCTTTGATTGCAGAATCATCAGGGAATTTCTGACTATTGTAATTGGTGTTCGAAGCTCGTGACCCATGACATCGATCATATCTCTTTCCTGCCTGCGGACTTCTTCGAGCTTATCTAAAGTATCTTCAAGATCTTTATTTTTCTGTGAAATTTCTTCTGTTGCCTCATCGATACGCTTTTGAAGATTTTTATTGAGATCTTCGACTTCGAGGTAATAAAGTGAACGTGTAATTGCAAGGCCTAGTGTTGTGGCTATCCCATCGAGATATCCAACATCCTGATTTGTATATGGGCTGTCGGCTTCTTTTTCACCGATTAGCAGCATTGCGAAATTTTCTTCACTTTGCTTAAGAGGCATAATAATTTTGAGTTTGCTGCTAGCCATGCTTTTCATCACAGCTTCAATTTCGCTTTCAAGTCCCCGGAAATGCCTCGGTATTTCGAGTTCAAGTTCGTCGTAAACAATTGGGAATTTGCCTGCTTTATCCCATATGGCTTTGAGTTTTTCGAGACTTTCCATTTTAACTTCTTTTTTGTCCCCAAGTTCTTGTAGGTATTTTTTCTCTGCTGACTTCTCGAAGTCCTCGCCAGGAATAACAAGCACTGCCTGGTATTTAGCGCGTATTGTTCTACTGAGAGTTTCTAGAGTTGACTGTGAAATATCTCTAATACTCAAGTGTGTAGCGATTTTTCTTGAAAGCTGGTCTGTTTCTTCAAGCGGATCGTAGCCTGGATTGATGATTCTGGTACGAACCTGCTTTCGCAGGAAATTATTCAACCAAACAAACACCATTGCAAAGATAATCGCATTTGGAATACCAGATAAAACACCCCCCGTTGTCTCACTCCCGCCAAAAGAAATAATATCAAAGAAGTAGATGGTGAAATAAGTCAGATAAAACAAAGAGCCAATAAGGGCATAGTAAACAATGCGGCCGACGAGGATACGAACGTCGAGGAATTGATAGCGTAAAATTGCATAAGTCACAGATAAGGTGAAGAATGTTGTACCAAGGGGTCCATAATGTTGAAGTAAAAAATTGCCGAAAAGATAAGGTAGAAATAGATTTGTGGAGATAGCAAAAATACTTGAGAGAACTATTCCTATTGTTATTATCGTAATTTGTCGTTTAGAAATTTTTTCACTTCTTCTTCTCTTGATTAATAAAATTATTACACTAACTAGCATGGAACCTGCAAAATGGAGAATAAATAGAGGATATAAAATGCCATATATTGTATTATACTCACCGTTTAAATATTCTTCTTTCTCATCAATGTATGGAGAAAATATAGTTATGTACACTAAGAATAACGTTAGTGCCGTGTATACAATCTTTATGAAATGCTTCTTAATCAGACTATTCCCTTCTGGAAATTCGTTCGTAAAAAAGAGAACAAAATACCCTAAACTGGTTGTAGCTACAAAGTTTATCCTACCCCAAAATAGAAATGCTGCTTCGCTTCTATATAAACTTAAATATAGTTCCAATGAAAATATCCAGCCAACAAGTGAACAGACCAGAAAGAAGAATAATTGATTAAGTCTTTTCCCGGGTTTATAACCTAAAATCAATAATCCTAAAATACTATTCAGTGAAATACTGATTATTGTTATCAACTCGGTTAACTGCATATTCAACTTGCTATTAACTATTACTTATAAACAATATAGCAGATCTAGCTTAAATTTAAAATCAAGCATTTTACGCCCCCACCCGTTTTTATGTATTCACTTACGTCTAGTTTGTGTACTATGAACCCTGCCTTGATTATATCCTCCTCCAACTTTTCTGAAATTCGCGAACTTATAAATACATTTTTTCCATCCGAAAATATATTACATCCAAAATTTAACGCATCATCATAGGATACTTCAATGACATGTTTTACATTTCCAAGTATCCAATCATAATCACTATTTTTGAATCCGAGAGGACAAACCAGAGATACTTCTGGACTTATCATAGAAAAACAGACATCAAGATGATAAAAATATGGATCAATGAGTTCAACAAGTTTTACCTTTTTAATTTTAAGATGTTTTATAATGTCTTCATATGCCTCTTTATCTGCACGTATTCCATAACTTGCGAGAAGCCAATCTCCCACAATTACAGAACAGGCCTCTCCCTCCCAAACCATATTTTTAGGTAAATTTACTACTTCAAACCCATTAGAAGTAAACCATTTCATGAAGTATTTCTTTTCGCTCTGCCTTTCCTCGTCTCTGAAACTACTTAATATAACTTTTTCCCCAACAACCATTCCAGCATTTGCAGCAAAAACCATATCTGGAAGATGCTCTTCCGAATTACATACCGACACCTTAACATTGGCGGTCTCTAATTCATTTCTGACTTTATTCCATTGCCTTTTTGCTAAATCCTTATTGATACTCTGATTAAGATTCATCCAAGGATTAATCGAATATTTCAGATCGTAATTTTTTGGATCAACAAGTAATATTTTCATCCTACAGTGAGTAATTCCGCCTCAAGGCTGTTTGCGTATTCTTTGGCTTTTTCAATTCTATCGGAAGCAATATAATTATCTACCCTCAAATCAAGTACTCTTAAAGTTTCCGCAACTTTTGATGCATTCATAAGATCCTGAGAAAAAACGACATAATCAAAGTCATTGTTATACAATGTATTTAGGATATTACGGTTTCCAAGCAAAGAGTTTGTCTTCAATATTTTCATAATTCTTTCAAGACTAAAAGCAAATCCTGTGGCAAAAAGTATTGGTTTCACAAGCGACTTTCCCATTATCTTGTTTACAAAATAATCATACCTTCCACCCCCAGCAATCTCGGATACAATTCCTTTTCCAATATGGACATCTGCTTGGAATGTTAATTTATTATAATACTCCTGACTTCTTGTAACAGATGTATCAATAACGACCTTCATTCCTAAATTTTCAAAGTATTTTGTTAACAAGTAAAGGTCGGCAAGTGCTTCTTGAGGGAAGCCTTTTAGTTTATTTTTAATATCTTCACTACTCAGATATCCATTGTATAATATTTTCCACTTCTTAATTAATCGAGAACTAATATTAATCTCATGGAGATACTTATCTATCCTGGCTAATTCAGTACTTAGTAACTTTTTTTTATTCTGGGCCCTAAAGGAAGCAATATTATCTAAATGGTTTTTTACAGCATTCTGCTTGTTAACATTAAGCTTCGATTTTTCCGCTAGGAAACGGAATAATCTTACGTCATTTACCCGCACAATAATGCTTTCTGATTCGAGTCCTATTTTGACAAGACTGTTTATCAGTAGCTGAATAATCTCAATATCCGCCTTTATACTTCCGATTCCCAAATATTCCGCTCCAATCTGTACGAATTCTCTTAATTTAGTATCTGACAATGTAGAAACCAGTTCATTTCTGAAACAATTTGACGTATAAAATAATTTCACTGGTTTTCCATTTTTAAATCTACTGTCACATGCTTCTATTTTTGAACTTACCCACCTGCAAAGAGATGTTGTTCCTTCTGGAATTAAAAAATATTTCCCCTCCATACTATCCACATCTTCGTAAGCCTTATTATAATCTCGAGCAGTAACAGCAAATAAGCTTTTAGGATGGAAGTTGGGCCAAGGATGTGTCCCGACATATTCACTAGAAAAAAATTTCTGATGTTCCAAGGTAGGAATTTTTAATTTATCAAACCCGCACTTGTAAAAGTAATTACTTATACTTGATAAAACAAAGTCTTGTGCATATGAATCTTCGTAGCAGTATTCATTAAATCCTGCTGGAGAAGAAAACCTTGAATTTTGTCTCATATGTTAGTAGTAAAAATTATTGTTTCACTAAATATTTCAATCTCAATGCTTTTAATGCTAATAGTAATCTATTCGGAGATTCTGCAAAACCTAACAGATCCCCGACTCTAATAGAGAATATATATCTGTCCTGTCTCTCGACAGTGGGTACTGGGTATCTTTTCATCTTGAGATTTTCGGCAAACTTCATCACCGGCAATTTTCTTTTTGGTAGATATGGCACATAAATACCTGGATGTATTCCTTTCCGATCAAGCTGATATGTATCATGTTTATTAAACATCTCAGCCAACTCTTCTTTCTCAAGATCCGTACCTGTGATACCCTCTCTAGTCAATAACCGTCTCTCCTCTTCGCTTAAAGGCTTATGCCCTTTTGTTGTGAGTAAAATATGAGTATCTGCATTAACTCTTCTGACCTGTGTCACCGCTCTTAACAAATCTCTTGTGAGAGTACGGAAAGGCTCAAGACCACTACGATAATCAGAAGCAATGAATAATTCGCTCCAATACACCGATAGCTCAGGTAATTGAAAAAACAAATCCTTCCTAAATTCCTCTGGAGTTATTTCTATAGTTTGTTCTAGGAATTTCTTAAGGTCATCATATAACTTCTCATTATCGAGAGTTTTAAGTATCCCTAAACCAATTGGTTGCCCCTCTGAATTCCAAATAATCGAAATCACATCCTCAGCTTTTAGGAGTGCTATTTCATCTAGTAACATACTGGCATTTGTATCTTCTTCTAACCATTCCTCTTGAAATACTCTTGAATAAGTATGTCCCAAATCATTCAAGGCCGCATTTGTTCTACTATATTCATCACCAACATAAGGAGCTATCTGGTCACCCCTATGCGTCGATATAAATAACTTATGGCCTGCCTCATTCTCTGCTGTTGATATAGAGACCATTCCCACTTCAGAAAGAGCTGGGATTAGAGCAATAGCATCGCGAGGATCCTTTTCCCCGTACAAATCTTGAAATACCCATGAACTTGTGTCCATGGGACCTAAATTAGGGATTGTAACTATCTCACCCATCCTAATCATCTTATATATCACAAATCATTATATATTATACCAAAAACATATCCTATAGTATAGCCCAATCAGCTGATCAACCTCCTGACAACCTGTAAGAATTTACTATTTGGTATATATTCTATTGACTCAAAACGCGGATAATTCCATAAAGGTTCTCTATAAAGACTCATCTTTATATTAAAACACTCAACCCTCAATCCTATTTCTCTTGATTCAAGAGAATTAAAATTATATTGGTTGTTATCTACCTCATCCCATATATTCTTAATATCTGGATATTTCTCAACTACTTTCTCATTCCTCCTATACCAAGTATCATCTCGCATAAATTCCATTTGTTTTTTAACTCTGCCAAGTTGATAGTAAAGCATTTCCATATATTTATCTGTTTGAAGATATTTCTTGATCATATAGCTATCATCTACTAGCAAAGCCACAACTGAATCCCCTAGAATTTTCGAAACTGTCTCACGATACTTGTCTCCTAATAGCCTTTTAAAAATTTTCTCAAAACCTTTCGAAAAATACAGCATCCTGAACCTATCATCAAGCATATATGCATATACATTATTATTTGTATAATGATTTCTTAAAACTTCGATTGCTTTTTGTACTTCATCGTCTGACGCAGGTTCTGCTATCGTTCCAATAAGATAGTCAACTTCCCTGTCATTTAATAATAATATCTTACCAATATATAAGACAGTCTCCTTACTCGGATTGACCTTGCCGCTCTCTATTCTCGAAATCATGCCTACAGAAGCGTTCATGGCCAGCTCGAGGTCCATCTGGCTCATTCCAGCTCTTTTTCTGAAGTATTTAATTCTTCGGCCCAATGTCTTTGCGTCAATCATTTCCTGCCCTTTAAAAGGTTTTGAACCGTTCTGAAATATTTATTCACGGGAATATATTCAACAATTTCGAATCTTGGATTATCAAGCAGTCTCTCCCTGGCATACATCATTTTAAATTTCACTGGCCCGACTTTAAATGGAACAATTCTCTCATCTTTCTCGTAAAACACTCCCAATTTTTCAGTATCCAGACTATTCCAGTACTCAAATATCTTCGGATGTTTCTCTATTTCTTCTATACTGACCTGATATATCTTATCATCCTTCATAAAACTAATCTCTCTTTTACAATAGGCAAGCTGAATGCGAACCATTTCGTCATAAGCACTTTCATCGAACAATCCCTTTACACCAAGACGTTCATCTAGAAGAATCTGAATAATAGTTTTGCCAAATACTCCATCAATGGTTTTTTGATCAGCATTCAATATTTTTTGGAATCCTTTTGATACATGAAGGATTCTCCATCTTTCGTCAGTTAGATAACCAAATACAGAGCTTTTATCGAGATAGTATTTGAGCTGCTGATAAACTTCTTCGATCTCTTCTTTAGTTGAAGGGACAGCTGTTACACCGATTAAATAGTCTAATTCGTTGGGATTCATATTCAGTATCTCTGCAACTTTTCTCACGCTCTCCTTGCTCGGATTGACCTTGCCGCTCTCTATTCTCGAAATCATGCCTGCGGAGGCATTCATTGCCAGCTCGAGTTCCATCTGGCTCATTCCAGCTCTTTTTCTGAAGTATTTAATTCTTCTGCCCAATGTCTTTGCGTCAATCATGCCCCTGGGATTAACTATTCGATTATATCATTAACATTATATATACACAATTAGTATATAACTGTTTGTAATTTTTCCATTCTTGTTCTAGTATGGGCGCTTCTGTTTATTAAAATAATATTATGGACGATCAGAACTTACAAGAAGCAATGGACGAGCAGGGCCTGGATGAAGAAAACACCAACCGTATCGAAGAGTATTTTAAGACCAAAGATGCAATCAGAACATTTAGAAATGATCTGAAAGAGCTCAAAGAAACCCATGAAGACGCAGAGAACCTGAAGAACCTGTCAGAAGAAGTGAAAAATCTCAGGAAAAAAATCAACGACACAGAAGACATTCGAATAATCAGCGACAAAATCTCAGGGTTAAAAGAAAGGATGGATCTTCTCAAAGATATTATCTACGCTGAACTCAAAGAGACAGACGAGAAAGAAGTTAAAATGAACGGTCGGAAACTGAAAATTATAGAGGTGCTGAAAGAAATGAAGGACGAGGAGAGCGAGTAGCAAATTTTTTGCCAAATTCAAACAATTTCCATCTATTTTCATGGGATTTCCATGATTCTTCCATAGTTCTGCAATCTTTTCCTGCTAACTTATTTCTGCAATAAATTTTCCATAATTTGTATTGCAATACAATGCGGAGGTTTAAAAAGAGTGCTATAAACACTCAGATTATTTTTTATTTATTAGTTTCTTGCGATGTCAAAGTTCAAACTCAGTCTAATTTTGGCAAGTGGGATATTGTCTGCGGTCTTCATTTTTCAAGGATTAAATTCTCCGGCTGAAGCTCAAACCTCAAATTGGGGTGCTTGTACAAATGGGGTTTGTTACACTGGCGGGAGAGTTGGGATTGGAACACTTTCTCCAGGAAGCGGTCTTGATGTGAGCGGGAACTTTCAGACAAGGACTGCCTACGGCGGGGCAAGTTTTGTAGTCGCCCCGAATTCCGGGAGTTCTCAGAAATATGGAATGACGAATCTTGATACTGGTACTTTATTCTTTGGCAGGACTACCGGAGCTGGCGGCGGGGTTTCTCCTGATCTGAGTCTTTTCTCTGGCAATGTGGGTGTAAACAAGGCTTATCCGGGGACGAATTTGGATGTAAACGGATTTGTTCGTTCGAATCCGTTAAATAACGGAGGCGCAACTTATGTAGTAACTCCAAGTAATGGTACTGCTCAAAGTTATGGTATGACTGCTGCTGACGATGGGACGTACTTTTTCGGTAGGACAAATGGGCCAAGCCAGGGGATATTGGCGAGCATAAAAGTGTACAGCAACGGCGGCATGTGCCTTGGCAAGTGCTGGTAAAAGAAACGGGAAGTTTATTCTTTATTTATGTTAGGTTAGAAAGATGAAAAAGAAACTAATATTATTAATACTAGGCATACCCGTCATTGTTATCGGTGGATTTGTCTTTAAAAGCATAGTTTTGGCAAAAGGGGATGATACAATCATAATAAAAGAGAACTTAGTAGCAGACGGTGAATTTGTCCGTGGTCCAAATGTGGAAAATTTTGGAGTTGAGAAATACATCAATAAAAAACTAAAAAAATACTCTTCTTTCCAAAAGGAAATTGATGATCAGTCTGAAATGTATAGTATCAACCCTGAGTTATTGATAACACTAATAGACATTCAATATCAAAATGTGGACTTAACAGATATGAAGCCTGAAGAGTTTAACGATTTGATCGAAAAATTGGTGATTGATCTTACGGATAACTACTATGGCTGCATTGCCCAAGCAGTAGAAAGAGCAGATAATAAACTAGAGAAAGAATATGAATCCCCTTTTGGATACAGAGTCAAACTAGACGATGAAGTAAATGCAGCCACTAATGCAACAATATTTGCAATGATTCAAAGAATGGATAAACAGGATATGAAAAATTTTGCAAGGAACGGAGATAACGGAGATTTTCATAAACACTTTTCAAAACTATTTCCAGAATCGGATCCACTAGATGGAAGTAATGTGATTGACTATGAAATAGTAAGTGGGAAAAAGAAACCTGAGAAATTTTCTTTATCAAACAGCATTGTTCAGAAGGCTCAAGCCCAATCAACTCCATTTAAAGAAACCCTGCAATTTCCTTATCCAATAGGGCAGTCTTGGGTATTTAATGGCGTACATTCTACTAATATGTCCGGAATAGACTTTTCTCCAACAAATCCTTTTCCAAGCTGGCTTCAACCAGAAAATGATATCACAGCAACTGATTATCGGGTTGTTGCAGCCGCAGATGGTATAGCACAAAAATATTCTAATTGCCTTGTTTATATTGATCACGGTGGAGGGTGGAAGACTAAATATTACCATCTCGAAAATGTACAATTCAGTCAAAACACCTCTGTTGAAGCAAATGATACGATTGCATACTTGGCTAACACCTACTCTGAAGCTATTTGCAATACCGGAGATGCTACTGGTAGACATGTTCATTTTGGATTGATGTATAATGGAGCTTATACTGCTCTTGATGGATCGGAATTTTCCGGATGGAAGGTAAACGTAAATACGACAACACCTTATTCTATCGATTGCACAAAAATGTATCTTTATAGAGACGGAGTAACCAAGTGTCCACGCAGTAGTATTTTAAATGACGCATCGACAGATTCATGTATTCCTTCTCCAGGACTCGATTGGGTTATTGACGGACAGGTATGTGAGATTACTTCCAATATGGTGGCTGATAGAAATGTGTTGGTGAAGAATAACTCTGAATTAAGACTTTTAGCTAATTCTAGTCTTAACATTGATTTCCTGAACTATTCTATACAAACAGAACCCTATGGTAAAATAACCATAGATTCGACTGCTAAGCTATTTTAACTTACAAAAACTATGAAAAAAACACTAATAATTCTTTTAATAATCGGCCTAGTTGTTTTTACAGCTATTATTGGAATAGTAGGTTATTTGTTAATCACTAAAAAATCAGAACCTGCCATTTCAACTCAACGAGAGGCAAACAATAACACCACTTCCGATAATATTGCTAATAATACTGAGCCAACTGATAATCAGACGACTCAAACATTCCTTACATATACAATCCCGAAATATTCCAGTTATCCAGAGGTAGGGCTTACTTACCCAGAATCATGGATAATGGAAAAGACTGTGACTGCAGGTCAACCAGAGTATTCATTCACAAAAAATGGATATGAATTGATGATAAGGCGTGTAGAAGGCGGTGGAGTTGAATGTCATTTCGATAGCAATTTCCCTGCAGAAATGGCTGATTTCAACCTAGATATCAGTCAATATGACTACAAGAAGATCTCTTCTAATTTAGGAGATTTTTACTACTTCGATACAGGAAGCAAATATGAGTTTTGTGGTCCATCTTCACAGGTTACTGGGAAACTAGTTGAGATGAATATGCTTGGTTTGATCACTTTTGAGACTCCTGCAAACCCTAGTTCTGAGATCATGGACGAAATGGTCGCTATTATAGAAAGTGCCCAATAGAACCAGCAAATAACGCAGAACTGAGATTACTTGCAAATTCGAGTCTGGACATTGATTTCTTGAACTATTCAGTTCAAGTAGAACCCTATGGTAAGATAACCATAGATTCAACTTCTAAATTATTTTAATTTGCAATAATTATGAAAAAAACATTAATAACTCTAATAGTATTCGAGCTGGTTGTCCTAATGGTAATAACTGGGATTATAGTTTGTTTAACCCTAAGAAATTATACTAACGGAAAGTCTGAGACTATAATTACAACCCCAGATGGAAATGCCGGCGAGTCAGAAGAAGGTTTTCCTGACAATATCGTTGATGCACAAACATCAGAAGAACCCTCTACATACATAGTGAAAGCATTTGGGAATTTCTCTGGTTTTTCATTTGATTATCCTTCAAATTGGACAGTTGAAAAAGACGAAAAAGGAAATATATATCAAAATCTAACACTAACAAAAATAGGAGGTTATGAATTAAGTATACGGCGCGCAAGTGGAGACGGACAAGAGTGTCATCTCAACAGTAATTTTTCCCAAGAAATGACAGACTTTAATATTGACATTACCAAATATGATTATAACTTCGTCGAGTCAAAACTAGGAAGAGTGTATTACTTTGCAAAGGACAAAAATAACGCGTACGAATATTGCATTCCAGGCAAAGATAACCCTAATAAAATGTATATTTTCAGTGATCTTGGTATAATAACACTTGAAACGCCAGCCAGTCCTGATGGCAAAGCCATGCAGGAGATGGAGGACATAATTAGCAGCCTTAATTACTTGGACTAGAACTTGATTTCCTAGCATCTTAAGAGCCTTGAGTAACTAAAGGCTAGCATAATTACTATCATGAAGGAAATAATTTCATGTACGCTAGTAATTAACTGATTCTCAGACTATCAAAATATTGCGGGACCAGGATTCGAACCTAGATCGAGCGCTTCAGAGGCGCTTGTCCTACCATTAGACGATCCCGCAATTACTGTTCAATTATATCAAATAATACTTCTCAATTGGGCATCTTTGACTTGACACCGCGCCTCAAAAACTTCATCATGGGATTGTTATTAAAATTTCTCCATGCAAAAGTTCATTGCCCGGTTATTTGTAACCCTCTTTTCTCTTTCACTTTTTGTCCCGATTTTAAATACCAAAGCCTATGACATCACAGTCGACCAGCAAAATACCACTATCAGCCAGGCATCGATAGTCATTTATAATTATGGCCACAATCAGACTTTCACCCCAACATACAACGTCCTGACAAGCTTGCAAGTCTACCTCAAAGACAGACGCGCAGGTAGCAATATTACACTCACCGTCAAAGATGATACAGCAGGCACAACAGTCCTAACCGCAGGCCAAAGAATGGACGATGGGACAGGCTGGGAGGTTTTCAACTTTGTCGGAGACGCTCTTGGATATGTAATTGTACCTGGACACCAGCACTCAATTTGGCTTGAGACAGCATATTATTCAACTTCGCCAGTTCCTCAATGGGTGCGAAGCTCAAATGATACATATGCAGGTGGAACAAGAAGACAAAATTCTACAGTCTACTCAGACGATGACTTCGCTTTTGCAACATTTGGGTATCTAATGGATGACGGCGAGGAAGACGAAGGCGATGTCACTCCAGATCCAGATGATGGCAGCCAGCCTACACCAGATGAAAACGGCCAGGATCAGGGAACTGCAGATGATCAGTCAACAGGAGCTGAAGAAGACGCAGCAGCAGAGCAGACAGCCCAAATCGATCCAACAATTTCTCTTGTGAAAGTCCAGATCGGAGATGAAACTCATTTGGCTCCAATAGAAGGGATATTATCTTTAGATTCTGATGAAACACTTACAATATCTGGAACCGCAACGATGAATTCGATCCTTCAGGTAACGATTGGCGATGAACTATTTGAGACACTGGTCAATGAAGAAGGCGTCTGGACTCTTAGCCCCGAATTGGACAATCTCGAAACCGGAATTGAGCTTACCGTCATAGCAAGCTATAAAGACTCAGAGCTTGAGACAAGCCTTTTCCAATTCACAATCTCAAGTAGCGACACAGGGACATCAACCAGCGACAAAGAGTCAAATACATTATTGACAATAGTGCTTATCTTTCTCGCAGTTTTATTTGTGCTGGCAATTCTATTAGCAATTTGCTACGTAGTCTTCAAAAAAGAAATAAAGGCACTTTATAAGAAATATTTTACGGCGAAAAAGAATGCTAAAACTGCTAATTAAAGTAGTAGGATCGCCATTAATGCTCTTCATAATCGGATACATATATTATGGCGACTGGAAAGAGGCCTATTATCTTGCTTTGCTTGGCTATACTGTGTTAACAGTTTTCTCGGTCATACTGACTGCGGTGACAATAATTCCAACAATGGCAAAATTCAATATTTTTAAATTAGTAAAAAAAAGCTACAAAATAGTCTCGATGAGCTTTGCTCTAGGGCTATATTGGATTATCTACCTGTTAATTTAGTGCCAATTTCGGCTTGACAAGCTATATAATCAAGTTTAATATATTAAGTAATTTTTAAGCACACTCCTATGGCAAATGATGTCAAAAAAATCCTTCTAGTTGAAGATGAGCCCGATGCAAGAGAAATATATCTAGATATACTAAAAGGCGAGAATATGGACGCTGTAGGTGTTGGAGATGGAACTGAGGCACTTGTGGAGCTTGAGAAAGAAAAATACTCTTTGATACTTCTCGATATCATTATGCCGAAGATGGACGGGGTTGAGACACTTGGAAGAATCAAGCAATCTCCTGACAAATACGGCACTCCAAAGGTAGTAATGCTTTCCAATATTGGAGGAGATATCGCAATCGACAAGGCAATGGAGCTCGGAGCTGATGGCTATATGCTAAAGTCTGAGACAGAACCAGAAGACTTTGTAAATGTTGTGAAGAAATATCTGGAATAAGGAAATAGGGAACAAACAACGCAGGTTAAAATCTTCCGCTTTCAATTAGCAAACACTGATCTGCAATCACTAGATTGTCTTTGTTCTCATGCAAAGCTATTACTTCTTTATTATAGCTGCCAGGCTGATACCAAAAGTTCTTGTATCCAATTTCAAATGCTGTTAGTGTTACACTTTTACTCACATCTGGGGGAACTACAAAGTTCAAAACATCTACCTGCCTTGGAAGCTGATATAGATTCTCATATGCTTTATCTCCCTGGATCAATTCTTCCCTTGGATTTATGGGATATACTTCAAAGCCTTTATCTTTTAGCTGCTTGTAGATTTTAAACCCATATTTCTCCGGGTCATTTGATGCACCGATTACCGCGAAACTGTGTTTATGATCGAGCAGTTCTTCAAGTGTTTTTTTATCTGTCATTTGATTTTTTTAATATTTAAGTCCAATTCTATACTATTATAATTAGTATTCACAGATCAAAAAAATATTTACATTATTTGCCAAAATATTTAAATCCGCTTATCATTACCCTCGTTTTAGTTTTCAGCTATAATGGTCATGAATTTTATTAGAAAACGTATGGGTTCCCTCGAAAAGCTTTTCAATCCTTCTTCAGTTGCAGTCGTTGGTGTATCAGAAGATCCAACAAAACTAGGCTCTGTTCTTTTTTCAAACATTATAGATTCAGGCTTTAAAGGCAAAGTATATCCGGTAAACCCCAAACATGAAAAACTTTTTGGGGTTAAAGCTTATAAAAGTGTTTCTGCAATTAAAGGTAAAATTGACCTGGTAGCGATCGCGGTACCGGCAAAATTTGTGATAGATGTCATGAAGGATGCAGGCAGAAAAAGAGTCCGTGCAGCAATAGTGATTACAGCAGGATTCAAGGAAGTCGGCGATGATGGAATAGAGCTGGAAAAACAGTTACTGGAAACAGCCAAAAGATACAAAATCCGACTGCTTGGTCCGAATTGCCTCGGGATGATCAATCCAATGACCGATCTAAATGCATCATTTGCAGCGTCAACTCCTGAAAAAGGGAAAATCGGATTTCTTTCTCAATCAGGCGCTTTTTGTACGGCAATTCTGGATATGGCAGTCGAAAAGAATCTCGGCTTTTCCTATTTCGTTTCTTTGGGAAATAAAGCCGATATTGACGAACTTGATTTACTGGACATGTGGTACAAAGACGAAAACGTAAAAGTTATCGGAGCTTATCTGGAAGAAATCTCTAAAGGCAAAGATATGGTAGATCTTGTCAGATCAAATGATAATAGAAAACCGCTGATTATGTTCAAACCAGGTAAAAGTCTATCTGCCATGAAAGCGATCAGCTCTCACACTGGTTCGATGGCAGGATCTACTGAGACTTTCCAGGCGGCGATCAAACAGAATGGGATAATCGAATCAAACGAGGTCAATGAGATGTTTTATACAATGATGGGATTTGCCTGGTCGCCGCTTCCTAAAGGCCCGAGAGTCGCAGTTGTGACAAATGCGGGCGGACCGGGAATTATTGCCACCGATGAGATTGCAGAACATGGACTAGAGATGGCAGAAATTTCTGCCAAATCTAAACGAGCTATGCGGAATTTTCTGCCGCCGACAGCGAGTGTCGAAAATCCGATCGATGTAATTGGAGATGCACTTGCTCAAAGATATAGAGCACCAATAGATGTCCTTATGCAGGACGAGAATGTCGATTCTATTTTAGTCATCCTTACTCCACAACTTGTTACACAAATTGAGGAGACTGCAAAATTGATAATAAGCAGCGCCAAACTCTATGAAAAACCAATATATGCAGTTTTTCTTGGAGGCAAATATGCCAAAACCGGCCTGCAGAGATTATATGATAATAAAATACCGGCATTTTTATATATCCAGGACGCTGTCAAGGTGATAGAAAAAATGCATACTTATCAAGCTTATTGTAAAAAGGCCATAGCAATGGATGACAAGAAAAAAGATGCTTTGGTCAAAAATCGTGGGAAAGGGAAATACCAGAAAGAATTACAAAAACTTGTCAAAAACAAAGTGCTAAATCCGTCAGAATCATTAGTTCAAAAAATGGCGGAAGAAGTTGGGATTGATCTACCCGAGCAGATAATTTCTAATGACTTAAAAGAGATCCTGCATTTCGCAGAAGATAGATATCCAGTGGTTATTAAAGCTACAACCGAATCAATTGCTCACAAAACTGATGTAAAAGCACTCTATCTAAATATCAAGGATGAACAAGAATTGATTAGCAATTTTGAAAAACTCCAAGCGACAATAGCAAAAGTCAGCAAGACCAAAACTGCTGAGATTCTTGTCCAGGAACAAATCGAAGCCGACGAATCCTTGCTTATCGGAGCAAATAGAGATGGAGGAGCAGATGTTTATGAAGATGGCTCCAAGGGCTTTGGACATTTGATAGTCATTGGCAAAGGGGGTATTTATACTGAGGTTTATAAGGATTTTCAGACAACTTTAGTTCCCTCTACCCGTACTGAATTTGAAAACGCTCTTTATAGTACAAAAGTATCAAAAATCCTCCGAGGAGCAAGGGGGATGGAAAAACTTGCTGTAAATAAGGTTCTTGATGCTCTTGAAGCCGTCCAGAAACTGGTTCTGCTCTATCCTGAGATTGAAAGTTTGGATATCAATCCTATTATGATAAATAAAAAGCGCGCTGTTGCCGTTGATATTAAAATATTTCTTAAATAAATATTGATGAAAATCAAATCGATCAAAGCAAATGAAATTTTAGCTTCCGGCGGATATCCAACTATTGAAGTCGTAGTAAGCCTTGAAAGTGATGCCGTTGGGAAAGCTTCTGTACCATACGGAGCAAGTGCAGGAAGTCATGAGGCAAGTGTATTAGTTGATGGGGATAAATCGAGATACGGAGGCAGAGGAGTTCTTTCTGTATGTAAGAAAATCGAAGAAACTATCACGCCTGAATTGATTGGCATGGATGCAAATGACCAGAGGGCGATTGATAATAAAATGATAGGTCTTGATGGAACTGAAAACAAAGCAGCACTTGGAGGAAATGGAATCCTTGCGGTTTCTCTAGCAGTTGCTCACGCAGCTGCCAATGAAAAGCAGGTTCCTTTATATCAGCATATAAGAGAGGTTTTCGGACTAAATGACGAAACAGATGCACTTCCAAATCCTATGATAGTTGCTATCGAGGGTGGTAAACATGCCCATGAAACGACCGATTTGCAAGAATATTGTCTACTAAGTATTTCAGATGCCGGACCCACTGAAAATATTAGAAAGGGTCTTGAAACTTATCACGAACTGCAAAAAGTACTTGAAGAACAAGGGCTTTCAACGAACGTTGGGAACGAGGGAGCCTTTGCGCCAAATGGTATAACGACGAACGAAAAACCTCTTGAATATATTCTTTCAGCGATTGAACGGACCGGATACAAACCAGGAGAAGATATTGCAATTTCTATAGATGCCGCCGCAAGTGAATTTTTTATGGATGGGAAATATAATCTTTCTATTGATAACAAACAATTAGATTCAAATGAATTGATTGCATATTATGAATCCTGGCTGCAAAAATATCCAATCAAAACAATCGAAGATATGCTAGGTGAAGATGATTGGGACGCATGGGTAAAACTCACTGAGGTTGCCAAAAAATACAACGTTGAAAATATCGGGGATGATCTTACTGTCACCAATCTTAAAAGACTGCAAAAAGCAATTGATATGAAAGCTATCACATCAATTCTTATCAAACTAAATCAAGCCGGCTCACTTAGCGAAACTGTTGACGCCTGCATACTTGCAAAAGAAAACGATATGATAACGGTCCCATCTCATAGAGGCGGCGGCGAGACAAATGACACTTCGATGGTAGATCTTGCAGTAGCAGTAGGATCAGGTTACATCAAAGTAGGCCCGACCAGAGGCGAGAGAGTCTGTAAGTATAATAGACTGATGGAAATAGAAAGAATGCTACGCAGCTAGCCAAGGTAGACTTCCCCCTCAAGGCCAAATTCTCTTGGTGCAAATGTGGATGGATTGTCGCGATTATTGTCTAGAATTTTTTGAACAAGTCTCACTTTCGAAGAAAGATCATCAATTTTACACACGATCATAGCTTCAATGGTTTTTGGAGTCACAGGTGATCCGAACTCCATTACAAAATGATGAGATAGTATGATGTGTTCAAGTTTTAGTCTGATCCCTTCCTCCATTTCTCCACTATCGAGTTCGTTCAAGATCTTTACTCCAAGAGGTATATGTCCTATTAGTTTACCCTCCGAGGAATAGTCAATTTGAAACCCGTCTATATATAGTTCTCGTATCTTTCCAATATCATGAAATATTATTCCTGCGATTACTAAATTCTTATCAGCTTCCTCATAGAGTGCTACAACTGGATCCGAGATCTTTAGCATTTCAACGACATGTTCGAGTAAACCACCCACATAATGATGGTGAACTCCTTTTGCAGCGGGACTTTTTCTTATCTCCTCTTCGTACTTAGATGTAAGCTTTAGCAGTATTTTCTTTATCTCGGGACTCTCTACCTTGTTAACATAGCCCATCAAATCTTTCCATAATTCATCAATGTCTTTCATTGTCATTGGAAGAAAAGCCCCCAATTCTTTGGATTCACATTTTGAGATTCCATATACAGTTAATTGCTTATTTCCATTAAATTCACTTACTATACCACTAATTTCAACTATCTCCCCTTCGCTTATTGCCGAATCATCAATCTTGGCAAGTGTATCAGACCAGACCTTTGCTTTAATATTTCCGGTTTTATCTACAAACTCAATATCAAGATATGGATTATTATTTTTATCAAGCGCTTTTTTGAAGCTATTTATACCAAATTGCTCATTCTCAAGAGTCTGCCCTTTTTCAAGCTGATTTATATAATAAGTCTTTGCCATTTATCAATTTTCTAATAATTTCTTTTGGATTGAATTTATTTTAGCATACATTCATAATAAAAAGCCCATCGCCACAGCCAAAATATTTATGCTATACTTTCTGACTAGAAATACAATAATGATCACAACAGCCATAATAACAGACGGGGGAATTGCAAATAGATATATGCCTTACAGTAAAAGTATTCCAAAAGGCATGCTTTCCCTTGGCGATAAACCAATCATTCATTTGATAACTGAGGAATGCATGAAAGCAGGCATGAAGAAAATATATATCGTCACAAGCGACAAGGGGAAAGCAATATATAAAGACTATTTTTATGGACAGATACCAGCAGCCAAGCGTAAATTACTAAAAGAAAAAGCGCTGAAGGATTTGAAAGATATTGCAAATATTACAAATAAAATTCAACTAGAAATGATCGTCCAATCTGATGACCTGCCATATGGAAATGGGACACCCCTTTTAAGCATGAAGAACAAACTTAAAAGAGAAGAAGGCTTTCTTTATTTATACAGCGACAACATTACTTTTGGGGAAGAAACAAGCGCAGAAGCTTTGATGAACGAATACAAAAAAGACCCCGAGGTTAGTGCCTACATTGCAGCAAAAAAGGTAACAAGAAAGCAAATCGAGCAGCATGGTAGCATTGCTATCAAAAACAAAGTTAAAAAAATCGTAGCCGGCATTGTCGAAAAACCCCTGCCTTCTCAAGCCCCTTCTCTTCTTGCTTCTTATGGCAGATATCTGCTAACAAATTCCATTTTTAATTATTTAAAAGAAGATTCGCTAGGGAAAAATAATGAGATATGGACATCGGAAGCAATAGATAAATTAGCAAAGAGCGAAAAAGTAAAATTCGTAGTACCTGATAATAGATGTATGACTACAGGTGATCCGGACAACTACCTTAAGACATGCATTGAATACTCTAAAAAGGTCTTAAAGTCAGACTAAAATTCCTTTGCCCATTTGTACGCTTCCTGGATAAAAGGAATCTCATCTGAAGCGCTGAAGTTGTAACTGAATTTTTTGGAAACAAAATCACCCGAAAGACCAGAGAGGAATGTTCCTGCCTGAAGCGCTTCCCAGCTGTCGTTTTTACATGCAAGTGCCGCGATAATTCCGGCCATAATATCTCCTGTACCGCCTTTGGCCATGCCTGGATTACCGGATTTGTTGAACTTCATCTCTCCACTGCTGCTAAATAAAATGTCTATTGAACCTTTTAGAACTATATTACATTCATTCTCTATCGCAAATCTTCGCAATTTCCCTTCCAGACCATCCAATCTCGCCTCATCAAAAATATGTCGAAGCTCTCCTCGATGCGGAGTTAATATGCAGTTTTTAAAGCCCCGCCTGTTCAACTTGTTCCTTTTTGGATTTGCCATTGCAATCGCGTAGGCATCCAAAATGAATACTTTCTCAGGGTATTTATTTAGAAGCTGCGTAATTAGACTTTGATTTAATAAGTTTTCTTCAAGCCCCGGGCCTGCAAGAACCACATCTACATATCCTGCGTATTTTTCTAGATCTTTATCCTGGAGTGAGATAAATTCGCAATATTCTGCCTTTATATTTTCTATAAATTTTCTATTTTCAGGAATCGTATAGAAGAAAACTCCTCCTACAAACTTTGATGCGGCCTGAATTGCCAGAAGCGGCGCACCATGGAATGTCCCTGATCCACCCAAAAGCAAGACTTCTCCATTCTGACTTTTGTGTGAGTCTTTTTTCGGCTCATATAAAAATCTTATATTCCCAGGCCCGACATTATCTTCAACCTCTTTTGGCAGCCCGATATCTAGCATTTTTGCCGTTTTCCTTTTCTTAGTGATTAAAGACCAGGTCTCATTTGGCATATAACCAGGCACCGGAGAATCAATCGCAATTCTAAATCCGCGCATTCTGACTATCTTTTTTACAATGTCCTCAAAACGTTTGCGAAGCTTGCCTTCAATCCCTGCTCCAAGTAACGCCTCTATCACAATATCGCTTTTTTCAATATCTTTCGCATAGCAGTCCTGTTGTATATTTAGATTTTCTAATTTCTTATGTGATTTTAATTTATAGAACTGTTCTTTTGCCTCGTTTGTTTTAAGCTGCTGCTCTCTGCCGATTAGATAAATATTCAGCCTAGTACTTTGTACGCCAGGTATATCAATAAATGATTTGACCATCGCCATCCCATCAGCGCCGTTATTCCCGAGTCCGCAAATTACCGACACAACTGGTTCTTTTTTCTTTTGCCTTTCAATGAACGCCTTCAATTCCTTCGCAAGAGCTTTGCCGGCACTTTCAACCATTTCAAGCTCACTCATACCAAAGTATCTGGCATTAATTTCTTTAATTTTTGCAAGTTGAAATGGATCCAAAGTTTATGCCTAATAGACAACTGTAGTTTAACAGAAAAATATACTCTCTGACTAATTAGACACTAAGGATTGATAGTATTCAAATAGTCTTTTCGCAAGTTTCTCCCACGATTGCTGACTTGCGTATTCTATAGCGTTTTTACTGAGTTTATTTCTCAATTTATTATCATCCAATAGCTTATTTAACTGCTTTACAAAATCTTCCACATCTTTTGGCTTTGCATAGAGACCATTTACACCATCTGTAACTATACCTTTTGGACCGCCTTTTGCAGCTACCACCGGAGGGCAGCCACAGGCCATAGATTCTTGCACTACATTTCCAAATGTCTCACTAACTGAGGGGAATATAAATACATCACTTGACGCATATAATTCGGGCAAATCTTTTTGCTGCTTTTTGCCAAGGAACACCGCTTCCGGCATCTCCTTTTCCAGATAACCCCTTTCCGGACCATCCCCCACAATTACAAAATTAACATCTTTCCTGGTTCTCATTATTTCCTTGTAAACACCGACTAGTGTTTTTAGCTCTTTGACCCATACTAATCTGCTGACAAAAAGAATATTTTTTCTATTATTTCTTATTAATTTCTTAAATTTAGGGGTGTTTTTTGCTTCAGGATTAAACAAATCCAGATTTATACCTCTTCCCCAAACCCTCATTTTTTCAGCCTTAACGCCAAGTTCTAATAGTTCCTCCAGGATTGTAGATGTTGGAATAAGCGCGATATCAACAGCATTGTAAAATTTTCTATACTGCCTTTCCCAGGCACCTTTTACAATCCAGTATACTGGCCTGATTTTGCCAACATAGTACTCTATATAAGCTAAAAAATGAGTGTGATAAATCGTCAATACTGGAATATGCCTTTTTTTGGCATATCGCAATGCCCACGGTCCGGAAAATAGTGGAGTTGTGATATGCATGATATCCGGCTTGAACTTATCTAACTCCCTTCTAACATTTGAAGAAAGTCCAGGAAAACTAATTGGATAGTCTTTATACAAAGGGAGGCTCAGGTGAGGTTCAACCACATAAGAATATGGGAATTCCTGGGAAGTTTCTGGTGCTTTTGATGTAACAATCAAAAATTCAACCGAGTTTTCTGGCAGAAGACCAAGTGCTGTATACAATGTCATTGTAGCGCCGTCAAAGTTTTTTTGATTTGCCACACCCAAAAAGAGTGCTACTTTTATTTTTTTCATAAAGCAGATAATACAATAAATTCGATGATATGGGTATTTTACATCACTATCTCTACTACTAGCCCCAATTCCATTTTCAGTCTATAATGACCTCGTTTGATTTTACATTATAAGATTGATGAAATATAAACTTTTCACAGACGGCGGAGCAAGAGGAAATCCCGGTCCTGCAGGTATTGGAGCAATTCTTTTTGATGACAATGATAAATTGCTTTGGCTCGAGAGCCAGTATATTGGGGAAGCTACAAATAATGAAGCTGAATATAAAGCAATTATTCTAGGCTTGACATATTTTAAAAAATTCTTTGGAAGTAAAAAGATCACCCTGAACTGCTATCTAGACAGCGAATTAGTCGTTAAGCAGCTAAATAGCGAATACAAAATCAAACACCCGAACCTGAAAATGTTCTATAATGAAATTCAGAACTTGATCAAGGACATGGAAGTAAGTTTTGAACACATTTACAGAGAAAAGAACAGTTTTGCAGACAAATTAGTAAACATTAGTTTAGATGCCCATGGTAACTCGTAGAGTCAACCTAAATAGTGATAAACCGGCAAACAAAGCAGATATGGCCAGACGCTCCAGAATTGAAGATTTGAAAAAAGCAAATGGGAGAAATGAAAGAAAATTGAAATTCAGGAAGTATTTAAAAATTTTCATCCTTTTAGCTATTTTGGGGCTTATGGCCTACGGCGGATATCTCGGATACCAAAGATGGGAAAGACTTCAAGAGTTTAACCAATCAAAGACTATCAATAATCCTACAGCCCAAGTTTGTGACAATATTTTAAATCCTTCGTGCTGGGGTCAGGCATTAGCTCCTCAGCTAAATCAATACAACGGAAAAACTGGAGTTCTAATAGTCGGCCTGGACACGAGAGAAGACAGTGGATTCGCAGCAGGGACAATGAATACAGATTCGATCATGGCAGCAGTTTATAATCACGAGACAAAAAAGACCAAGCTCATTTCTCTGCCGCGTGATTTGTATGTCCCATACAAAATAAATGGAAGTGGCCCGTATTACAGCAAAATCAATGCTATTTATGCAACAGGCGAAGCGAGAGATGATGTAGATGATGGATTCGACCTTTTACAAAGTGCAGTTGAAAATATTCTGGGTGAGAAAATTCAATACAGAGTAGTTATCAGGCTCAAAGGCGTCGAAGACGCAGTAGATGCTATTGGAGGAGTTGAGGTTGATATACCCAAACATTGCAAAATCCAATACCCAAATGACTACCCAGGTCAGGATGGCAAACCAAATACGACCTGGCTGTATTACGAATTTCAGCCGGGAGTGCAGAAACTGGATGGGGAGCATGCACTTGTATGGTCCAGGTTCAGGCATGTCATAAATAATGACTGCATTGAGATGGCCAGCGATTTTTCCAGAGCTGAAAGACAGCAGCAGGTCTTGGATGCTGTCAAAGACAAGACTCTGGCAATGGAGGGCTCCACATTGGATAAGGCCGAGAATTATTGGAATATTTTTACAAGTTTGAGCAAAAATATAAGCGCAAACATTGGCTTGGAAGAAATATTTGCCGGGCTGTCTCTGATGAATACTGCTGATCGGGATCCAGTAAATATTGTTCTTGATCCGAATTTCGGCGGGCTGAATCAAATTATTTATCACCCGCCTACTACAGAGACTGGCGGTTATCAGATCCGATTTAAAGATGACACGATGACTGCACTGCATAATTATCTTGATTTGATTGATGAATATCCAAAACTTTATGATGAGAATGCAAAAATTTTGATTGAGAATAGAACCGGTCTTTATTACAAGAATGGAGATCTTCCAATTGAATTTAGAGACGCTGTGCAGGGGAATGAACTTCCACTGACTACAAATCAATTAACGATGATCACCAGCGCAAAAGACACAAAGGGGAGCGGGTTTGTAATAATTGATTTCTCGAAGGGAGAGAAAAGCGGGACTGCAAAATACCTGGCTGATTACTTTGGCGCTGCCAGAGTAATAGAAAACCCGGAGACCTTCGGCTTCACGAAAACTAATTACAAGGAAGACATACGAGTGATTGTTTACCCTGCGTCTGCAACTAACTAGCGGATATTAATCTATATTATATTTCCCATCATATCCACCTAATTTTGGATTGCCGTGGCGGGTTTTTACGATTTCTACTGGGAATCTTTGCTCATATTTGAATCTCATTTTTGTACTTTTGCATAGCAAATCTACTAAAAACTAGAATGCTTTATCTTATTTAAAAATCAAATTATAATCAACATGCGCATTAAAAATATGACATGAAAATCAAAGCAATAATATTTGACTATGATGATACTCTTGTAAATACCCACCACGTGATTTGGGATAAATACAAACTGACAGGAAAGAAATTCTATGATATAGAAATTACTGAAGAATCTCTTAGAGAGCACTGGGGAGAACCATTTGAACAGCTACAGAAAAATCTCTTTGGTGATGTTGATGATCCGGAATCTATCAAAGAGAATTACTTTAGCCTCAATGAACAATTTCCCAAAAGCTTCCTGCCAGGTGTTCCGGAGACGCTCAAGCAGCTAAAATCCATTGGGTACAATCTTTCAATTGTCTCTGCAATGCTGGGCGAGTCTGTCGAGGGAGATCTGATCAGAATGGGCATTGACACTGGAAGCATGTTTCATTTCATCCAGGGTGCTGAGCATACGGATTTTCACAAGCCTGATCCAAAGGTATTTTTGCCCTCTATCGAAAAACTGGCTGAGTTGAATATAAAACCCGAAGAAGTATTATATGTGGGAGATTCAGTCAGAGACTACCAAGCAGCAAGTGGGGCCGGATTCGATTTCCAAGGAGTGCTCACGGGACTCACAACAGCAGAGGATTTTAAGAAAGAGGGAGTCTCATATCTAAAAGATTTTGCAGAACTTCTTTCGCTTGATAATCAATAATACGATATAATTACACATATGGAGAGGTGCATGAGTGGTTTAAATGGCAGTCCTGGAAAGACTGTGAGCCCTTGGGCTCCGCAGGTTCGAATCCTGTCCTCTCCGTA
>JAFGMG010000013.1 GCA_016927655.1 Candidatus Dojkabacteria bacterium
CCCGTCAACGCCTCATTCAAAGCGATTTCGGCCCCGCAACTCGGACATTTAATCGTCTGCTCTGTCATATCACTATTCCCATAAATAATTTTTAGAAAGTCGCCCTGCTATAGCCCCCCGCAAAAGGGCCAAGACCGCGTCGCGGGGATGGGTATAAAATTAGCAATATTCCTCAACTGATCACTGCATCACTGTTGAACTGATAACTGTAAAAAAGGCGGTTTTAAAAACCCGCCTTGTCGGACAACGCTCCAAGGAAATGCGGAGAAGCTCGCTTTGAGCAATTTTGCTTAAGCGTTGTTCGACGGGGCATTCCACTCCAAAACCGCCGTATCGCTATCCCGTAAATGGTTTTTTAGAAAACCCGTCCTGGCAAAATAAGGTTTATAAGAGATATCGAGAAGTTCGCTTCGAAGAATCCCTTAGAAAGCTTTTTATAAGGACATACTACACAAAAAACATAAAATTCCATATCACATAATTTCACACTGCTTCAGCCTCAAGATGCAACCATATCTCTTGCTCAATCTGCCCAGCCTATATTTCTATTACTTTAAAATCTGTTGCTCAATGAAAGTATTTGATTAGGCATTTGACTATTGTTTCTACTTGATTTGCTTGTATTGATAGGCATTCTTAACATGCCTATTAAGGTATTGCCCATGAGAAGAGGCTTCCATGATTTCATCAAAAACAGTTTCAGGCACATCGAAATACTGATAAATACTTCCACTGTTGAACTCAATTTCTAATGTGCCCGCATCATACCCAACAGAAGCGATATTACTTGAGTTTACTGAAGTTCTTTCCATAATCATAACCCCTATATTAATTATAAATAGCTTTAATCTTTTCTTTCAGTGAATCATTAAGAACAAATGAAGGCTCTTTCACATGTGTAAGTGAAAGATAGGGTTTGTTTTTCGTTGAACCATCTACGATGCCAAGCTCTTCTTCGATATCGTTCTCAAAAATAATCGATTTTCCAAAAGATGAGTTTATTGCCTGTTCAATACTCTGAGAATTTCTATCAGCCACCGCAATCGCATCAGGCAATTTTCCGTCTTGATGGTCTCTATCATATACCACAATATATGGCACAGAAAACTTATTAAGCAACTGAATATAGCTTGGCATTGCTGTCTTGGAGCCGCAATCAATTACCGTATAATCATAGCGAAAAACATTTAAGTAGTCTGCCAAATAAGGAATAATTGTCTTATCTGTCGCTCCCTCTACCAGCAAAACTTTCTTTGCAAAAAATAGTTCGCTACGATCAGGATTAATCCAATATGCCATATTGAATGCTTGTTTTTGATTATCGGAAAAAAGATTCTCAGTGCATTGAAACGCAATCGTTCCTTCAGCAAGACTACTTTTACGCACAATACAAATAGACTTATACTTTTCCAGACTTAGAAAAGAACTCGAATGGGTACAAAGAATGATCTGATTTTCTGCTGTTGAAAGTTCGACAAGCGAATCATAAAGCTCTCTTTGTGCTTGAGGGTGTAGATATAATTCTGGCTCCTCAAAAATGTAGTATGCTGACTTTGAGGCCTGCCGTGAAGGCGTTTCGCCGCCAGGAGTTGCCTGTCTTTCCTCTTTAAGTACTTTCGCTAATGTGCGAATAAGAGCAAATATTAACGCCCTTTGTAAACCCTGTCCTTTTCTGGATATATCAGTACGGACACCGTCATTTACCCATACGGATGTACCCATTCGAAATATCTCGTCGACATTTGGCGGAGTTACTTCTACATCAATCGTTGTATTCCAATTTTCGAGCTCTGTCTTCAATGAGTTCTCAAATAAAGTTAATTCAGCAGGACGATCAGGGTTTTCTGTGCCATCAATATTATTTCGATTTAAAACGCTAATCAGTTTTTCAATTTTTGTTTTTGCTTCCTTGAAATCTTCATTTGTTTGGGACATTTTATTTATAACTCTGGCATATAAATCGGCAAATATGCAACTGCCTTTCACAGCAAGCTCATCAGACGCTTTTTTTATCGATGGCAAAAAATACACATCCCCAAATATACCTTTTGCAACATTTTTGGCACCAAGGAATGGCGACAATTCCATTTCATACCGGAATTTTATTTTTGCATGGTGCGCACTAATGAATCCTTCCTGTGCCGATCGAAAAGCTTCTACTGTAATACGTCCACTTTTTGGCAATAAAACTGCAAGCGGTAATGTCTCCGCAATCTCACGTTTTGTAAACTCAGAAATACGATCTTCACGTAGCCAATCAATCTCCGGAATTTCTAAATATCCGTGATATTCAAAACCTCCATTTTTTTGTGCCTGCTTGCGAACCTTTATTGTATTTTCCGCAGTCAAATACTTTTTGAATGTTACTTTGTCATTTTCATCAAGATCGCCAAAAGATATCTCAACAAACAACTCCGTGCTGTCTCCATTAAAATCTAGTGGATCAAGACCAATCTGTCCTAAGAAAAAAAGGACAGCAGAGAGTATATTTGATTTTCCATGGTTATTTTGCCCAATAAAAATCATCGTGTCTTCAAAGATAATAGTAACATCTTTGATAGATCGCCAATTATGAATTGTAATTGTTTTTATTTTCATTGTCTTATTTATGCGAGATATTCTATCTTGGGTTATACAATAAAATTATCGCTCTTTTTTTGCATACTTTTTTCTTGCGTATTTGTTGATGTATGCATTTAACCCGTCACCTCCAACTGCCAATCGTTTCATCTCCTCAATACTATGAGAGCCAGCACTACCATATGTATAAAGATATACTGAGGCATCACTGAATTGCACTCTGATATAATCTGGCCCTGTTTCAAATGCTGCAATACCCGAATCACCATCAACATTTCTATACTGTTCCATTTGATTTCTCCGTTCTTAATTTTCTCATGAAGTTTATTTGTAATCACCTTGGTGCTTTTCGTGGTAAATCTGATCCCGTCATTCAAAAACCCATCGGCAATAATAAATCTGAAATATCACACTTCGTCCACTTCTCCATTCTGATTTTCCCGCTCTAAGCCGAATCATTAAGAATTCAAAACTAAGAATAAATCTCCATCTCTAACCCTCACGCACTTCATGATAAATAGTTTTTCTTTGTGTCACTCTGCGCCCTCTGTGGCAATAATCAGTATAATTAGTCTAATCCGCGTTTCCACCCTTCGTGTTTCTTCGAGCCTTCGTGGTGAAATCTCTTGTAAATCCCGTTAATCCCGTCAAGAAAATCTGCGTCAATCGGCGTGAATCTGCGTCAAAAAAAATGTCAAAGAACAAACCTCAGTGTCCTCGGTGAACTCTGTGGCCAAAATTCTTCATCCGCCGCTATCAGGAAATGGATCTCCTTCATTTCCCTTCTGCACATGTCACGGCCATATCATACCACCTCCCCCAACCCCCTCAAACCCTTAAAAACATATTCTTTACACAATTTCCCTTTTCCCGCATAAATCAGCAAAATTCCACCATTCTTAAGTCCCCACATCCCCTCCCCCCCTCCCCCCGGCCGCCTCCTTCACCCACATACCTATATACCTACACACCTACACACCTACATACTTGAAATTATTTATTTGAAATATATCAAACTTATGGTATAATACCCCCCCCGAAGCGAGAAGGCTTCGAGGAGCAGGGCTATTTGAAAACAAAAGAAGAAACAAACAGAAACTTCCACTATTCTTGAGTCCTTGTGTTCTTGTGTTCTCGAGTTCTTCCTCTTCAATCCGTGTAAATCCCGCGTTAATCCGTGTCTAAAACCTTAAAACTCCGAACTCCGAACTTAGAACTAAGAACTGTCCAGTAGATAGCAAGTTATGTCAAGCAGCGACACAGTAGTGCTCAGTAGTGTGCAAGTAGTGTTCAGTTGCGCTACGTTGCGCGCTGTTTCGCAACGTTTCAAACACATAAAAACACAAAAAAACCTCATTATTAAATCAAAAACACAC